>CALAIL010000043.1 GCA_937923255.1 uncultured Propionivibrio sp. | reverse complement strand
GAGTCTTCTGCGCCTGGGGTCGCCTTTCTTTGCTGACTTTCTTTGGCGAGATAAAGAAAAAAGGTAGGAAAGTCAGCGGGGTGCGCTGCCGCACAGCGCAACGGCATCAAGAGAAGCCTCGCGGGTGGAAGTCAGCACGCAGGCTATGGCAATTCCTATATTTAAAGTGTCTCAGGGTACCTGCCCTGAAGTCCATTATCCACGCGGGGTTCGGGGCATCTCCCCGACAGGGAGAAAATTAGAAAAACCCTGGGGGCGGAAGTGCAGGCGCATCTCTTAAAAGAGGTAGCCTGAAGCCCGTGTATTTAGGTCATCTCCGAAGGGTATGCTCTGGAGCCCTTGTATTTAGGGCGTTTCAGAGTGGGTGCCCTGAAGCCCTTATAAATAGGGCGTTTGCGGGCAGTGTGCTCTGAGACGCCCTATCCACGCGGGTTTCCGGGGCATCTTGCGGAAAAGCCCAAGAGTGCACGCGGTGGGAGCGACACGTGCCAGTGTTGCTGTACGCAGCCCAAACCGGTCGCGCACTGGCTTGACCCACGGCAATTTCGCTACAATGGCGCGTCCAACGCATTTACGCCCCGAATTCAAGTTTCAGACATTTCCAGAAAGGCACAATCATGGATCGCATCTTCAACTTTAGCGCCGGCCCGGCGACCCTGCCGCAGGCCGTTCTCGAACAGGCGCGCGACGAACTCGTCAACTGGCGGGGCAGCGGTATGTCGGTGATGGAAATGTCACACCGCGGCAAGGAGTACATGAGCATCCACGCCGAGGCCGAGGCCGATCTGCGCGAGCTGCTCGGCATTCCGGCCAATTACAAGGTGCTATTTCTGCAGGGAGGCGCCTCTTCGCAGTTCGCCATGGTGCCGATGAACCTGCTACGCGGAAAAACCTCGGCCGACTATCTCAACACAGGCGAATGGTCGAAGAAGGCAATCAAGGAAGCCAAAAAATTCGCTGACGTTAACATCGTCGCCTCCTCTGAAGACAAAAATTTCACCTATGCGCCCGCACAAGACGCCTGGCAACTCGATCCAAACGCCGCGTACGTGCATTACACGCCGAATGAAACCATCGGCGGCGTCGAAATATTCTGGACGCCGGAAACCGGCAACGTACCGCTGGTTGCCGACATGTCGTCAAATATCCTCTCCCGCCCTGTCGATGTTGCAAAATTCGGCCTGATCTATGCAGGCGCGCAAAAGAATATCGGCCCGGCCGGCCTGACGATCGTCATCGTGCGGGAGGATTTGCTTGGCGAAACGCTCAAGGGAACGCCGACGATGTTTGATTACAAGATCGCCGCCGACAATGATTCGATGTACAACACGCCGCCCACTTTCGCCATCTACATCGCCGGCCTGGTGTTCAAATGGCTGCGCGCCAAAGGCGGCCTCGCAGTCATGGAAAAAGAAAACATTGCCAAAGCGGCGCTGTTGTACGACTTTCTCGACATATCGGAATTTTTCATTTCACCGGTGGCCAGGGAAAACCGGTCGCGCATGAACGTTCCCTTTACGCTCAAAAATACCGACCTCGACGAGGAATTTCTCAAGCGTGCGAAGGCGCGCGGCATGATCCAGCTCAAGGGGCATCGCTCGGTGGGCGGCATGCGTGCTTCGATTTATAACGCGATGCCGATCGAAGGCATCAAAACACTGGTCGAACTGATGCGGGAATTTGAAAAACAGCACGCATAAACCGCCGGCCCAGATGTCCGGGCCGCTGCTCACCGACTCATCTGAATCCAGATACTTTTCCTAGGGATCACGCACACCATGAACCGTAAAATCCTGACGCTCAACGCCATTTCCAAGAAAGGACTGGCTCGCCTGCCCGAAAGCTATACAACCGCTAACGATATGGAAGCACCGGATGCCATCCTTGTCCGTTCGCAGAATATGCACGAAATGGCGATCCCCCCCAGCGTACTGTGCATCGGACGCGCCGGCGCTGGGACTAATAACATTCCGATCAAAGCGATGAGCGAAAAGGGCATCGTCGTTTTCAATACACCCGGCGCTAACGCCAATGCCGTCAAGGAACTGGTGATCGCCGGCATGCTGATGGGCACGCGCAATCTCTTTCCGGCATTGCGCTTCGTCAGCGGGCTGGTCGGCGATGATGAATCGCTGCAAAAGCAGGTCGAGTCGGGCAAAAAGCGCTTTGTCGGCCACGAATTGCGGGGCAGCACGCTGGGCATTATCGGCCTGGGCGCCATCGGCTCCAAACTGGCTGAAGCAGCCATCCAGCTCGGCATGAATGTCATCGGCTACGATCCGGACATTACCGTCGAAGCGGCCTGGCGGCTGCCCTCGCAGGTGCGCCGGTCGGCCAGCATTGACGATCTCGTCAAGCGCGCCGATTTCATCAGTCTGCACGTGCCGTTACTGCCCGCCACCCGCGATCTGATCAACGCCGAGCGCATCAAGTTGATGAAAAAAGGCGTGGTACTGCTCAATTTCTCACGCGAAGGCATCGTCAACGACGCCGCGGCGCTGGACAGTCTCAACGAAGGCCGACTACACGCCTATGTGTGTGACTTCCCGAGTAATCTGCTGCGCCCGCACCCCAACTTCGTTTCATTGCCTCACCTGGGCGCTTCGACCGAAGAAGCCGAGGAAAACTGCGCCATCATGGTATCGGAGCAGATCGCTGATTATCTCGAAAACGGCAACATCCAGAATTCCGTGAATTTTCCCAACATCGCCATGCCGCGTGAGTCCCGTTACCGGCTTGCCATCGCCAATGCCAACGTGCCCAACATGTTGGGGCAGATTTCTACGGCACTGGCCGATGCGGGGCTGAACATCCATAACATGGTCAACAAATCACGGGGGGATATGGCCTTCACACTGGTCGATGTCGAAACCGAAATTTCCGTGAAAATCATCGAGCAACTGGCGGCGATCGATGGTGTATTGCGCGTGCGCTATCTGCCGTCGTAACATGACATGCCGTGACCGGGCGTGCCCGCACCGGCATCGGGTTGCCAGCACGACCGATACGTAACACCGCAGACAAAGGCAGCGCGCACGCGCTGCTTTTTCTGTCGAAATCGATGCCCCATATTTATGTTTGTATCAGTAGGGAGAAAGAGATGAAAACCCTCCGGAACACTTTTTTCATTGGCCTGCTCGCGCTCCTTGGATTACTGACCGGCTGTGCAACCGAGGAGTCGCGGACATTGGCGACGACGCAAACGGTCGCCACGACTCGCCCATATACCGGCGTCCGGCAACAGATTGCCGTCGGCAAGTTCGACAACCGCTCGAATTTCATGCGCGGTGTATTTACCAATGGCGTCGACCGGCTGGGCAGTCAGGCCAAAACGATTCTGGTGTCGCATTTGCAGCAGACGAACCGGTTTATCGTACTTGACCGCGAGAATATGGGAGAAATCCGGCAGGAAGCGGAATTTTCCAAACGGCAGCAGTCGATTCAAGGCGCGCGCTACGTCATCACCGGCGATGTCAGTGAATTTGGGCGCAAGGAAGTCGGCGATCATCAACTGTTCGGCATCCTGGGACGCGGCAAGCAGCAGGTCGCCTATGCCAAGGTCACGCTGAACGTCGTTGACGTGGGCACTTCGCAGGTCGTTTACTCCGCCAGCGGCGCGGGTGAATATTCGCTGTCGAACCGCGAAATCATCGGTTTTGGCGGCACGGCGAGCTATGACTCGACGCTCAACGGCAAAGTGCTCGATCTGGCGATTCGCCAAGCTGTCGATGCGCTTGTCGCCGGCATCGAATCCGGCGCCTGGCAGGCCGGCAATTAAACATCAAAAACAGTAGCGATGAGTTGGGGAACCCTATGCGCCTCCTAATTTCCACACTGTGCGCCGCGCTCCTGACAGCGTGTGCGGCGCCACGTGAACCGCTCTATTACTGGGGAAATTTCCCGGCACAGCAATATGCCTACCTCCAGGGGGGGCAGGGGCCGGAAGAAGGCATCCAGGCGCTTGAAAAGACCCGTGAAGAAGCCAAGGCGCAAGGAAAACCCTTGCCGCCGGGGTTCCAGGCCCATCTTGGACTGCTGTATGGTCAAACGGGACGAACCGACCTGTTCGAACAGTATCTGGCAGCGGAAAAACAGCAGTATCCAGAAAGTGCTGCCTACATCGATTTTCTGCTCCAGAAAAATCCGCTCGAGAAAGCCCCGCCGAGTACACCCCATTCGGATCAGACAGGTTCGGAAAAACCCCAATCGGGCAAGGCAATGCCCGAATATAAAAACCCAGTAAAAAACGTCCATAGAGGCCAATGATGCGTCTGCATGCCCCTCTGCGGTGCTTCGCCGCACTATTGCCAATCCTCGCCCTGCTTGCCGGCTGCGCCAAGCAGGCAGTCAAGCCGTTTGACTACACCGCGTTTAAGACGGCGCGCCCTGCGTCGATCCTCGTACTGCCGCCGCTCAACAGTTCTCCGGACATCAAGGCGAGCGACAGCGTCATGTCGCACACAAGCGTGCCGCTGGCCGAATCCGGTTATTACGTGTTTCCGGTCACGCTGACTGAAGAAACCTTCAAGCAAAACGGGCTAACCGTCCCCGCCGATATCCATGCGCTGCCATTTGACAAACTGCGCCAGATTTTCGGCGCAGACGCCGCGCTGTATATCGATGTCGTGCATTACGGGACTTCTTACGCCTTGCTGGCCAGCGAAACGCGCGTCACCGCGAAGGCACGGCTGGTCGATCTGCGCAGCGGTACGGAACTCTGGAACGGCGCCGCAACGGCCTCAAGCGCCGAAGGGCGAGGTGATAGCGGCGGCGGGCTGATCGGTATGCTGATCAGCGCCGCCTTGTACCAGATCGCCGAAACGGTCGTCGACCACGGTCATCGGATTGCCGAGATCACCGATGCACGCCTGCTGTATGCGGGGCGCCCGCATGGCATGCTTTATGGCCCGCGTTCGCCGATGTACCTGAAAGACGGCGTTCCGGCGGAATGAAACCGTGATGCCCCGGCAACAGCCCTGCCAAGCTGCCTCAACGGCCTTCATTACCCGTTCATTTTTCAGGAACAGGGCGTGAAGGTACGATTGACGCTTCCCATCAACCGCCAGACTTTACCGAAAGTTTTTTCATGCGAATCGAACAGGATCTGAAACTTGATTTCAAAGATGTTCTCATCCGCCCCAAACGCTCGACGCTCAGTTCGCGCTCCGAAGTCGATATTGCCCGTGAATTCGTTTTCCTGCATTCGCAGCAGAAATATCACGGCATCCCGATCATTGCCGCCAATATGGACTCGACCGGCACGTTCGAGATGGGACGCACACTGGTTCGGCATCGATTATCAACAGCCTTGCACAAGCATTACGGCGAAAGCGAACTGCTCGCCTTTTTTGCCGAACAGACCGATGCCATGCTGCCGATTTTCTACTCGATGGGCATTACGTCGCCCGATTATGAAAAATTCCAGCGCGTCATGAAAGCTGCCAACGGCAGCATTCGCCACGTCTGCGTCGACGTTGCCAACGGCTATACCAAACCTTTCATCCGCTTCATCCATAAGCTGCGCGCTGCCTATCCCAACATCACAATCATGGCCGGCAATGTCGTTACGGGCGAAATGACCGAGGAGCTGATTCTCGATGGCGTCGATATTGTCAAAGTCGGCATCGGCCCCGGTTCGGTCTGTACAACGCGCAAAATGGCGGGGGTTGGCTATCCGCAGCTGTCCGCGATCATCGAATGCGCTGACGCCGCACACGGGCTACGCGGCCTCATCTGCGCCGACGGCGGCTGCACCTCACCAGGCGACATTGCCAAGGCTTTCGGTGCCGGCGCGGATTTCGTCATGCTCGGCGGGATGCTTGCCGGCCACGATGAGTGCGGCTCGGAAATCGTCGAGGTCGACGGCGTGCGCAAAATGCGTTTTTACGGCATGAGTTCACGCGAGGCGATGAACAAATACGCCGGCGGGGTTGCCGTCTACCGCGCCTCGGAAGGTAAAGAGGTGTTGCTCGACTGCCGCGGCTCGGTCGAAAACACGCTCCAGGATATTCTGGGCGGCGTCCGTTCCGCCTGCACCTATGTGGGCGCACGCACGCTCAAGGAGCTTTCCAAACGCACGACCTTCGTGCGCGTGACGCAGCAATTGAACGAGATCTTCGGCGCATCGTAGATTGGGTCGTGCCGCTGAATAGCGCTCCGCGCAAGGTCGGCCTGACAGCTGCATGGGCGGTGCGTGCGGCAACGCTGCGCACGCCTTAGCGCAATCGCGTAAAGACCAGGCGCGGATCGCGCATTGCCGTGCTTTTGAGCGCTTGCTGCCGTACTGCGCATGACTACCGGCCGTTTCGGCACAGGCAAACATCGACATCAGATGCCGCTGCCGAAGGGGCGCGTTATCATTGCCGCCTGATGCAATAAGGCAAATGACCACTATAGGCAAAATTGAGTGTCGACGATCCCAATGGAAGCAACGAAATCCATGACCGGAACCGTGCACACCGTCATCGTCAGTAAGGCGGACATGATGCGGTATTACGATCCGGAACGCATCCAGGGGTACTGCCGCACTTGTGAGAAATACGGCCAGTTCTGGTCGTGCCCGCCTTTTGAAAGCTCACCGCTGGAACAGTTGCCGCCATGGACGCACGCCATTTTGGTCACCCAGAAAACCTGGGTGGAACCCGGCTCGACGAAAGAGCGCCTCATCGAGCAATTCCTTGCCGCCCGCCAGATTCTGGTCAATACGCTGAAACACTGGGAACGCGACGGCTGCCTTTCGGTCATTGCCGGCCACTGTTCCGGCTGTTCAAAATGTACGCGCCCGCGCGGCATCGCCTGCCAGGTGCCGTCCAGAATGCGCTATTCACTCGAAGCGCTGGGCTTCGACGTCACCGCACTGGCCGAAAAACTGGCAGGACAATCATTGCACTGGCCTAAAAGCGGCGTGCCGGATTATCTACTCACCGTCGGCGCGCTATTGTGCCGGGATCAGGCACTTGCCCTGGCATGGAAACAAAATGAGTCGGCGATGCAAACGGCACCTATCCACCCGCCACGCCATCCAATCACCATTCAACGCCGCACTTAATCCGCCGTTGTCGCTTGTAACGTACTCCGGCAACTCCGGAAACCTGTATTCAGGTTGCGATCATCTCGCCAGCCAAGGCGTTTGCCAGGTAAACATACTCTTTGACGGTCAGCATTTCGGCGCGTGCCGTGGGCGTGATGGCGAGCCGCGCCCAATCGGCTTCGGAGAAATAGGCCGATAGCGTATTACGCAGCATTTTTCGACGCTGGGAAAAAGCGGCCGCGACGACTTCAGCCAGCGTCCCCGCATTACGCGCCGTCAATTCCGCCGTTGGGCGCGGAATCAGGCGAACGACGGTGGAGTCGACCTTAGGCGCGGGAGCAAACGCTCCCGGCGGCACATCAAAGAGCGGATCGACGAAAAAACGGTATTGCAGCATGACCGAGAGGCGGCCGTAATCCGGCGTATCGGGCGCCGCCGCCATGCGCGCGACGACTTCTTTCTGCAACATGAAATGCATGTCCCGGATCGATTCGGCATATGTCGCCAGATGAAACAGCAGCGGCGTCGAAATGTTGTACGGCAGGTTGCCGACGATGCGTAACACGCCCGCCTCGCCTCTCGCCAATACGGAAAAATCAAAAGTCAGCGCATCGCCCGCGTGAATCGTCAAAGGTCCGCCAGGAGCGGTGTCAAAGCGTTGCTGCAAACGGGCAACGATATCGCGGTCAATCTCAATGACATGCAGGTGATTCAGTCGAGGCAGCAAAAGTTCGGTCAGTGCGCCCAGGCCGGGGCCGATTTCAACGAGACGCTCTTCGCGGCGCGGTGCAATCGCCCGCACGATGTCGCCAATAACCTGCGGGTCGATCAAAAAGTGCTGACCAAAACGCTTGCGGGCGATATGTTTTTGCATAAACCGTCCCTGGGAAATCGCCTTCACATCTTTGCGCCTTGACCATCGCGCCGCTAGGCGCGGTGCATTTTCCGCATCCGCGCCGCCATCTCGGCCGCCTGTTCGACCGCGGTAAACAGACTGCCCGGATCGGCCGCGCCTGTCCCGGCCAGTTCCAGCGTCGTGCCATGATCGACTGAGGTACGGATGATCGGCAGCCCCAGCGTCACGTTGATGCCCTGACCAAACGTGGCATATTTGAGCGCGGTCAATCCCTGGTCATGATACATGGCCAGCACGCAATCCCCCTGTGCAAGCAGCGGCGGCGTAAACATCGTATCGGCAGGCAATGGGCCCAACAGCGTCATGCCCTCGGCGCGCAAACGTTGCAGCGTCGGCGCGATGATTTCGATTTCTTCCCGCCCCAAATAGCCGCTCTCGCCCGCGTGCGGATTGAGTCCGGCAACAAGGATGCGCGGCGCGTCGATGCCGTATTTACAGCGCATGTCGGCGTGCAGGATGCGCAGTGTCGCCGTCAGCGATTCCGGCGTAATCGCCGCCGGCACGTCCTTAAGCGGGAGATGCGTTGTCGCCAGCGCGACGCGCAACCCTTTGCCCGCCAGCATCATGACGACGTGCGGCGTCTCCGTCCGCGCCGCCAGGTATTCGGTATGCCCGGTAAATGCGACGCCCGCATCATTGATCACGCCTTTGTGTACCGGCGCGGTCACCATCGCCGCAAATTCGCCGGACATGCAGCCATTCACGGCGCGATCGAGCAGGTCGAGTACATGGCGGGCATTGGCCGGGTCGAGACGGCCGGGTATCGCCGGTGCGGCCAAGGGAAAATGCAGCACATCAAGCGTATCCGGAAGCAATGACGGAAATGGGTTCTCCGGCGTCCAGTCACGCAAAGTCACCGCCAGACCAAGATGCCGAGCGCGCTCGGCAAGCAGCCCGCGATCCCCCAGAACGAGGAGACGGAACGGCGCCTTCGCGCCAAAACGTTCGGGCAGGCGCAGGCATAGCTCCGGCCCAATGCCTGCCGGCTCACCGCAGGTGACGGCAATCAGTGGAGGAGAAGCGGGTTCTCCGAACGTGCCGGAGCATTGCGCGTGCATCGCCCGCCTTTCAATGCTCGTCGAGCCGGATATCGACATAGGCGCGGTCGCGCTCCTGGCGCAGCCAGTCCTGATACGCCTCGTCCAGCTTGCGCTCTTTCAGCGCCTCTCGCGCGGCAGCGCGCTTGCGTTCGTCCGAAACGTCCTGCATACGCCGCTCGAGCACCTGGACGATGTGATAGCCGAACGGTGAGCGGATCGGCACACTGATCTCGCCCGGCGCGAGCTGATCCATCACCCGCTCGAAATCGGGAACCGTATCCCCCGGATACAGCCAGCCAAGATCGCCGCCTTTGGCGGCAGAACCGTCCTGCGAAAAGAGCCGGGCCAACTCCTCGAATTTCGCACCGTTCTTCAACCGCTCATGGAGATCGTCGAGACGGCGCTTGGCTTCGGCATCGGAAACCAGCTCATTGACCTTGATCAGGATATGACGAGCATGGGTCTGCTGCACTTGCGGCGGCACGGCCGCGCCGCCTTTGGCCAGCAGCTTGACGATGTGGAAACCATTGGAACTGCGCAGAATGGGCGCCAACTGCCCGGGCGCCAGTTTCACGACCGCTTCGGCAAAGATTCCCGGCATGCGATCAAGCGGACGGGCGCCCAGACTGCCGCCGCGCAGGCCATCCGGTGCATCAGAGTAGGCGGCGGCCATCTGGGCAAAATCCTCGCCGGCCTGTAAACGGCGGTAAATATCATCGGCTTTGGCCTGCGTGCGCTGAATCTGTTCCGGCGTTGCACCTTCCGGTAGTCGCAGCAGGATATGCGACACATCGTACTCCTGGTTCCCGCTGCCCGTCGCCTGGCTGTTCAGAAAATTATCGATCTCGCCTTCGGAAACCACGATCCGGTTGTCCACCTCGCGTTCACGCACGCGGGCAATGGTCATCTCATTACGAATCTCTTCACGAAAATTGGCGAAGGGGATACCATCCCGCTGCAGCGTTTCGCGGAATTGCTCCATCGACATATTGTTATTGGCGGCGATCCGCTGCAAGGTCTGTTCCAACTGGGCATCATCGACATGCAGACCGATTTCCCGCGCGTGCTGCAATTGCAGTTTATCGATGATCATGCGTTCGAGCATTTGCCGCTCCAGCTCGTTGCGCGGCGGCAGCGAAGTTCCTTGCTGTCGCAGTTGCCGCAATGCCAGTTCCAGTCGGTCAGTCAACTCGACCTGAGTAATGACTTCGTCGTTGACAACGGCGACGATATGGTCGGCAGGTTTCAGGTTCGGATACGCCGGCGCGGCAGCCTGCGCAAGCAGTTCCCCTGAAACGCACAGTCCCAGTGATAACAATAGGGAAGGAAAAATTTTCATGCGCGCCCCTCAATGCACATAGATGGAATCTTTGACCGGCTCGTTGATCAGGCTGTAACCCTGGATATTACGGCGCAGCATATCGATCGGATTGGAGCCGATGCTGGTGAAGTCATTCAGTTCAAGCTGGAGGAAGAAAGCCGACGAAGCTTTTTCCGAAGTCAGCGCCAGGCGCTGGACAACCCCGCGCACCACCCAGCAGCCGCCGTTGTACTCCAGCCCAGCGACCGCCTGAATTAGACGGCCGCGCTGACTGACGGTAGACAACACCGCGCCGTCGTCACGGAAGGAATAGTTGTAGCGGCCGACGGCGTACAGCCGTCCCGTCAGCGGCCACTGCCCGGACAGGTCGATCTGCTTGACCGGCGCGCTGGGATCACGATTGTAATGATAGGCGACATTGAGCACCTTGCCCGGCGCAGGCAGGTAACGCACGCCGGCCGACAGACGCTTGACCTGCCTGTCGCGCACATCGTATTGCGAAGCGAAATCCGCATAGACGCGCGGCAGTACCTGGCCACTGAATGCCGCCAGAAAATCGGATTTATCCCAGCTGCGCCCCTCGCTGCTGGCGATCGAATTGGCGCTCAAGCCCACCTTGTTACGCGTGAAATAGAAACGCTGACCAATCGTCGCCCGTGCAATCTCGGCACCGGAATTCGGCTCCAGCAGGCGGCTGCTCACTGCGGCAGTCAACTGGTTGGCGTTGTTGATGCGATCCCAGCCGGAGAACTGGTTTTCCGAGAACAGCTGCGCGAAATCGAAATCGGCCAGAGCCGTATCGAAGACCGGGATCGCATCCTGATTGCGATAGGGAATATTGACGTAATACAGCCTCGGTTCCAGCGTCTGCTGATAATTCTTGCCAAACCACCGGCTGTCCCGCTCGAAAGTCATACCCGAATCGATGCTCATAATCGGCAGTGTCGAATTGATCGACTTCGGCGTACCGGCCTCCCGGTTCGACAGGGAATAATGGCGAATATTCAGGCCCAGTTTGGGAGTGATATACCAGCCCGGCCGTACATACGGCAAAGACAGTTGCGGGTACAACACCAGACGGCGCCCTTCCGGCGCAGTGACGGTCATGCCGTTGATGATCTGCTTCGGCTTGGAGAAAGCGGTAAATTGGCCCATGAAGCTGGCGTCGGCAGAATACAGATCCGCCTTGCGTGCATTGAGCGTAATCTGCGGCAGCATGCGGTATTGCTCAAGCACCGGGTTGTTCGCATCCGGCTGCAAAGTCTGATAGCCCTTGAAGTCGACGGTGGCATTCCACCAGCCGCCACCACCGTAGCTCACCTTCGCCTGCCGGAGCAATTGCGTCTGCGAGGTCGCAGTCACATGGCTCGATAGGTCGGTGAAATAGTGGTCATCCGACACCCGGTTGTAATTGAACTCGCCAGAAAAACCGTTGCCTGTAAACTGGCGATGTGAGAATGCAATGCCGTAGCGGTTTTTATTGTCGTACTGCCGGTCGCTCGGCAGGTATTCGACGCGTCCCTCGCCCTCATAACGGCCGCCCCAGGCTGTATTGAGATAACGCCCCAGAACATCGAACTGTATCCCGCGCTTGCTGATCAGGCGCGTTGTAATCGTCGCATCGCGGTTCGGTGCGATATTCCAGTAATACGGTACGCTCAGGGTGACGCCGTTGCTGCTGCTCATTCCAAAGCTTGGCGTCAGCAGACCCGACTTGCGTTGCCGGTTAAGCGAGAACGACCAATTAGGCCAGTACAGGATAGGGACATTTTTGAAATACAGCGTCGATGCCTGGCTCTCACCCTGTTCATAGTCATAGTCGAGTTTGAGTTTGTTCGAGCGCAGATACCAGCTATCGTCACCCGGCGCACACGTCGTAAACCGGCTGTCGCTCAAACGGTACTGGTTTTCGCCTTCGAAGTCGATGCGTTCGGCATCACCGCGCACATCGGACATCGTCTGTCCTTTTCCACTCATCGCCTCGACGCTCTCGGTCGTCAGCGGCATGGCAAAACCGGAATGCCAGTAATTCTGGCGGCGCTGTTCAAGATAGCGCTCGGCCGACGCGATATCCGCTGCCGACGGGTTGGCAGACTGCGGACTGCGTTTGAAACTAAATTCCGGCTGCTCGAAAAAGCCGACCTGATCCTCGAGTTTGAGCCGCATCTTCGGCCCAGTCACGGTGTCCTGTCCTTGTGCGAGACGCACCCGCCCTTCCGCCTCCACCTCATCCTCGACCGGCCAGTAGGTCATCCGGTCCGCATTGACGGTCACATCCACCTTGCGCAACTCGGCATCGCCTTCGGCGCTCAGTTCGCGTTCGCCGTCACCGCCCACCCGCTGCGCACTGAGGAAGGCCGGACGGGCATCTTCTCTATCTGCCGAGGCCGCCGGCGATACCGCGGCCGAACGACGCAAGGTCAAGGCAGGAGAGGTATCGGCCACACGCGCCTCCCTGCCCGATCCCGCATCCGCCGGCAAGGCCCAGGATGCGGATGAGGCGCCGGAAGCCGCCGGCATGCCCGCCGACGTGCCGGCAACGGCAGGTTCGGCGTCTGTGGCGGGAGCGGCCACAGACGCCGCCGGCATTTCAGAAGAAGAAGGCGAAGCCGCCTGCCCGGGCGATGCGGCATGTGCAGAAAAATCCCCCAGCAAGGACGGATCGACATGCGGCAAGGACGCGGTGGGCGATTTAGCGGCCGATGCTTCGTGTGGCTTGGCATTTGCCGGCCGTGCAGAAACCGCAGACGTATCGGTGTCGAACACGGCAGCGGGTGCAGGCGCCGTAACGGCGGCGGGTGCGGCCGGGCGGGATGTCGGTGCCGACGGTGCGGCGGAAGCGGCCGAAGCATGCGGGGTTGGCGAAACAGCGGCAGGCGCCGCAGGGACAGGCGCAGCATCAGCCGCAGGGCGGGCGGGCGGAGCGAGTGAATCAACGGCAGCTGAAGAAACTGGCGCTGGCGCGGATATTGTCGGCCTGGGCGCGCGCGACGCGGCAGCGGGCTGTGTACTGGCAGGCGCGGAGACCGCCTGCACTGTTTGCACCGCCTCAGCACGACCGCCGGAGGCCGCGCCGGATGGGGCTTCACGGGCAGCCTCCCGCAGCTCGGGCGCGAGCAGGGCCGGATCGATGCGCAATGGCTCTGCCTGCACATCTACGGCATATCCACCGGTCATTAACCCGGCCATGCCGAACAAAAAGCACTGTGCCAGCGGTTTATGCCGCACTGTCGGTTTCATCTGCCCTTCGTCATCAATTACGCCATCGACCACCATAAATTATGGCTACCTTGCCTGCCATACCCCACCGCCAGGGAAAGCCGGAACAGGCGAAACCCCGCGCGGCGAGCGCTGCTTCCGGCCGCAAAGGCGTACGGCGTGAATGCTAAAATTGACGCATTCTAGCATCTACCGCTTTATTTCATCTTTTCATCTTCAGGAGGGTGCATGCCGCGTACCCGCCAGTTGCGCGACTGGCTCGATCAACTCTTTCCGCGCCGACCCGGCGAAGCGCCGCTGCCCTGCGCGCCGGCTTCATCCGACGCCAGCTTCCGCCGTTATTTTCGCCTGGATCTGCCCGACAGCACGACGCGCATCATCATGGATGCCCCGCCGGAATACGAAGACTGCCGCCCGTTCATCCGCATCGCGTCGCTGTTCCATGAGGCGGGCGTCCATGTTCCCGAAGTGCTCGCCGCCGACCTTGAACAGGGATTTTTGCTGCTCTCCGACCTCGGCCGCACCACCTACCTGGACGTACTCGACGCACAGACGGCGCCCGCGCTCTACCGTGACGCCAACACTGCGCTCATCGCACTCCAGCGCGCCAGCCGCCCCGGCGTTCTGCCCGTGTACGACCGCGCGCTGCTGCAACGAGAACTCGATCTGTTTCCGGACTGGTATATCGCCAAGCACCTCGGTCTCACGCTCGATGCCGGTCAGATGGCCGATCTGCGCACCGTTTTTGCTGCGCTCTTCGATAACAATCTGGCGCAGCCGCAGGTCTTTGTCCATCGGGACTACCACTCGCGCAATCTGATGCTCATCGGAGAGACGCCGACGCCCGCTCATTCCCCCACTGCCGCCAATCCGGGCGTTCTCGACTTCCAGGATGCGGTGTACGGGCCGATCACCTACGACCCTGTTTCGCTTTACCGCGACGCCTACATCGCCTGGGAAGAAGCGCAGGAACTCGATTTCGTCATCCGTTACTGGGAAGCCGCCCGCGCCGCCGGCCTGCCGGTACGGGCCGATTTCGACGCTTTCTACCGTGATTACGAATGGATGGGCGCACAACGCCAGCTCAAGGTACTTGGCATTTTTGCCCGCCTCTGCCACCGCGACGGCAAGGACGGTTACCTGAAAGACATGCCGCGCGTCATGGCCTACCTGCGCCGCACGGCCGGGCGTTACGCCGAACTGCGGCCGCTGGCGCGTCTGCTCGACCGGCTGGAGAACCGGCCGCACGAAACGGGATTGACCTTCTGATGAAGGCGATGATCCTCGCCGCCGGCCGTGGCGAACGCATGCGGCCACTAACCGACGCCACGCCCAAACCGCTGCTCTGCGCAGGCGGCAAACCGTTGATCGTCTGGCATCTGGAACGGCTTGCCGATGCCGGATTCCGCGACATCGTCATCAATACCGCCTGGCTGGGCGAACGCATCCGGACGCTGCTCGGCGATGGCGCACGCTGGAATCTGTCCATCCGCTATTCGCCCGAACCGCCCGGCGCGCTGGAAACCGCAGGCGGAATCGCCCACGCCCTGCCGCTGCTGGGCGAAGCGCCCTTTCTTGTGGTCAACGGCGACATCTGGTGCGACTGGGATTTCACCCGCGCCTTCGCCGTGGCCGAACAGATGGCCGCCCACGAAACCGATACGCCCGATACGCCCGCGTACCTTGCGCATCTCATCCTCGTCGATAACCCGGCGCACCATGCCGGCGGCGATTTTTGCCTCGACGGCAATGCTCTTCGTTACGCCGCCGACGGCGTGGGAACTCCCCTAACCTACGCGGGCATTGGCATATTTTCACCGGCCTTTTTCACCGGCGTCCCGGCCGGCGCCGTCATGAAGCTGCGCCCCCTGCTTGATGCCGGCATCGGTCAACACACCATTCGCGGCGAATATCATGCCGGTCGCTGGAGCGATATCGGCACACCGGAACGACTGCATGAACTCGACCGACAGCTTGCCGCAGCCGCCCGGCAGGTACCTTCGACGATCCTCCCCGCCCGCGCTTGAACATTGGACACGCTCATGAACCTCAACCTCGAACCCTGCCGTCGGCGCCGCCAGCGCCTTCTCGAAGACATCAGCGAGGGCATCGCTCTGCTCTTTGCCGCGCCGGAGCGCCCGCGCAACCGCGACATCCTGTATCCATACCGCTTCGACAGCGACTTCTGGTATCTCACCGGCTTCCCCGAACCGGAAGCCGTGCTCGTGCTCATCGGCGGCAACGCGCCGCGCACCCTGCTGTTTTGCCGGGACAAAGATGAGGAACGCGAAATCTGGGAAGGCTTCCGCTATGGCCCCACCGCTGCGCGCGAAATCTTCGGGTTCGACGAAACACGGCCTTTCACTGAATTCGCTGATGCGCTGCCGGACCTCCTCGCCGGGCACGAAACCCTGTGGTATGCCGTCGGCCAGGACGCTGGGCAAGACCGGCAAATCATCGACGCACTCAACCGCGTCCGCGCCCAGTCGCGTGCGGGCCGACGCGCACCGGCCGTCCTGCGCGACATCCGCGAACCTTTGCAGCGCATGCGCCTGATCAAGGATGCCTTTGAAATTGACATCATGCGTCGCGCCGCCGACATTTCCTCGGATGCGCATCTGCGCGCCATGCGCGCCTGCTGCCCCGGCCATCGGGAATATGTGCTGGAAGCCGAACTCAGTCACGAATTCCGCATCCGCGGCGCCGGCGGCCATGCTTACCCGCCCATCGTCGCCGGCGGCGCCAACGCCTGCGTCCTGCATTACACCGACAACAACGCGCCGCTTGCCGACGGCACACTGGTGCTGATTGACGCCGGCTGCGAACTCGACGGCTACGCCGCCGACATCACGCGCACGTTCCCGGTCAACGGCCGCTTCACCGGCGCACAGCGCACTGCTTACGAAATCGTTCTGGCCATGCAGACAGCGGCCTTTGACGCGATCCGCCCGGGCGCGTCTTTCTCGGCGTATCACGACGCGGCCGTGCGCGTCCTCGTGCGCGGTCTGGTCGATCTCGGCGTACTTTCCGGCGATATCGACGGCCTGATTGAACGTGAAGCCTACAAGCCGTTTTACATGCATCGCACCGGACACTGGCTCGGCCTCGACGTACACGATGTCGGCGATTACAAGACGGGAGAAGACTGGGCGCGCCTGCGCCCGGGCATGGCGCTGACCGTTGAGCCGGGGCTGTACCTGCGCGCCGATGCCGGCGCGCCCGAACCTCTGCAAGGCATCGGCATCCGCATCGAAGACGACGTTTTCGTCACCGACACGGGCTGTGAGGTGTATACCCGCGCACCCAAAACAATCGCCGAGATCGAAGCCCTGATGCGTCATGGCTAAATTCGACGACATTGCCCTCGGCGTGCCATTCTTAGCGGACCTTCCCTGATGACGGGTCGGTCGGTCTGGGTCAGTCTGGCACGGGCGTGCGCACTCACCTACACGCAGAACAAAAAGGATGAAACCGGCCTACGCGAGGCCTTTTAAGACCCACGGCCCGCAAACGCCCTATACACTAGGGATACAAGGCATTGAATATAAAAGGAATCTATACGACGCTTATACAGCGTTTTCTGGGCGTCGGCAGAAACGCTCACGGCCTCGCCTAAACCGCCGGCGCCTCAGCCGCTCCGCCTCAGACTCATGCCGAATTCCACATTTTCGCCAGCTCGGCTAGACTCACCCATCTCGTCAATTTTCAGGATCGGCTGCCATGGCGCGCACGCGCAAGAAAATCCACCTCATTGAATTCAAAGGAACCACGCTTCCCGTCATCAGCATTGCCCTGCGCTCGCTTCAGCCGGATTCGTTGGCGACCTGTGCAGCCGATTTGTTTGGCGACGAAGCGTTTTTTGACGGTGAGGCCGCCGTACTTGAGCTTGATCCGCTGGTCGAGGCCGCAGACGACAGCATGCCCGAATCGTCCGACTGGGCCGCCATCGCCGCCCTTTTCCAGCGTCACGGCCTGTACATCATCGGCGTGAGCGGCGGCAGCGATGCGCTGCGCGCCGCCGCTGCCGAAGCCGGACTACCGCCGCTGACGGCTTTCCGGCATCCCGCTCGCGCCGAGGCGCTTGCCCCCCTCACTGCCAAAGACGACACCCACCCCGAAACAACCGCACCTGACCTTCCATCCGAAGCCCGCTCCGAAAGCGCACACAAGCATGCGTCCGAAATCCCGCCCGATGCGCCACCCGCCGCGAAAACGCTGATCATCGACCGGCCGCTGCGTTCCGGTCAGCAGGTCTATGCCCGCGGCGGCGATCTGGTCATGCTGGCGGCCGTCAATGCCGGCGCCGAAGTGATTGCCGACGGCAGCATCCATATCTATGCGCCCCTGCGCGGCCGGGCGCTCGCGGGCGCTTCCGGCGATGCGGGCGCGCGTATTTTCACCACACGCTTCGAGGCCGAACTGGTCTCGATCGCAGGACTCTACCGCACCTTCGAACACGGCATTCCCGACGGCCTGGCCGGACGGCCGACGCAGATCCGGCTCAGCCATGACGCGGCGGAAGCGCGCGACTGGTTGGATATCCAGGCGCTGAAAACTGACTGAGCGCGCCTTTTCGGCCGACGACCGGCGGCCGGACAGGAAAAAATCCCGTCAACAGGTAGAATTCTTTCTTTTTGACGGGAGACCGCCATGGCACGAATCGTCGTCGTGACCTCCGGTAAAGGGGGCGTCGGCAAAACCACTACCAGCGCCAGCCTTGCCTCCGGCCTCGCGCTGCGCGGCCATAAAACCGCCGTCATCGATTTCGACGTCGGCCTGCGCAACCTCGATCTGATTATGGGATGCGAACGCCGCGTCGTCTACGATCTGGTCAATGTCCTGCATGGCGAAGCCACGCTGACCCAAGCGCTGATCAAGGATAAACATTGCGGCAACGACAATCTGTTCGTGCTCCCCGCCTCGCAGACGCGCGACAAGGACGCGCTGACCGAAGAAGGCATTGAGAAGGTCTTCAAGGAACTTGAACAGATGGCGTTCGACTACGTTGTCTGCGACTCGCCGGCCGGCATCGAGCACGGCGCGGTCATGGCGCTGACCTTCGCCGACGAGGCGATCATCGTGACCAATCCGGAAATTTCTTCCGTGCGTGACTCTGACCGCATTCTCGGCATTATCCAGGCGAAATCCCGGCGCGCCATTTCCGGCGACGAACCGGTCAAAGAACATCTGCTGCTCACCCGCTACGCGCCCAAGCGGGTCGATGACGGGGAAATGCTCTCGTACAAGGATGTGCAGGAAATCCTGCGGATTCCGATCATCGGCGTCATTCCCGAGTCGGAAACCGTGTTGCAGGCATCCAACCAAGGCACCCCAGTCATCCACATTCAGGACAGCGACGTGGCGCAGGCATACGCCGACGTGGTCGACCGCTTCCTCGACAAGGAAGGCAAAAACCTGCCGCTGCGCTTCGTCGATTACGAAAAGCCTGGCCTGCTCCGCCGCCTTTTCGGAGGGAAATAAATGTCCCTGTTCTCACGCCTGTTCGGCAACAAACCGAAATCCGCCGCAACGGCCAAGGAGCGCCTGCAACTGATCATTGCGCACGAACGCAGCGGCCTGTCGGGCAAAAAAGAGTTTTTGCCCAAGATGCAGAAGGAACTGATCGCCGTGATTTCCAAGTACGTGTCGATCAATCCGGATGACATCAAAGTGTCGCTGGAAAAGCAGGGGAACTACGAGGTGCTTGAGGTCAACATCGTCCTGCCCGAGCCGGACGACAAAACAGCGGATAAGCCCGATACGGAAGACTAAGGCCGGCATGATTCGCCGCCTGCCGGCAAAGCAGACAGACGGTGATGACGGGCGTGGCATCGGCAGCCCGTTCCAGGCGGGGCTGCTCGCCCGATTCTCCGTACTTTAGGGAACTTGCGCACATACACTCTGTACACTTCCTGACAGTCCTTGCACAGCAAAGCAGGTAGAATCGCTTTTTCCTGAATCGTCGTATGTGCCCGTCACCGACTTTTGCCGTTCGGCCTTGATCAGCACTGCCACCGTGTTGCCAGTTTGGCTTTGACGAGGCTTTTTATTGATTTCACTTCCATCCCTGCGACCCTTTTCTTTCACCCATGGACTTTCTCGGCTTCACGCTCCGCAATAATCTTTTCGTCGCACCGATGGCGGGCGTGACCGATCGCCCGTTTCGCCAGCTGTGCAAAAAGATGGGCGCGGGTCTGGCCGTCTCCGAAATGGTCACGTCGAACTCGCTGCTTTACGGCAGCGCCAAGACGCGGCGGCGCGCCGATCACAGCGGCGAAGTCGAACCCATCTCCGTCCAGATTGCCGGCGCAGTGCCGGAGATGATGGCCGAGGCAGCGCGCTACAACGTCAAGCGTGGCGCGCAGATCATCGACATCAACATGGGCTGCCCGGCCAAGAAAGTCTGCAATGTAATGGCCGGTTCGGCATTGCTCAAGGACGAAAGGCAGGTCGGCCGCATTCTGGAAGCCGTCGTCAAGGCCGTGCCGGCGACGCCGGTGACACTGAAAATCCGCACCGGCTGGGACAGCGCCAACCGCAATGCTCTGAACATCCTCAAAATCGCCGAGCAGTCGGGGATCCGGGCGCTGGCCATCCACGGCCGTACACGCGCCGATGCTTACCGCGGCGAGGCCGAGTACGCCACCATTGCCGCCGTCAAGGCAGCTGCGCATATTCCGATCATTGCCAACGGCGACATTGTTTCACCTGAAAAGGCCCGGCATGTGCTCGCCGTTACCGGCGCCGACGCGCTGATGATCGGCCGCGCCGCACAGGGCCGCCCCTGGCTGTTCCGCGAGATTGAGCATTTCCTTTCCACCGGCACGCATCTTCTGCCGCCGCGCGTCGATGAAATTCACGCGATTCTGCTCGCCCATCTTGAAGATCTATATGCCTTCTACGGCATCGATGCCGGCGTGCGCGTGGCACGCAAACATATTGCCTGGTACACCCGTGGCTTGGCCGGATCGGCCGCCTTCCGCCATGCCATGAATCAGCTGCCCGACATCACCGGACAGCGCAACGCCGTCAACGACTTTTTCTTTACTCTGGCCGAAAAAGACGAACGTCTGGCCTACGATTCGCATGCGCCGCATGCGCCGATCGAAGACTCTGGAGTATTAGCCGCATGAATCAAGAACACGATATCCACGCCTGCGTTCACGCAGCGCTGACCCGCTACTTTGAAACGCTGGACGGCGAAAAACCTGTCGCCGTCTACAACATGGTGCTCAGGCGCGTCGAACGCCCGATGCTCCAGGTCGTCATGGAACGCGCGGGCGGCAATCAGACGCTGGCTGCGGAAATCCTCGGCATCAACCGCAACACCCTGCGCAAGAAACTCACCGAGCATCAGCTCGCATACAAGTAAAACCAGGCAAAGCCGGCGCCGGGCCAACACCAATCCGGCGCCAGTCCGGCGCCAGTCCGGCGCCAAATTTTGACAAACGCCAACCATGAAAATCCGCCAAGCCCTCATCAGCCTTTCCGACAAACGCGGCGCCCTTGAATTTGCGCGCGGACTCGCCGCCCAGGGCGTCCACCTTTTGTCGACGGGTGGCACCGCCAGACTGCTGCGCGAATCCGGACTCTCCGTCACCGAAATCGGCGACTACACCGGTTTTCCGGAAATGCTTGACGGCCGCGTCAAGACGCTGCATCCGAAGGTACATGGCGGCATCCTCGCCCGCCGCGATCTGCCGGCGCATATGAACACCCTCAAAACGCACGGCATCCCGACGATCGACCTCGTCTGCGTTAACCTCTATCCCTTTGCGGCGACCATCGCCCAACCCGGCGTCACCCTGGCCGAAGCGATCGAAAACATCGATATCGGCGGCCCGGCGATGCTCCGCTCGGCGGCAAAAAACTATGCGGGAGTCGCGGTCGTCACCGACCCGGACGACTACCCGCGCCTGCTAAGCGAAATGCAGCACGGTGACGGCGCGCTTTCGCTAGCGACCCGTTTCGCGCTGGCCAAAAAGGCGTTTGCCCACACCGCACGTTACGACGGCATGATCGCCAACTGGCTGACCGGGCTGCCGGAAAATGCCGAAGCGCCATCCGGGAACCCGGCCGAAACGACCGCCGCCAAAGCGACTGCTTCCGCATCGCCCGTACCGTCGTGCTTTCCGGAATGCCTGCAACTGGCTTTCGATCGTGCCGAAATCCTGCGCTACGGTGAAAACGCCCACCAGCGCGCCGCTTTCTACCGCGATGCGGCGCCCTTATCCAGTCACTCCGGCCATACCGGCGGCATTGCCGCTTACCGCCAGCTACAGGGAAAAGAACTTTCCTATAACAACATCGCCGATGCCGATGCCGCCTGGGAATGCGTCAAGTGCTTCGCCGCGCCGGCCTGCGTCATCGTCAAGCACGCCAATCCGTGCGGTGTCGCCATCGCCGGCCAGCTGGTTCAAGCCTATGAAAAAGCTTTTCAGACCGACCCCGCCTCAGCATTCGGCGGTATCCTCGCCTTCAACGGCGAAGTTGGCCTCGATGTGATTGACGCGATCAACGCGCGCAAGCATTTCGTCGAGGTGCTGGTCGCCCCGGCCTTCACCGCCGAGGCCAAAACTGCGCTCGCCGCCAAAACCAACCTGCGCGTGCTGACCGTGCCCTTGCCAGCCACGCATGCGGGCGATGCAAGCCATACCCTCGAATTCAAGCGCATCGGCGGCGGCCTGCTGGTGCAAACGGCAGATAATTTTGCCGTGCAGGCCAGCGACCTCAAGTGCGTCACCCGGCGCGCGCCCACAGCGGCGCAGATCGAGGACCTGCTCTTCGCCGAGCGCGTTGCCCGATTCGTCAAATCCAACGCGATCGTCTTTTGCGGCAACGGCATGACGCTCGGCGTCGGCGCCGGTCAGATGAGCCGCGTCGATTCGACGCGCATCGCCGGCATCAAGGCCAGAAACGCCGGACTGGCACTTAAAGGGTCAGTCGTCGCATCGGATGCTTTCTTTCCCTTCCGCGACAGCATCGACACCTTGGCCGAAGCCGGCGCGGTCGCCGTTATCCAGCCGGGCGGCTCGGTGCGCGATGACGAAGTGATCGCCGCCGCTGATGAGCATGGCATCACCATGGTTTTTACCGGCATACGGCACTTTCGGCACTGATTCCCTTTTCGCCACGGTCCCACGCCAGCGCCACATCCGCACATCACGCCCGTATGCAAGGCGTACCAAAAGCCGGCAGCTTTCCGGGCAGGGGCTTGCGCGACACACGGCGACCGACCTGGCAAGACCCATTCAGGCGGAAAAGATGCCACATCGAATCCGCGCTGCGAGGTCAAAGCGCTTGCCCGCACAATCCGGGCGAAATACGATATCGGCCTTGGGGGTAAGGTCATGAAAAAATTCTGCCGACCGGATACGTTGCCAACGTTCACCTGCCACCGGACGAGAAACCGATAACGCGACGCTGCGTCCGCGCCGGTTTGACAAGGCGTTCGAGAGGCATTTGATAAAAAACACAAGGGGAAAACATGAAACTTCTCATCATTGGCTCTGGCGGCCGTGAACATGCTCTGGCCTGGCGGCTGGCCCAGGCCGCCGACGTGGGGAAAATCTATATTGCACCCGGTAACGCCGGCACGGCACATCACGCGCCCTTGATGGAAAATCTGCCGCTCACCGACCTCACCGCACTGGCCGACTTTGCCGAACGGGAAAAAATCCATCTCACCGTCGTCGGGCCGGAAGCGCCGCTCGCCGCCGGCATCGTCGACCTTTTCCGCGCCCGCGGGCTAAAGATTTTCGGCCCGACCCGCGCCGCCGCGCAACTCGAAAGCTCCAAGGATTTTGCCAAGCGCTTCATGGCGCGGCACCAGATTCCGACCGCCGCGTCCGAAACCTTTACTGATGCGGACGCCGCACACGCCTGCCTCGAGCGCAAAGGCGCGCCAATTGTCATCAAAGCCGACGGGCTAGCCGCCGGCAAGGGCGTCGTCGTCGCCACAACGCTTGCCGAAGCACACCGTGCCATCGACCACATGTTCTCCGGCACAGCGCCCGGCACACCCGGCGCCCGTGTCTTGATCGAAGATTTCATGGCCGGCGAGGAAGCCAGCTTCATCGTCATGGTCGATGGTAAAAATGTCTTGCCGCTGGCCACCAGCCAGGATCACAAGCGTATTTTCGATGGCGACGCCGGCCCCAACACCGGCGGCATGGGCGCCTACTCTCCGGCGCCAGTGGTCACGCCGGAACTTCACGCTAAAGTGATGCGCGAGATCATCCTGCCGACGGTGCGCGGCATGGCCGCCGACGGCATTCCCTACACCGGCTTTCTTTACGCCGGATTGATGATCGGTCAGGACGGCGCGGTCAAGGTCGTCGAATTCAACTGCCGCCTAGGCGATCCGGAAACGCAGCCGATCATGATGCGCCTCAAATCGGATCTGCACCTCCTGCTCGAACACGCCGTTGCCGGTACGCTCGACCAGGCTGAGGCCGCCTGGGATCACCGCGTCGCGCTGGGCGTCGTGCTTGCCGCCGCCGGCTATCCCGGCACACCGCGCACGGGCGATGCCATCGGCGGTCTGTCCGGCACGCACGAGGTCGATGACGCCGTACAGATTTTCCACGCCGGTACCGCTGAAAAAGCGGGCCAGGTCGTCACCGCCGGCGGCCGCGTACTCTGCGTCACGGCGTTGGGCAACAACATCAAAATGGCGCAAAAAACCGCTTACGCCACCGTGGAACGCATCCACTTTGAAGGCATGCAGTATCGGCATGACATCGGCCATCGCGCCATAACACGCTGAGACCGGCAGCGCAAAATCGGCAACGCCGGCTGACGCATCCCAGGCTTATCAACGGCGAAATGGCACCTGGCCGCATCTACGCGCCGCGGGAAAAGCGAAATTCACCGACGCGGCCAGTCGAACGTCCGCAGGCTATCGACAATGCCGGCATCGGCCGGCGCGGTGGTAACGATGCGGTGCAAGCCAAGCGCCCGTGCCTGCTCGGCAATGCGCGCATGCGGCACGAACAGCGGCAGGCGGCGCAAGCGCTGGCGTGCCGATGCATCGAGCAGCGCCCAGAGATGGCGCAGCCCTTCGCTCGACGAAATGGCAATTGCGTCCAGGCGGCCGGCGCGCAGCCAATCCAGAAGCGGCGTCGCATCATGCGGCCCCGAGCGTCGATAGCAAGTGACGCAGTCCACCGTCGCCCCACGCGCGCGTAGCGTTTCGGCGAGCAGCTCGCGGCCGCCGTTGCCGCGCAGAATCAAAGCCCGCTTCCCGGCAACGCGCGGCGCCTGAAAGAAAGGCAGCGCCAGCAACGCCTCTGAATCGAAGCGTTCGGAAGGAGCCAGCGCGCCTTCCACGCCGCGCGCCGCCAGCGCTGCCACCGTGCTCGGCCCGACCGCCGCTGCCTGTACGCCCTCCGGCCAGCCCGAACGCCCGTCCAGCAGCAACGGCAGGCCGTATTCGACGGCATTCGGGCTAATGAAGATTGCCAGGGCATAGGCTTCCAGATGTGCGCCGGCGGCCCGTATGGGTGCTGTATCCACAGCGGGCGAGATTTCCAGCAAAGGGAAACTCAATGCCTCGCCGCCGAGGCGGGCGATCATGCCGGACAGCGCGTCCGCCTGCGCCGCCGGCCGGGTGACGAGAATCGTCCGTCCATGCAGACTGCCCGGCACATTCGCTTGCATCATGTTCCCCCTTGCACGGCCAGGATATCGTCGGCCCCGGCCGCGCGTAGCTGCTGCGCCAGCGAGCTGCCTAAATGTGCGGCATGCTCAGGCGCGCCGTGCAGTTCGCCGCGCACGATACGCCCACCGTCCGGCGTCGCGATGAAGCCGCGCAGCCATAAAACCGGTGCGCCAGCGTGCGTTTCGATCACGGCATAAGCCCCGAGCGGCACCTGGCAACTGCCGCCCAAGGCACGCGAAAAAGCGCGCTCGGCCGTGACGCACGATGCCGTTGTTACGTCGTTCAGCGGAGCCAGCCACGGCAGCAGGTCTTTCCGTCCGGCGGCGATTTCGATGCCCAGCGCACCCTGTCCCGGCGCGGGCAGCGATACTTCCGACGCAAGCACGGCGCGGATACGTGCCTGCAAACCCAGGCGGATGAGGCCTGCCGCGGCCAGAACGATCGCGTCGTACTGCCCCTCATCGAGCTTGCGCAAGCGGGTGTCGAGATTGCCGCGCAGCGATTCGATGCGTAGATGCGGATAACGGGCGCGCATGAGCGCCGCCCGACGCAGACTAGATGTGCCGAGAACCGCACCGACCGGCAGCGCATCCAAACGGGCGTAACGTCCGGAAACGAAGGCATCGCAGGGATTTTCACGCACGCCGATCGCCGCCAGCATGAAGCCGTCCGGCATCTCCATCGGTACGTCCTTGAGTGAATGCACGGCCAGATCGGCGCGCCCTTCCAGCATCGCGGTTTCGAGTTCCTTGATGAACAGCCCCTTGCCGCCGATCTGCGCCAGCGGCCGATCGAGAATCCGGTCGCCACGCGTACTCATGCCGAGAATATCGACCGCTGTTTCCGGATACAGCGCCCGCAACCGGTCGCGGATATGCTGCGCCTGCCACATCGCCAGGCGCGATTCGCGCGAAGCAATCACCAGACGCGCAGGCGCCGCAGCCCGGCGCCGACCCTCGGACTTTTTTCCCGCCGTATTCGTTGTATCTACCCTATCCACCGTATTTGCCATATCCACCGTATCCGCCATGCCCGTTTTTCCGTTCACCGTTTCTCCGGACACCTGTCTTTCTTTGCTGCTCATGACTGTCCACACATTGTTTTCATGCGGCAATTTTAACAGCCCGACCGGAGCTGCAAGCGCAACCGGCACGCCTGCCAGCAAGGTACGGGAAGGAATGATCTTCACCCTTGATCGAGACGATGCCCAACCCCGATCGCCCTGTTGATCGGCGGGCATGACCTTCACGAAAGTCCGGAACTTGCCGCCGATAGTCCGTGTCTAGCCGACGTCCCCGGAATATTTCCGCCCACGGACGTCAGACCACCCAAACACCCAGCGGCCCATTGAAACTTAGGGCTAAAATAGCGCTCGAACAGCGGCTGGACAACAGACAGCGACGAGGGGGTTCACCCCGCGCTTTCGGCAGGATGCGCTTACCGACAAGGAGAACGACATGGCATCGCAAGGCGAATTAATTGACACGAACCACGGCGTCGACGCCGATCCGCAGGAAACCCGCGAATGGCAGGAAGCGCTGGCGAGCGTCATCGAGCATGAAGGCGCTGAACGCGCCCACTTCCTGATCCAGCAGATGATCGCCCAGGCGCGCGAAGAAGGCATCAATATTCCCTACAGCGCCACCACCGAATATCTCAACACCATCCCTGCCGACCAGCAACCGCCGTATCCAGGCGATCCGGACATCGAAATCCGCATCCGCAATTACATTCGCTGGAATGCCATGGCCATGGTCGTGCGCGCCAACCGGAACACCAACGTCGGCGGCCATATCGCATCCTTCGCTTCCCAGGCCGCCTTGTACGACGTCGGCTTCAACTGGTTCTGGCGGGCACAGAACGAAACGCAGCGCGGCGACCTCATCTTTTTCCAGGGGCATTCGATCCCCGGCGTTTATGCCCGCGCCTTTCTGATGGATCTGCTGACGGAAGACCAGCTCAATCATTTCCGCCAGGAAGTCGACGGCAAAGGGCTACCCTCCTATCCGCATCCGTGGCTGATGCCCGATTTCTGGCGTTTTCCAACGGTCTCGATGGGGCTGGGGCCGATCCAGGCCATCTACCAGGCGCGCTTCATGCGCTACATGGAAAGCCGCGGCCTTATCGAGGCAAGCGACCGCAAGGTCTGGGCATTCATCGGCGACGGTGAAACGGATGAAGTCGAAACGCTCGGCGCCATTGGCATGGCGGCGCGCGAGAAGCTCGACAATCTGATTTTCGTCATCAACTGCAACCTGCAGCGCCTGGACGGGCCGGTACGCGGCAACGGCAAAATCATCCAGGAACTCGAAGGCACCTTCCGCGGCGCCGGCTGGAACGTCATCAAGCTGATCTGGGGACGTTTCTGGGATCCCATCATTGCGCGCGACAAGAACGGCCTGCTCAGAAAACGCATGATGGAAGTCGTCGACGGCGAATACCAGACCTACAAGGCCAAGCCCGGCGACTACATGCGCGAGCATTTCTTCAATACCCCGGAACTCAAGGCGCTCATCGCCGACTACACCGACCGCGACATTGCCGACCTCAACCGCGGCGGCCACGATATCTTCAAGATTTTTGCCGCGTTCAAGGCTGCGGTCGAACACAAGGGCCAGCCCACTGTGATTTTGGCAAAAACCGTGAAAGGCTACGGCATGGGCGAAGCCGGCCAGGCGATGAACATCTCGCACCAGCAGAAAAAACTTGACCGCGAGGCGCTGATCGGCTTCCGCAACCGCTTCAAGCTGCCCGTGCCCGACGATCAGATCGAATCGGTGCCTTTCCTACGCTTTGCCAAGGATTCGCCGGAATACAAGTACATGCTCGAACGGCGCAATGCGCTCGGCGGCATCCTCATGCAGCGCACAAGCAAGGCGACGCCGCTCGAAATTCCGCCGCTCTCGGCCTTCGAGCCGCTGCTCCGGGCCTCCGGCGAAGGGCGCGAAATCTCGACGACGATGGCCATCGTCCGCCTACTCAACATCCTGCTCAAGGACAAGGCCATCGGCAAGCGCGTCGTTCCCATCGTGCCGGATGAATCGCGCACCTTCGGCATGGAAGGGCTGTTTCGCCAGATCGGCATCTGGAACCAGCTCGGACAGAACTACTTGCCGGAAGACCACGACCAGCTCATGTTCTACAAGGAGTCAAAAACCGGCCAGGTCCTGCAGGAAGGCATCAACGAGGCCGGCGCGATGAGCGACTGGATCGCCGCCGCCACTGCTTATTCGGTGCACAAGGAGCAGATGATCCCGTTCTACATCTGTTACTCAATGTTCGGCCTGCAACGCACCATGGATCTCTACTGGGCCGCCGGCGACCAGCGCGCACGCGGCTTCCTGATCGGCGGCACGGCCGGACGCACGACGCTCAACGGCGAAGGGCTGCAACACGAAGACGGCCATTCGCTGGTGCTTTCCGGACTGATCCCCAACTGCATCAGTTACGACCCGACCTTCGCCTACGAAATCGCCGTCATCATGCACGAAGGCATGCGCCGCATGTTTGTCGAACAGGAAGACGTGTTCTATTACCTGACGGTGATGAACGAAAACTACGAGCATCCGGAAATGCCGCAGGGCGTCGAAGCGGACATCATCAAGGGCATGTACCTCTTCCGCCGCGGCGCATCCGACGCCGGCAAGGCTCCGCGCGTGCAGCTGCTCGGCTCCGGCGCCATCTTCCGGGAAGCCATCGCCGCCGCCGATCTGCTCAAGGCCGACTGGGGCGTGGAATCCGATCTGTGGAGTTGTCCGAGCTTTACCGAGCTGGCGCGCGAAGGCGTCGACGCGGAGCGCTGGAACATGCTGCACCCGACGGAAAAACCGCGTCAGACGCACGTCGAACATTGCCTGAACGGCACACGCGGCCCGATCATCGCCGCGACCGACTATGTTCGCCAGTACGCCGAACAAATCCGCCCGTTCCTCAACCGCCGCTACGTCACACTCGGCACGGACGGTTTCGGCCGCTCCGACACGCGCAAGGCGCTGCGTTATTTCTTCGAGGTCGACCGTCACTGGATCGTCGTCGCTGCGCTCAAGGCGCTGGCTGACGACGGCGTAATCGAGCCGCGCAAGGTCGCAGAAGCCATTGCCCGATATGGCATCGACAGCAATAAGCCCAACCCCTTAACGGTCTGAGGAGACGCCATGAGCCAGATAATTGAAGTCAAGGTGCCGGACATCGGCGATTTTCATGATGTGCCGGTCATCGAGCTGCTGGTCGAGCCGGGCGCCACCGTGCAGGCGGAAGACCCGCTACTGACGCTTGAATCCGACAAGGCCACCATCGATGTGCCCAGTCCGGTCAACGGAGTGCTCAAGGAGTTCACGGTCAAGATAGGCGACAAGATTTCCGAGGGCAGTCTGATCGCCCGTATTGAAGGGGCGGCAACGGCCGGCGCACCAGCACCAATGGAGAAAGCGGCCCCTGCCGCAGCGCCTGCAGCGCAGGCCGTTGCACTAGCATCCGTCCCCACCGCCTCCCCTGCGCCAGCATCCGCGCCTGTACCAATGTCGCCAACGCCCGTATCTGCACCCGCCCTGAACGTGCCGGCCAATCAACCCCTCGAATGGGCATCCGCCCCTGTCGGAATCCCCACGTCCATCCCGCCCACGCCCAGCAAGACGACGCACGCCAGCCCGTCGGTACGCAGCCTTGCCCGCGAACTGGGCATCGACCTGACGCAGGTCACGGCCAACGGCCCCAAGGGGCGGATTCTGCGCGAAGATCTCATTGCTTTCGTCAAAGGCACCCTCCAGGCCAGGCCAGCCACCGGCGCGGCGGGTGTTGTCGGTGGCAGTGGCGGCGCCGGCCTCGACCTGTTGCCGTGGCCGAAGATCGACTTCGCCAAGTTCGGCGAGATCGAAATCCAGCCGCTCTCGCGCATCAAGAAAATCTCCGGACAAAACCTGGCGCGTAACTGGGTCATGATTCCTGCGGTCACTTATCATGACGAGGCCGACATCACCGATCTGGAAGCTTTCCGCCTTGCGCTCAACAAGGAAAACGAAAAGAGCGGCGGCGCCAAGATCACCATGCTCGCCTTCATCATCAAGGCTTGCCAGCTCGCCTTGAAGAAATTCCCGGAATTCAACGCTTCGCTCGACAGCGATACGCTGGTGCTGAAGAAGTATTTCAACATTGCCTTTGCCGCAGATACGCCGAATGGGCTGGTTGTCCCCGTCATCAAGGGCGTCGATCGCATGACGGTGAGCGAAATCGCCGCCGAATGCGGCGCGCTGGCCAAAAACGCGCGTGACGGCAAGCTCGCGCCGGCCGACATGCAGGGCGCCTGTTTCACCGTATCCAGCCTGGGCGGTATTGGCGGCATCAGCTTCTCGCCCATCGTCAATGCGCCGGAAGTCGCCATTCTCGGCGTCTCCCGCTCGCTCATGAAGCCCGTCTGGAACGGCGCGGCCTTCGCCCCGCGCCTGACCTTGCCGCTGGCCCTGTCGGCCGACCACCGCGTCATCGACGGCGCGCTCGGCACGCGCTTTAACGCTTACGTCGCACAATTGCTCTCCGACATGCGTCGGGCACTGGTCTGAGGAGACGCCATGAGCCAGATAATTGAAGTCAAGGTGCCGGACATCGGCGATTTTCATGATGT
>CALAIL010000042.1 GCA_937923255.1 uncultured Propionivibrio sp. | reverse complement strand
GGGCAGGTAGGCCGGACGTCCCCGTAAACATTGGGCTTGCGGATAGGCAGGCCGGAAACCCGCGTAAACACTGGGCTGGCGGGCAGCCCTTCCGGGGATGCCCGTTTTACGCGGGCTGCGGGGCAAGCATTATTGCGTGTCTTCGGTCACGGCGGCTGTGATTCGGTGATGCTTCAACCTGGCGCGGCAATACGCTCCGGTTATTTTTGTAAGGGGTCTTGGTGGCTGCTTGGGCGAGATGGCGGCGGATGGATGGTTTTTGAACTGCATCCATACTGGGCTGCAAGTTGCGCGGCGGTCTATTTACCATCGCTGACATCGATGACGAAGCGCCGTTCTGCTTGATCTGTTTTGCGCTGCAAAAAGGGCAACTTTTTGTTCAAAGCCTTGGATCCCCATTAAAGACTTGCAGCATAAGGCTTCAAGCTCTTTTTATCACCCTAAATGTCCTTACGCCTGTTTTTACGACTTCGTTGAACGGATGAGCTGCCTGGCCAGCCGGTTGTGGTCGGCAATCAATGACGGTAGTTCGAGCGGCAGCAGTTGCCCCTCGGCCACGACGGGCTTGCCGTTGATGATGGCGTAACGAACCTGTTGCGGCGCGCAGAAAACCAGCGCGGCCACGGGGTCATGCACGGCCGCTCCGGCCAGCGCCAGCGTATCGAGAGGAAAAGCGACGAGGTCGGCGCTCATGCCGGGGGCCAGCGCGCCGATATCGTCGCGCCCCAGCACCCGGGCGCTGCCCAATGTGGCGAGTTCCAGCGCCTGCCGCGCGCTCATTGCCGCCGGCCCCGCATGGGGCTGGCAGCCGACACGGGCGAGGAGCATGGCCTGGCGCGCTTCGCCGAGCAGGTGCGCGGCGTCGTTCGAGGCACTGCCGTCGACGCCGAGGCTGACGGGAACGCCTGCCCGACGCATGGCGGGAATCGGCGCGATACCGGAGGCTAGACGCATATTCGAACACGGACAGTGCGCAACGCCGGTTCCCGTGCGTGCAAAAAGGTCGATGCCGGCCTCGTCGAGTTTGACGCAATGCGCATGCCAGACATCCGCGCCCGTCCAGCCGAGCGATTCGGCATACGCTGCCGGCGTCATGCCGAATTTTTCGCGGCTGTAGGCGACATCGTTGTCGTTCTCGGCCAGATGCGTGTGCAGCGAAACACCGTACGCCCGCGCCAGGCGCGCGGCTTCACGCATCAGGCTGCGGCTGACCGAGAAAGGCGAGCAGGGCGCAACGACGATGCGCAGCATGGCGTGCCGCGCCGGGTCGTGCCAGGTTTCGATCAGCCGCTGCGTATCCTTGAGAATGGTGTCTTCATCTTCGACCAGCCGGTCGGGCGGCAGGCCTCCCTCGCTTTCTCCCACGCTCATGCTGCCGCGCGCGGCGTGAAAACGCATACCGATCTGCGCTGCGGCCTCAATCGAATCGTCGAGCCGCGCGCCGTTCGGATAAAGGTAGAGATGGTCGCTGCTTGTCGTACATCCGGAAAGGATCAGTTCGGCCATCGCCGTCAGCGTCGAGACGCGGATCATTTCCGGCGTCAGCCCCGCCCAGACGGGATACAGGCGGCGCAGCCAGGCGAATAGCTCGGCGTCCTGTGCGCCGGGGAATGCCCGCGTCAGGCTTTGGTACATGTGGTGGTGCGTGTTGATGAGGCCGGGCAGGGCAAGGCAACCGGCCAGCGAAAGCGTTTCATCGGCCTGCGTCGGCAGGCTGGCGGATGGGCCGACCGCTTCAATGACGCCATCACGGACAAAAATGCCGCCCCCCGGAATTTCGCGCCGATCGGCATCCATCGTCACCAGCAGATCGGCATCCTTGAGCAGCAGCGTCGTCATTAAGGCGGTTCAGGGCAGAAAAGAGCGGCCCAGCGAGGCGGGCAGGTTGTTCTGGAGCACGCGGCGGTCGCGCGAAATGACGACGAGTACGATGATGGTGGCGAGATAGGGCAAGGCGGCGAGCAGTTGCACGGGAATCGTAATGCCCAGCCCTTGCGCGTGAAATTGCAGGATGGTGACGGCGCCGAACAGATACGCGCCGAGCATCAGCCGTTCGGCCTTCCAGGAGGCGAAAACGACGAGTGCGACGGCGATCCAGCCGCGGCCGGCGCTCATGTTCTGCACCCACAGCGGCGTATAGACGGTCGACAGGTAAGCGCCGGCGATGCCTGCCAGCGCCCCCCCAAAAAGCGTCGCGCCGAAGCGGATGCCAATGACCGGATAGCCGATGGCGTGCGCGGCTTCCGGTGATTCGCCAACGGCCTTGAGCAACAGGCCGAGACGGGTTTTCGCCAGCCCCCAAGCGATGACGGCGAACGTGAGGATCGACAGGTAGACGACGGCATCCTGCTTAAACAGTATCGGGCCGAGCAGGGGGATGTCGGAAAGCAGCGGAATGGCGAAGGGTTTCAGCCCAGGCAGGCTATAGCTGATGTAATGCTGACCGATGAAGGCCGACAGCCCGATGCCGAAAATCGTTAGCGCCAGCCCGCAAGCCGCCTGGTTGGCGGCCAGCAGTAGTGCGAAAAAAGCGAAGATCAGCGCCATGCCGGCGCCGGCCAACGCCCCGGCTGGCAGGCCAATGGCCGCGCCCTGTCCGCTTTCTACGGCAGCGGCGAATCCGGCAATGGCGCCGGCGAGCATCATGCCTTCGACGCCAAGATTGATGACGCCGGTGCGTTCGGCGACAAGTTCGCCCAGACCGGCGAAAATCAGCGGTACGGCAGCGGCCAGCGTACCAGCCAGAATGGGGACGATGTGTTCGATCATGGCGTTATGCAGTCGTGTTCATGCGGCAAGCGGCCGGCGCAGACGGTTATCGACGAAGGCGTCGGCGCCGAGCAGGAAGAAAAGCAGCATGCCCTGGAAAATCCCCGTAATTGCCGCCGGCAGTTGCAGGGCGACCTGTGCGGCCTCGCCGCCGAGATAGAGCAGCGCCATCAAAAAACCCGCGGCGATGATGCCGAGCGCGTGCAGGCGCCCCAGATAGGCGACGATGATGGCGGCAAAGCCGTAACCGGGGGAAATGTTGAGATTGAGCTGGCCGACTGGGCCGGCGATTTCACCGACGCCGGCGATGCCGGCGACCATGCCCGAAAGCACCAGCGTAAACCAGGCGGTGCGGTTGGCAGAAAAACCGGCGTAACGCGAAGCGGCGGGCGCGTAGCCGCCGACCTCGATCTGGAAGTGCAGGAAACTGCGCGCGTTGAAAGCCCAGAAAGCGAGGATGGCAAAGAGGGTGATGAAGACCGAAGTATTAACGCGCAAACCTTCAAACAGGGGCGAGAACAGCGCCGGATCGCTGAACATGATCGTCTGCGGAAAGTTCATGCCTTCCGGGTCGCGCCACGGGCCGTTGACCATATAGGCGAGCAGATAGTTGGCGATATAGGCAAGCATCAGCGTCGTCAGCGTTTCCTGCGCGTTAAAGCGCGTTTTGAGCAGGGCGGGAATCGCGCCCCAGAATGCGCCGCCCAGTGCGCCGGCCAGCACCATGGCCGGAAGAATCCAGGCGGAATCGCTGCCTTCGCAGGCAATGGCGACGCCGCCGCCGGCCAGCGCGCCGACGATCAGTTGGCCTTCGGCGCCGATGTTGTAGATGCGCGCCTTGAAGCCGAGCGCCAGCCCTTGCGCAATCAGGATCAGCGGACAGGCCTTGATCAGCAGTTCGCTCCAGCCGTAGCTGCTGGTCAACGGCTGAATAAAAAAGATATGGAAGGATTCGAGCGGCGGTTTGCCAAGCGCCCGAAAAAGCAGCGAGCCGGTCACCAGCGTGGCGATGACGGCGATGAGCGGCGACAGCCAGCGCATCAGCCGGGAAGGATAGGGGCGAGGTTCAAGCAGATGCATGATTGGCGGCATCTGTAGCCGTCTCCGGTTGGGCATCCGCTGTGCTTTGCGGCGCTGCGGGCGGCGTAAACAGCCCGGCCATCTGCATGCCGACCGTTTCGGCGTCGAGCGCGGTCTTGGGGCGTGCGGGCGAAAGCCGCCCCTGGGCGAGCACGGCGATGCGGTCGCTGATTTCAAAGAGTTCTTCGAGTTCTTCCGAGACGACGAGCAGGGCGACGCCGGAACGGGAAAGATCAAGCAATGCCTGGCGCAGCGCGCTCGCCGCACCGATATCGACCCCCCAGGTGGGCTGGGCGACGATCATGACCTTGGGCCGCAGCATGATTTCGCGGCCGACGATGAATTTCTGCAGATTGCCGCCGGAAAGCGAACGGGCGTTGGTCGATACATCGCCGCCGCGCACGTCGAAGCGTTCGACACATGCGCGGGCGTAGTCTCGCGCCTTGCCGTAATGGACGAGCCCCCACTGTTTCATGCCTTGCCGGTGTGCGGTCAGCAGGGCATTTCGGCTCAGCGAGAACGGCGGCACGGCGCCACGCCCCAGGCGTTCTTCCGGCACGTAGACCAGCCCTTTGGCGCGGCGTCGACCGGCATTCAGGTGGCCGATGGGGGTGCCGTCCAGCTGGATAGTCTTCTTACCGACCGGCCGCTCACCGGAGAGCGCTGCCATCAGCTCGGCCTGTCCGTTGCCGGAAATGCCGGCGATGCCGAGAATTTCACCGGCATTGAGCGTGAGCGAAATATCGTGCAGGGAAACGCCGAACGGGCCTTCGGCATCAATGCTCAGGTGCTCGACGGTCAGCATCGGCCGCCGTTCGCCCGTGTACGGCGGCGCCTGACAGACCGGCAGATCGCGGCCGATCATCATGCGCGCCAGCGATGCCGATGTTTCTGCGCGCGGGACCACGGCGCCGGTGACGCGTCCGTTGCGCAGAATCGTTGCCTTGTCGCACAGCGCCTGGATTTCATGCAGCTTGTGACTGATGTAAAGGATGGAGACGCCTTCAGAGGCGATCTGGCGCAGGGTTTCAAACAGCTTTTCGACAGCCTGGGGCGTCAGTACGGATGTCGGTTCGTCGAGAATCAGGAGCTGCGGGTTCTGCAACAGGCAGCGGACGATCTCGACGCGCTGCCGTTCGCCGACCGACAGGCTGTGCACGCGCCGGTCGGGGTCAAGCGGCAGGCCATAGCGCTCGGAAACGGCTTTGACTCGCTCGGAAAGCTTCGGCAGGTTGAACGGTTCGTCCAGCACCAGGGCGATATTTTCGGCGACGGTCAGCGTTTCAAACAGCGAGAAATGCTGGAAGACCATGCCAATGCCCATCTGCCGCGCTTGCGCGGGGTTAGCGATATCGACCGCTTCGCCGTTCATGCGGATGGTGCCGGCGTCCGCTTTGACCGCGCCGTAGATGATTTTGACCAGCGTGCTCTTACCCGCGCCGTTTTCGCCCAGCAGCGCGTGAATTTCGCCCGGCATGATCGTCAGGCTGACATTTTCGTTGGCGACGACGGACGGGTAGCGCTTGGTAATGTTGTGCAGTTCGAGGCGGGGAGCGGCGGATGTCATACGGGCAGGGATTGCGCGGCGTCAAGGTCAGGTTGTCTGAATCGTCAAATTTGTCGGATTGGCCAAAAGCGTGCGTTGGGAAAATGCCCGCGCCGGCGCCGTGTCCGCTATCGCTTAAACGGCCCGGTTTTACGGGGCTACATGTCGATAAAGGCGGGACGGTGCGGGCGATATTTTGACACATCCGGTACAGGCTGTGGGCATTGGGCAGCCCGCTCATTCTGCCTGTTTCGGTGGCAAACTTGGGCAATCCGCAGAGATCTATGCGCGCAGATCATGTGATTTGCTTTTTGTGTCGCATTCAGCGAGAAATAGAGCCATCTGGATTCCGAAATTGCACAAGATGCTTCTGAAATTGCAAGAGAAGAGTTATGATCGCGCCTTCGCAACACGGCGCAGTGGCGGAACGCATTGTTCTTGCGTGGGGAAAAATAATGTTCCAAGGCTGCCTTCCAATGAACTTTTTTCATGACCCTACGAATTTTTGCTGAAGGGAGAGAGATAAATATGGCAGAACCTGTCATCCACAAGGCCGAAACGCAAGGCAAAACCAACTGGTCGGTGCTGCTTGGCGCCGCGTTTATCATGGCCACCTCGGCGGTCGGGCCGGGATTTTTGACGCAGACGGCCGTATTTACCGAAAAATTCGCCGCCAACTTTGCCTTTGCCATTCTGGCTTCGATTGTGATCGACATCGGCGCGCAGATGAACGTCTGGCGTGTGATTACGATGAGCCGTATGCGCGGTCAGGATATCGCCAACAAGGTCCTTCCCGGCCTGGGGCACCTCATCGCGCTGTTGATTGTCGCCGGCGGGCTGGCCTTCAACATCGGAAATGTGGGCGGAGCGGGCATGGCGGTCAATGTGCTGTTCGGTATCAGCGTTGAAACCGGCGCCATTATCTCGGGCGTTATCGCCATTGGTATTTTTGCTTCGAAAGAAGCGGGCCTGGCGATGGATCGGGTCGCCAAAATTCTGGGCGGATTGATGATCCTGCTCGCCACTTACGTGATGTTTTCCTCGAATCCGCCGGTCGGCGAGGCGATCGTCAAATCCATCTTCCCCAATGATTACGCCGCGCTGATGTTGCCGACGATTACGCTGGTCGGCGGTACGGTCGGCGGCTACATTACGTTTGCCGGCGGGCATCGCCTGCTCGACGCGGGCGTGACGGGGTATGAAAACCTGGCGCGCGTCAACCGCGCCGCCGTGACCGGCATCCTGATCACCGGCGTCATGCGTGTCGTTATTTTCCTGGCGGCGCTGGGTGTCGTAGCCGCAGGCCTGAAGCTGGACCCGGCTAATCCGCCGGCTTCCGTTTTCCGGCATGCCGCCGGCAATCTGGGGTACAAGTTTTTTGGCCTCGTCCTTTGGGCGGCAGCAATCACTTCCATTGTCGGCGCGGCGTATACCAGCGTTTCCTTTTTGCGCTCGATGTCGGCGGCGGTCGAAAGATATAACACCTACGTCATCATGTTGTTTATTGCCTTTTCTACGATCGTATTCGTGGTGTTTGGCCGGCCGGTTCAGACGCTGGTGCTGGTGGGCGCGCTTAACGGCCTGATTTTGCCGCTGACGCTGGGCATAATGCTGGTGGCGGCGAAGAACAGGAAAATCGTCGGCGACTACGCGCACCCGATGTGGCTGCAAATCTTCGGCATTCTGGCGGCAGCGACTGCCGCCTGGGCCGGCTGGATTTCGTTGCAGGGGATTGCCAATCTCTGGAAGTAATCGGAAGTCATTCTGAGGCCGCCCGACAGCTTGCGGCTGCACGACCCGTGCTGCGGAAGCGTCGAAACGTCGGCGCTTCCGCAGTTTTTTTAGGGAAACTGCGGCGATACGCATTCCAGGTGAGTGGCAGAATTTCCGTGTATATTCTCCGCGTATGTTCGCTGGATTCGCTGAAATTTCCGACTATAAAATAATATTCCGAAAAAATGATTTACCTTAAAAAGGGTTAAATGTATTGTTTGATAATTCAGATAAACTTTGTTGAAATATCAGATTAATAATCTAAAGGCTAATTCATGGGAAAAGTATTATTTTGGCTGACGCTTATAGAAATTTTAGTGCTTATATTTCTATTTTTAAAACAAACAGCAGGTGGATAACTCAGCCGCTTGCCTTTTGCTAAAGGATATAGATTTAGAGCTGAACAATAAAGAAATTCCTTAATCCCTTAATCTTTAATAATCTGAAATTTACCTAATAAAATAATCCTGGAATAGCTTATTAGATTGTAGGTTGATGAAGTCTATTAATATCTTTATATGATTTAAGGAATGGGGCCTTTATGCTACCGCTTATTTTTCCGTTATTCTTCCTTCAAAAATTTCTGTTCGAGCGCTATGCCTTTCCGCGCTGGCAAGCTGTGCTGGCGATTACGTTCCTTGGGCTGCTGGCCGGTTTGGATTCCGATCGCGTTTGGTCAGACCCGGAGGCGCTGATTATTCCTTCGTGGTTGATGTTTGGCATGGCGATGCTGTCGATATGGGGCGCTTTTCTTGTCAGCCTCGGTTTTTTGCGCTGGTGGCTCAAGCGCGACGGCCGCTGGGACGGTCGGGGCGATTTGTTCAATCTGCTGGCCGCTTCATACCTGGTGGCGGATACGCTATGCATCGGGCTGATGCTGCTTAACGCGTCGCCGCTACTGATATTGCCACTGGGGCTGTATTCGATCTGGGTCGCCGGGAATGCATTGTCCGGCGCGATTCCCAAAGCCAGCTTGGGTTATAGCATCGGCGGCTTCATCATAAGTCAGATTCTCATCGCCTTGCTGGTCGTATTTTTATTTGTCGCTTTGGGTTTTGCGCTGGCCCTATTCGGCTATGTGCCGCCTCCGCCGCCGGGCGCGGAGCCGCCGGGGATTGCGTGAATTGGGTGAACTTCTCGGAATTAGATGGAGATGCATGGCGCTGTAAGCCCCGTAAATAGGCGGCTGCAGCAGCGCGCTAGCCCGCGTGGATTGTGGCTTTCCGGGATCTACTCTAATTTTTTAGATAAAGGCGTATAGTGTCCGAGTCTGCCAGCCACGGCGCCCCGATACGTAGCAATAGACATAGACATATGGCGAGGAAATTTCCCCTGCATCCCAAACACCCTGAGCGAATCTGCTGGGGATGCGACAGGTATTGCTCGAAAGAGGCGATGGGTTGCGGCAACGGTTCCGACCGCACCCAGCATCCCGCCGAATTGCTGGGGGATGATTGGTATCTGTACGGCGACTGGGGGCTGGAGGTCGAGGACGTGCCCGCGCCGGAAGCTGAAAAAGACGCCAAAAAGTTGATAAAACTGGAAAAATCGCAGTGAAGCGTTGGGGTAAAAAAGAAGCTCCGAGACCCGCGAAAGCAGGGCAGAAAACATAAAACGCCCTGGGTTCCGCGTAAATAAAGGGCTTCAGGGCATCAAAAAACATAAACTGGAATACTGTACTTGACGATCGCTTGCATCCGCCTGCCTTCGGCAGCGTGCAAGCCCTATGCGCGAAACGCTGCCCAAAGCTGCGTCAGCACTTCACCGGCCTTGCCGTGCAGGTTGTGCGCGGCCAGCGGGTCAAGCGGCGTTGGCAGCGGGTTGATCTGAATGAGGCGGGCGCCGCGCCGCGCGGCGAGTACAGGCAAGGCGGCGGCAGGATAGACGACGGCCGATGTGCCGATGCTGAAAAACACGTCGCAGGATTGTGTCGCATCCTGCGCGGCCTGCCAGGCGTCTTCCGGCAGCGACTCGCCAAACCAGACGACGCCGGGGCGAATGCGGCCTTTGCAGTCCGGGCAACGTGGCGGTTCAATGCGCCAGCCTGTTGCCGGCTCTACGGGAATTCCCGAAGGCATGGGGTAGGCGCGAGCGCATTCGTGGCAACGCGGTTGCAGCAGGCTGCCGTGCAGGTGCAGAACCTTCTGGCTGCCCGCGCGTTCATGGAGATCGTCGACATTCTGGGTAATCAGCGTAAACCGTGGAAAGACGCCGGCCATTGCGGCAATGGTTCGATGCGCGGCATTCGGCAAGCACAGCATGACGTTTCGGCGGCGGAATTCGTACCAGCCCCAGACGAGATCAGGCTGTCGCGCGAAGGCTTCTGGCGTTGCCAGTTCCTGCGGGTCATAGCGTTGCCACAAGCCGGATAACTCGTCACGGAAAGTTGGAATGCCGCTTTCCTGCGAGACGCCCGCGCCGGTGAAAACGACGACGTGCTTAGCGCCGCTCAGGGCGGCAAGTAAGGATTCAGGGATGGATGGCATAGATGACATGAAAGGCGATAAAAAATATGAGGGAAATACGAATATTTGTCGCGAATGTTTATCCTGATGCTGGGTCCTGCTTTTGGGCGACTTCTTTCCATCTGGGCACGTCTCTTTCCAGGTCTGATTCCAGTTGCTTCATATCCAAAGAAAAATTCTCTTTTCTATTTCCTTTTAAATAAATTTTTTCCAGATCAGCATCAAGCTGTTTCATGTCAGAATAAAATTTATTATTTCTTTCACCTGTTGGATGTTTTTTCCAGAATTCAGAGATATATTGTCCAGCTTCATTATAGATATCTAAGAGTTCAGGATCATAGTCATATACAGTTCCGGTAGCCTGATGCCACAAATAAATAGCAACTTTAGCAATGACTTCTGGATCTTCATTAGCCAAAGTAATACTAATAGAAATTTCTCTACAGCGTATTGACCCTAGAACTAATAAAGCCATAAGGCGGTCAGGCCAGTGAATAGTTTCTAAGAATTCTGGGTTATCAGAGAGATGAATTTTCAGAAAATAAAGTGTTTTTCTTCCTATTTTTGTTTTTAAACTAATTTTATCAATATATTTCCAGTTAATTTCTCCGTATACTGGGATACTGATTTTATCTTTAGAAAATTTACAGATAGGCTTACCAAGTAATATAAAGCTTCGGATAGCAGTAGTTAATAATAATAGAAAAAATAATATGAATGAAATAATTATTTTCCAATTGGGAGAAATACTTGTATATTCTTCGTAGATTATAAAAATAGGTATTGACATCAATGATATCGAAATTACCAATGCGTTAAAAATATTGCCGGTAATTACCAGCGATTGGTTAGGCGTCCACGGCTGCCGGGTCAGTTCGGCTACACGGTGGGCGACTTGTGCTTGATGGGTCGATTTGATCTGTTTGGTGCGCTGGTTATCCCGGACCATTCCCAAAATAAATGCGGGAATCCCTACAACAAAGGCAATACCTGCCGCACTCGGCATTCTTGGCATCAGAATAAGGCCGCTTATCATGCATACCATTCCAATGACCGAAAGGAGAAAATCAATGGCCGAAAGAAGGCAATTGAGGATGCGCGACATTGGATCGCCTTTTCAGGAATTGGATGATATCGTCGATGGAACGGGAGTTTTATGCAGGATGAGGCAAGGAAGTCCGCGGTGTCAAGTCTGTTGCCGATAACTGCCGGAACATGACCAGCGCATCGACATCGCCATATTTCGGGTGCCGGAAGGCAAGCGGCAGGCGGCCCACAATGTGAAAACTGAGAGATTGCCAGAGCCGGACGGCGCGTTCATTGGTGCTCACGACGAAATTGAACTGCATAGCGCGATAGCCCCGCGTTTGGGCGTATTCGAGAGAGTGCAGGCACATCTGTCGTGCAATGCCGCGGCCCGTGGCGTGGGGATGCGTCATATAGCCGCAATTGCAGACGTGCGCGCCGCCGCCCGGCTGGTTGGTCCGCAGGTAATAGGTGCCGAGCACGGTCTTCTCCGACTCGGCGACAAAGGTTTCCTTGTCCGACCCCAGCCAGTAAGCGCGGCCGGCTTCTTCGCTCATCTCCGTATCGAGCGCATAGGTCTCGCCGGCACGAATCGTCGGCTCGACGATATTCCAGATGGCAGGCCAGTCTTCCGCTCGGGCAGGGCGTATTAGTAGCGTCATTGTTTAATCCGGTGAGGTCGAGATCGCGCAGAAGGGGTTGCGTCAGAAAAGGTTGCGTCGTGAAACTGCGCGAAAGTGTAGATTAAAAAGATTCATGAGTGATGAGAATGGCCTCGTGCTGCGGGGCGGGGGCGTACATTGCGTAGCAAAAACCGATAAAACTATGTGTTTCACTGCACGATGGTTCTTCAGAAATCTCAGGCTGTTCGGAAACTCGAATCGACTGGACAGGTGCTGTTCGACCCGGTTTGCCTAGACCATGTTGTTTTTCAGCGACAGCACTTTCCTGTCGATACGGATTACTGCACATTTCTGACCGATGATCTCTGCACGATTGGTTTGCCCGACACAGACTGTTTTGGCATCGACGCCTTCCTTACGGAACAGACACAGCAAGAAAGAGAGACGATCTGGAAGCGGAGTGCGGGCGTGTGGAAATACGGGGATGCGGGAACGCGGGAATGCAGTCGCTGGCGCGGAACGGCTCGGTGATACGGGTTATCGGTGTATCCAGATATCCGCCCCATCGGAACGATGAGTTGGTCTGGTCAATTAACGTTGAATATCAATAGGTTGAACGTCTTGCCAGACTGGTTTTTCCAACTGTTTCGAGCAAGGTTGCTCGCCTGCTTTTTGTTCTTGTTGTGATGGCGGTGGGTCAGGGATTCGAACCCTGGAAGGACGTAAATCCTTGCTAGTTTTCAAGACTAGTGCATTCAACCGCTCTGCCAACCCACCGTATTCCCGTTTTCTACTGCCAAAGTTATCGGAGTCCGGGATATCTCTCGGCCTGTTTTTTCGCCCGGCGCGCTTCTAGACTTCTGGCGCTTTCCGTGAGGCGGGTCGCATCATACCACGTTACAGACTGTTACCCCTGCATTGTGTGACTTACCGTACGCTGCCCTCATTTCGCTTAGGCGAGGTTTTTTACGGGAGATCGTTTTATGTCGCAACATTATGATGTGATGACGAGTCAAAGCGTTCGGGTCGCTGCGCAGCAGAACCGTGTTTTGCGCAACACGTACCTGCTGCTCGCTTTGTCGATGGTGCCGACGGTCATCGGCGCGCTGATTGGCGTGAAGATGCGGTTTTCTTTCTTTGCCGGCAGCCCGGGGGTGTCTTTCCTGATGTTTATGGGCGTTGCGTTTGCGTTCATGTGGGGTATTGAGCGCACCAAAAACAGCGGTTTGGGCGTTCTCCTTTTGCTGGGCTTTACCTTCTTCATGGGCTTGATGCTCTCGCGCATCCTGCAGGTGGCGCTGGGCTTTTCCAACGGCGGGTCAATGATTGCGACGGCCGCAGGCGGCACGGGGGCAATCTTCTTCACGCTGGCAGGCATCGCCGCGGTGACGAAAAAAGATTTCGGCTTCATGGGGAAATTCCTGTTCGTCGGCCTGGTTGTGACGTTGCTGGCGATGGTTGCCAATTGGTTTTTTATGATTCCGGCACTGTCACTGACGATTTCCGCTGTGTGCGTGCTGCTTTTTTCCGCGTATATCCTTTACGACATCAGCCGTATTGTTAATGGCGGCGAAAACAATTACATTTCAGCGACATTGTCGGTTTATCTGGATATCTACAATATCTTCGTCCATCTGCTTAACCTGTTGATGGCTTTTACCGGCAGCCGTGACTGAGCGTGTATAGGAACACGATCAGACTAGATTGCTGAAGGATTTGCGGTGTAATAACGGGCGGCTCAATAGCCGCCCGTTTTTTGCTCTGTCATTTTGGTTTTCTGCCAATGCCCGTGAAACCTATGACTAGACCGGTTCGGCTTGTCAGGTGGGCGGTAAGGGGGCGGGGAACAGATCCCCCTGGATCATTCGTTTTCCCGGTCGGCCGGGGATTTCGTCAAATACGACGGCGTGCCGGGGGAGCGCTTCCAGATCCAGGGAAATATAGAGATCGCGCAAGGCGATGGGCGAAATGCCGGCCGTTTGCCAACCACGCAACAGGTATTCGCAGGCATCGGCAAAATAGTCGCCTTCAATTTCGGCACGCAGGGTGCAGACATGGTCGCCTGGAATGACTTTTGAGAGTTGCAGAATACGCTCGGCCCCCTGTTCCGGTGATAGTGTCGGGTCGATGACAAGAATTTCATCGAGCGTTGGCAGCGTCGTGGGCAATTGCGGGCAGGCGATGATTTCCCCCTCGACGACCGGGATGAAAGGGTGGCTGCCGCGACAATCGCTGGCGTAAGCGTAATCAAGGCGCTGTGTCAGGCGTAGCGCGCGTCGGCTGCTACGCCAGCCAGGCGCGGCGATGGCGGCCGGGCGTTCGCCGACGAGGGCGGTGAATTCTGCCTGCGCGCGCTGCATGGAGGTTGTGATCCAGGCGGCGTCCGCCGTTCCGACGTTTTTCTCCCAGGCCGCTTGGTTCCATGCACCGACACCGATTTCAAATCCGGCCGCCAGCGCTTCACGCAAAATGTGGCCGCAGTCTTTACTAATGTCGTCGCCCTGCGAACCGTGACCATGAAGACGTATGCTGCGCAGGCAATTTCTGAGCAGAGCGGTTTGCGCTTGAAATCCGCGGTCCGGGCCGAATGAGAAAAAGAAGGTTCCCGATGCCTGATAGCGATCGAACAGGGCCAGCAGCGCCCGCACACCGGTCAGTGCGCCCTGGCGGGTGTTGACGTCGATTTTCAGGGCGATACGTTTCATGAGTGCGGTGCAGTGGGTGGCGTGTATCGGGAATGTGGGATTTTATTCAGTACGCGGGACAGCCTGCAACAGGGCGAATGCGTGTGGATAGGGCGGCTGCCGCAGATTTTCCCTAACCTCGATATTCATGAGTTGCAACGCAATAGTGTCGAAATAATGCCGGAAATTGCGGCACATGAAGTGAGCAAGTAAGATTATAACTTTCCGGCGCACGCCATGAGTGATCGTTCGATTGCACGGCCAGATTGAGGTTTGAAGCCGCGCATTTTGCGGATGGGTTCGCATCGGGTGCGATATTCCGCAACATACTCTGGCGGGCGTCGTTTTTTGTCCGGTGGTGAAGGTAAATGTGATGAAACCCGTACTTAAATCAAACAAGCTGGCCAACGTCTGCTATGACATTCGCGGCCCTGTTCTCCAGCAGGCCAAGCGCATGGAAGATGAAGGTCTCAAAATCATCAAGCTGAACATCGGTAATCTGGCGTCTTTTGGCTTTGATTCGCCGGAAGAAATTCAGCTCGACATGATCCGGAATCTGCCCAATGCCGCCGGTTATTCCGATTCCAAGGGGATTTTTTCTGCGCGCAAGGCCGTCATGCATTACACCCAGCAGAAAAATATCAAAGGGGTGACGCTGGATGATATTTATATTGGCAACGGCGTATCCGAGCTGATTGCCATCGCGATGAATGCCTTGTTGAATACGGGGGACGAGGTGCTGGTGCCGGCGCCTGATTATCCGCTATGGACGGCCGCAGTCAGCCTGTCGGGCGGCACGCCGCAACACTATTTGTGCGATGAGAACAATGGCTGGCTGCCCGATCTTGACGATATTCGCGCGAAGATTACGCCGCATACGCGCGCGATCGTCATCATCAACCCGAACAACCCGACCGGCGCCGTGTATCCTGAAAACGTACTGCGGGAAATTCTGGCGATTGCCCGTCAGCATGGCCTGGTCGTCTATGCCGACGAGGTGTACGACAAGGTGCTGTACGACGGCGTCAAGCATACGGCGATCGCTTCACTGTCAGAGGACGTGCTCACGATCAGCCTCAATGGACTGTCGAAGAATTACCGCTCCTGCGGTTATCGTGCCGGCTGGATGTTCGTTTCCGGCGACCGGAGCGCGGCGCGCGATTACATCGAAGGGCTGGATATGCTGGCCTCAATGCGCTTGTGCGCTAATGTGCCTGGGCAGTATGGCATTCAGACAGCATTGGGCGGTTATCAGAGCATCGACGATCTGGTCGCACCGGGCGGGCGGCTGTGCCGCCAGCGCGATCTGGCCCACGAGTTGATCACGGCGATTCCTGGCGTCACCTGCGTTAAACCACAGGCCACACTGTATATGTTCCCGCGTCTTGATCCGGAAATGTACCCGATCACGAACGATCAGGAGTTTATTAAGGAGCTGCTGCTGACCGAGCGTGTCCTGCTGGTTCAGGGGACGGGCTTCAACTGGCCGTATCCCGATCATTTCCGGCTGGTCTTCTTGCCGCACGAGGAAGACCTGCGCGAAGCGATTACACGCATTGCCCGCTTTCTGGAGAGTTACCGCAAACGTTACGGAGCAGGGCGCTGAGATGCGCATCATTGAAATTGGTGATGCCTCCGGGCAGGTTATCGCGCCGGATTGGCTGATCAAAGCCGAAGCCGTCCACCGCCAGCTGCGGCCGGGGCTGCCAGCGGATTATGCGGGAAGGATGGCGCAGGTGCTCGCAGCCGGCGCCCGGATGTGCGTGGTAGTGGCGGCGGGAACAGAAACAGAAGAAGTCATCTGCGTTGCCGTCTGGCGAGTGATCGAGAACACTTATGAAGGGCGTCGCCTATATGTGGACGATTTGGTGAGTGATGAGTCCCGCCGTTCGCGCGGTGCGGGCAAAGCGATGCTTGACTGGCTGGAAGCGCGCGCTCGGCAGTTAGGGTGCGGCGTGCTGGCGCTCGATTCCGGCGTGCAGCGGAGCCGGGCGCATCATTTTTATTTTCGTGAGGGGATGCATATCTCCGCGTTTTGCTTTAGGAAAGGGCTGGAATGAAACCAATGCGGGTAGGGTTGCTGGGAATTGGCACGGTAGGTGGCGGCACCTACACGGTACTTAAACGCAACGCCGATGAAATTGCGCGCCGTGCCGGCCGGCCGATCGAAATTACCGTCGTCGCCGATAAAAACCTCGAACTGGCGCGCCGGATCACCGGCGGCGCCTGTCGTCTGACTGACGATGCGTTTGCCGTCGTTGCCGATCCGGAGGTCGACATCATTATCGAACTGATCGGTGGTTATGGCGTGGCGCGCGAGCTGGTGCTGAAGGCGATCGAGCACGGCAAACATGTCGTGACCGCCAACAAGGCGCTGCTGGCTAAATATGGCAATGAAATCTTCGCCGCCGCGCGTGAAAAAGACGTGATCGTCGCTTTTGAGGCCGCCGTGGCGGGGGGGATTCCGATCATCAAGGCGCTGCGCGAAGGGCTGACGGCCAACCGCATCGAATGGATCGCCGGCATTATTAACGGCACGACCAATTTCATCCTGACCGAAATGCGTGAAAAAGGCCTGCCGTTTGCCGAAGTGCTCAAAGAAGCGCAACGGCTGGGTTATGCCGAGGCTGACCCGACTTTCGATGTCGAGGGCATTGACGCCGGGCATAAAATCTCGCTGATGAGCGCAATTGCCTTTGGCAACAATGTGAATTTCGACAAGGCTTACATCGAGGGCATCAGCAAGCTGGAAGCGGTCGACATCAAATATGCCGAGCAGCTCGGCTATCGCATCAAACTGCTGGGCATCACCAAGCGCATGCCGGAGGGCGTTGAACTGCGTGTACATCCGACGTTGGTGCCGGCCAAGCGCCTGATCGCCAACGTCGAAGGCGCGATGAACGCCGTGCTGGTCAAAGGCGACGCCGTCGGGGCGACGCTGTATTACGGCAAGGGCGCCGGCGCCGAGCCGACCGCTTCGGCGGTCATCGCCGATCTCGTCGACGTCACGCGCATGCATGCCACCGAATCCGAACATCGCGTGCCATATCTCGCGTTTCAGCCGGATGCCGTGATCGACCTGCCGATTTTGCCGCAGGCAGACATCATTACCAGCTACTACCTGCGCCTTCGCGTCGCCGATCAACCGGGCGTCCTGGCTGACATTACACGGATCCTGGCCGACCAGGAAATTTCGATTGATGCCATGTTCCAGCGCGAACCGGATGAAGGCGAAGACCAGGCGGATATCATCATGCTCACGCATGAAACGCGCGAAAAGAACGTGGATGCCGCGATTGCCAGAATCGGCACGCTGCCTACGGTGCTTGGCGAAATCATCCGCTTGCGGCTTGAATCGCTGATGTAATCGTAATCATTCGGAGAGCCATCATGCGCTATGTCTCGACCCGGGATAATTCGTCAATCCCGTCGCAAAAGACGTTTACCGAAATTCTTCTGGGCGGCCTTGCGCCGGATGGCGGGCTATACCTGCCGGAAGCCTACCCGCGCGTCACGCGCGCCGAGCTGGACGCCTGGCGGAAACTGTCTTATGCCGACCTGGCCTTTGCCGTCCTCTCCAAGTTTATCGACGACATTCCTGCGGACGACCTCAAGCTGCTCGTCGACAAAACCTACACGGCGGCCGTGTATTGCAATGGCCGCGCGCCGGAAAAGGCCGCCGAAATCACCCCGGTGCACTGGCTTGAACCGGGGCTGGGCCTGCTTGAACTCTCCAATGGGCCGACGCTGGCCTTCAAAGACATGGCCATGCAGCTGCTCGGCAATCTCTTTGAATATGTACTGACGAAGCGGGGAGAGACGACCAATATCCTCGGCGCCACCTCCGGCGATACCGGCTCGGCAGCGGAATACGCCATGCGCGGCAAGCGCGGCATCCGTGTCTTCATGCTTTCGCCGCACAACCGGATGAGCGCCTTCCAGCGCGCGCAGATGTACTCGTTGCAGGATGCGAACATCTTCAACATCGCCGTGCGCGGCATGTTTGACGACGCGCAGGATATCGTCAAAGCCGTGTTCAACGACGCCTGCTTCAAGGCCGAATACAGTATCGGCGCGGTCAATTCGATCAACTGGGCGCGCGTCGCTGCGCAGGTGGTTTATTACTTCAAAGGGTATTTCGCCGGCACGCGCAATAATGACGACGAGATCGCTTTTGCCGTGCCTTCTGGCAATTTTGGCAATATCTGTGCCGGCCATATTGCCCGCATGATGGGCCTGCCGATTGGCCGCCTGATCCTGGCAACCAACGAAAACGACGTACTCGACGAATTTTTCCGTACCGGCTGCTATCGCCCCCGATCGACGACGGAAACCTTCGTCACCTCAAGCCCGTCGATGGACATTTCCAAGGCGTCCAATTTTGAGCGCTTCGTGTTTGATCTGGTCGGGCGCAACCCGAGCCTCATCCGTACCTTATGGGCCAAAGTGGATGCCGGCGGCAGTTTCGACCTGGCTTCATCGGAATATGCCGACCATTTCCGCCACTTGCCGGAATTTGGCTTCGTCACCGGCAAAAGTACGCATGCCGACCGCCTGCGAACGATCCGCGACATCTACGCACGCTACGGCGTCATGGTGGATACGCATACGGCTGATGGACTCAAGGTCGCGGCGGAGCATCGCCGGCCGGACATGCCGACGCTGGTGCTGGAAACAGCGCAGCCAGCCAAATTTGAGGAAACGATCACCGAAGCGCTGGGCATTGCGCCGCCGCGCCCTGAAAGCATGCGCGGCATCGAAGCATTGCCGCAACGGGTGGAAGTCATGAATGTGGATGCTGAGGCCGTCAAGCGCTTCATCGCCGCGCATTGCCGCCCGGCCTGATTCGGCAGATTTTACCTGCGCGGCTTGAGGGGGCGCGGCGCCGCTTGCCGTGGCGGCTTCCCACGGCATGGCTCCACTTACCGAGGCGCCCCGGAAGCCCGCGTGGATAGGGCGTTTCCGGCGGGGCGCCTCTGAAACCCTGATGGATAAAGGCTTTCCGTCAGGGTGGCCGGAGATGCCCTGTTTACACGGGCTTCAGGGCATCCCTCTCGTGCTTATGATTTGTCTTTTTTGACTTGGTTTGCGGCGGCAAGCGCTTTATCAAAGTCGTTTTGAAATTGTGCGTCTTGTATTGGGCGGAATTTGCCGTATTCGCGTTGGGCGTGTTCGTGCGCGGTTTCTGCGCTGACTGTGCCTGCGTTCTCTAAAACGGCTAAATCATCACCTTGCAGAAAACGATCCAGGCGTTTTGCCCAGTCTTCCATGGTCATGGGGATTTTGCGTCTGGCACGGCGCTCGGCTAGGTCAAGAAAGGCGCTGACGATTAAGCCAAGCTCTTGCAGCTCGTCTTGCGTCAGGTAGTTTTTGGCGGTAATGGTGTCGCTGGCGAGTATTTTGCCGTCCGGTGCTTTTGCCCAAGAGGTGAGCCCCATGTGTGGTTTGCAGGCATCCGCGCGCTGGATAATCAGCTCGGCAGCGGTGTGCCTGTGTACGGCGTAATGCAGTTTGTTTTGTACGCTGGCAAAGAAGCGCTTGGAGGTGGGGGCGTTTTTATCGTAATCCACGGCGGTGGCGTAAATATCGGTGATTTTTTGATAAAAACGGCGCTCGGAAAGGCGAATTTCGCGAATTTCTTCCAGCAGGCGTTCAAAGTAATCCTCACCAAGAAAAGCGCCGTTTTCCATGCGGTCTTTATCCAGTACATAGCCTTTTTGCGCAAATTGGCGCAGTACGCGCGTTGCCCATTGGCGAAATTGGGTGGCGCGGATGGAGTTGACGCGGTAGCCCACGGAGATAACGGCATCAAGGTTGTAATGTTTGGCAGTGTAGGTTTTGCCGTCAGCGGCAGTTATCCGGAAATTCCGGATAACTGCGTCTTCCGATAATTCTTCTGTTTTGAAGATGTTGCCCAGATGCTCGCTGATGGTGCGCACGTCCACAGCAAAAAGCTCCGCCATGATTTTTTGTGTGAGCCAGATTTCACCCGCTTCGTAGCGGACACGCAGACTTTGGTTGCTATGCTGTGCCGTAAAGATTAAAAATTCAGCCGTGCTGTTGCGGATGAGTTTGCTCATTGTGCTCTCTCTTTCACTGGCCTTGCCTCGATTCCTAGTTTACTCACGGAAATAAGGTGCCCCGGAAGCCCGCGTGGATAGGGCGTTTCCGGCAGGGCGCCTCTGAAACCCTTATGGATAAAGGATCTCCGGGCAGGGTGCCCGGAAATGCCCTGTTTACACGGACTTCAGGGCATCCCTTGTGGAATTGACTGTATTAACGTTTCCCGCGGCGCGGGCGCTGTGTTGGCCGTGCTTGCGGTAAATCCTGAGCCATGCCGAAATCTGCCAGCAGGCGACGGACGGTCGCTTCGTCCAGTTCCTCGACCCGGCCGCGTTTGAGGCGGGGCGGCAGAATGAAGGGGCCGTAGCGCACCCGCATCAGGCGGCTGACGGTGACGCCGACGGATTCAAACATGCGCCGCACTTCGCGGTTGCGCCCTTCGTACAGCGAGACGCGATACCAGCGGTTGGCGCCTTCGCCGCCGTCTTCGTGCAGCGAGGCAAACTGCGCCATGCCGTCTTCCAGTTCGATCCCGTCGATGAGGCGCCGTTGTGCTTCCGGAGTCAGTTCGCCCAGCACGCGCACGGCGTATTCGCGGATGAGTTCGTAGCGCGGGTGCATCAGGCGGTTGGCCAGTTCGCCGGAAGTCGTAAACAGCAGCAGGCCGCTGGTGTTGAAATCGAGACGGCCGATCGCAATCCAGCGCGCGCCGGAGAGCCTGGGCAACGCCGTAAAAACGCTGGGACGGTGGTCGGGGTCATCGCGCGAGACAATTTCGCCTTCCGGTTTATGGTAGAGAATGACGCGCGGCAGGCGGCCGGAGAAGCGCAGGTTGACCAGACGGCCGCCGATCTTGACGCGGTCGCCCGGATAGGCCGATTGGCCGAGCATCGCCGTTTGACCGTTGATCGTTACGCGGCCGGCGGCAATCCATTCTTCCATTTTGCGGCGCGAGCCGAGGCCGCTTTGGGCGAGCAGTTTGTGCAAGCGTTCCGGCGTGCCTTGCGGTTCACGGAAATTTCTGCGCCGGCCTTTTTTAACGTGGCCACTGTCTCTGTGTGAGGCGGCCGGGTCGGGCTGAATGGATCGGGCGGATCGTGCAGACTGTGCAGATGCGGCGGCCAGATCGGCATTTGCCGTGTGGCGAGGCGGAAAGCGGTGTTCTGTCGACGTGCGGCGTAAATTGCGCGGGCTTTCCGTGCGATCCGGTTTGTCCGTCAGCGCCGGCTTGTCGTTCCTATCGTACCTTTCGTTCCTGTCGCGTTTTCCCCGCCACGCTGTCCGTTCTGATCTTTCCAATTGCGGTGGTTTCTGTCGGGCTTGCTGAGACGGGCGATCCTGTCGGTCATCTTGCCGGTCATTTCGGCGACTTGGCCGCGCCTTTCGTGCTGCGTTATCGGGCGAGCTATTTTTATTCCGGCGCACCAACGGGGCGTCAGGATGTCCGTAACGGTTGCGTTCGCTGGGTTCTTCATCCCACGGACGGTGCTCGTGATGCTCAGGTTGCCGGCGAGGGCGGTCTGATTGGCGGAATGGTTTTGAGGCTTTCGCTGAGCGGGCAGAACGCGCCTGTGCCAGGCGCTCATCCGCGCGGATGTTTTCGCGCGAGGTTGCTTGCCCGGCATGGTTGCCGCGCTTTGGGGCGGTTTTTTGTGCGGATTGTCCAGCGACGGCTTTTCTTGCCGGTCTGCCGGCGCGGCCTTTGGAATCATTGGGCATGGGATAGATCCAGTTCGTGGTTCATCATCGCTTCAAGCGGCGGCAATTCGGAAATGCTGCGCAGGCCGAGATCGTCGAGAAATTTGCGTGTCGTTGCCAGCAGAGCCGGGCGTCCCGGGGTATCGCGGTGGCCGACAACATCGATCCAGCCGCGTTCTTCGAGCGCCTTGATCACCTGCGAGGAGACCGTGACGCCGCGAATATCCTCAATGTCGCCGCGCGTCACCGGCTGGCGATAGGCGACGATGGCCAGGGTTTCGAGTACGGCGCGCGAGTATTTCGGCGGTTTTTCCGGGTTAAGTTTTTCCAGATAGGGCGTGAACTCAGCGCGCGTGCGGAAGCGCCAGCCGCTTGCCAGCTGAAGCAGCTCGAGCGGCCGCTCCGCCCATTCGGCGCGCAGTTCGTCGAGCAGGACACGCAGAACGTCGGCGCCAATGTCGCCATCAAAGACGCGGCGCAGATCCGCCATGCTCAGCGGGTCGGCTGCGCTGAGCAGCACGGCCTCCAGAATCCGCTTGAGTTCGCGGGCGTTATCCGGCGGGTCAGGCGGCGACATTTCGAGCGCAAAGGCTTCTGCTTCCAGGGAGGGCATTTCGCTCTGCGCCTCCGGCGCCGCATTCGGGCCGGTGCCTGTATCAGCCGGCTGTGCCGCGTTTTCGGCATCAGCGCACCTTTCCGGAGTTTCCCGAATTTCCGGAGGATGCGGGGTTTCCTGTACCGGCAGGATCGCTGCCGCTTCGGGTTGATCGGCTTTGCCGGCTTTCAGTGAAGGTGTTGTGCCGGGAAGCACGGTTTTTGGGGGAATGTCATCCATCAGCCAACCTCACGTAGATGGGGGCAAAAGGGTATTCCTGCGTCATCTCGAGCAGGCATTCGCGCGCCAGTTCAAGCATGGCGATGAAGTGCACGACGACAACCTGCGGGCCGCGCGCGGCATCGAACATATCGGTAAATTCGACAAAGCCGCCGTTGTCGCGCAGTAGGCGCAGAATCTGGCCCATGTGCTCGCGCACCGACAGTTCTTCGCGCGCGATGGTATGGCGCATATGCAGTTTGGCCTGGCGCAGCACGGCCTGCCAGGCCGCGTGCAGATCTTCCGGGCGCACGTCGGGCAGGCGGCGTTGTGCCGATTTTTCGACCCAGACGTCTATCCAGTCGAAATCACGCTCTGCCTGCGGCATGTCGTCAAGTCGGCGCGCCGCCAGCTTCATCTGCTCGTATTCGACAAGGCGCCGTACCAGCTCGGCGCGCGGGTCTTCGGCGTCCTCGCCTTCCGGCGCTTTCGGGCGCGGCAGCAGCATGCGCGACTTGATTTCGATCAGCATGGCGGCCATGACCAGATAGTCGGCCGCCAGTTCGAGATTCTGTGCGCGCATCGCCTCAACGTAGGTCAGATATTGTTCGGTGAGCGGCGCCATCGGGATGTCGAGAACGTTGATGTTCGCCTTGCGAATCAGGTAGAGCAGCAGGTCGAGCGGGCCTTCAAAGGCTTCGAGCATCACCGCCATGGCGTCCGGCGGGATGTACAGATCGAGCGGCATCTGCTGCATCGGTTCGCCGTAAATGCGGGCAACCGGCGCACTGGCCTCTGCCGGCGCGGCAATGGCGGCGAAAGATGCCGCAGCCGGCGGTGCCGTGCGCATTTCCGGCATTTCCGGGGCGTGTGCGTGTTCCTGCATGCTGCTTTCCGCTGTCCCTAAGCCGGATTCAGAATCAAGGGGCGTTGGATTCACGTCAGTGCGAACAGGGAGAGAATAAACCGCTCAAGGGCATCGACCAGCGGCCAGACCGTTACGTCGAGTGCACCCAAATAAAGAAGCGCGATGAGGATGAAAAATCCCCAGCGCTCGAGTTGGGCGAATTGGCTGGCCAGCGGTTCAGGCAGCAGACTGACGGCAATGCGTCCGCCATCGAGCGGCGGCAGGGGAAACAGATTGAGCATCGCCAGGGACAGGTTGATGACGATGCCGACCTGGCACATCAGCGCCAGCGGCTGACTTAGCATGTTGTACGGGATCAGCGTGTCGAGCTTGAGCAATGCCGTCCAGCCGACGGCCATCAGTAGATTGACTGCCGGGCCGGCTGCGGCGACCCATAACATATCGCGCTTGGGGTGGCGCAGGCGGTGGATGCTGACCGGCACGGGTTTGGCCCAGCCGAACAGGATCGGGCTTTTGAACAGGGCAAGCAGCAGCGGCAGCAAAAGCGTGCCGATCGGGTCGATATGGCGTAGCGGGTTGAGGCTGATGCGTCCGGCCTGCCAGGCCGTCGGATCGCCGAAATGGCGGGCGGCGTAACCGTGCGCCGCCTCGTGCAGGGTGATGGCAAGAATGGCCGGCGGGGCGGCGACCAGAATGATTTGCAGGGTATCGGAAAGATCCATGGCGTTTTATTCTTCCGCGAGGGTCAAACCAAACGGCGCAAGCGGCCCGCGCCCCGCACGCACAAGTTGTGGCGGCAAATGGGTCAGGTCGATCACCGTCGTCGGTTCGATGCCGCAATGGCCGCCGTCGAGCGTGAGATCAAGCGCATCGCCAATCCGGTCGTCGATTTCCCAACCTTCGGTCAATGGCGTTTCATCGCCCGGCAAGAGCAGGGTCGAGGTCAATAGCGGTTCACCCAATTCTGCCAGCAGCCCCTGCGCAAGCGTGTGATCCGGCACGCGCAGGCCGATCGTCTTGCGTTTAGGGTGCAGCACGCGGCGCGGCAGCTCGCGGCTGCCTTCGAGAATAAATACGTAGCTGCCTGGCGTGGTTGCCTTGAGCAGGCGATACTGGGCATTGTCGACGCGTGCAAATTGAGCAATTTGCGACAAGTCGCGGCACATCAGCGTCAGGTGGTGGCGCTCATCAAGCTGGCGAATTTGCCGGATGCGGTCCATTGCCGCTTTCTCGCCCAGACAACAGGCCAGCGCGTAGCAGGAATCGGTCGGGATCGCCACGACGCCGCCGGTGCGCAGCGTTTCGCTGGCCTGCGCCAGCAAGCGCGGTTGCGGATCGTCGGGATGAACCGTCAAATAGCGTCTCATCGGAAAAGCTCCCAAATAGGTGTCAGCCCGTCCGGCAAAGGGGCGATGCGTCCCAGATCGGTGAGACTTTCCCCGGCGCCGTGAAAATCCGAGCCGCAGGTGGCCGCCAAGCCCAGTGTCTCGGCCAGACGGGCGCATTGTGCAATGCTCTCGCGCGGCATGGCGCCGGAGACGACTTCCAGCCCGCGCCCGCCGGCAGCCTTGAATTCCTTGAGCAACTGCCGCAATGCGCTGCGCGTGAAATTGTAGCGCGTCGGATGCGCAATCGAGGCCAGGCCACCGGCGCCATTTACCCAATCGACCGCATCCTGGAGCGACGGCCAGCGGTGTTCGACATAACCAGGCTTGCCGGGGACCAGATAGGCTTCGAAAACGCTGCGTACATCCTTGCATACACCGCGTTCGACGAGGTGGCGGGCAAAGTGTGCGCGGCTGATCAGTCCGGGGTTGCCGGCATGGCGCATGGCGCCTTCAAAACAGCCGTCAAGGCCAATGGCGGCGAGTGCGGCAGCCATGCGGCGGGCGCGTTCGATACGGCCGTCATGAATCGAGGCCAGACCGGCGATCAGCGCGGCGTTGTTCGCGTCAAAATCATGGCCCAGCACATGAACCTGGGCGCCCGACCATTCGATGGAAATCTCGACGCCAGGGATGAAACGCAGGCCGTTCCGTTCCGCCTCTGCACGCGCTTCAGGCAAACCGTCCAGCGTATCGTGATCGGTCAGCGCAAGCAGGGTCACGCCGTTATCCGCCGCGCGATGGACAAGATCAGCGGGGGCAAGCAGGCCGTCAGAGGCGGTAGAGTGGCAGTGAAGATCGGCAACAAACACGGCGGAAAGATGCGGAAAACCGGGGAAAAACTGAAGGCGCGATGGTACCATATCCGGGCTTTTCACCCCGGCATATCAATCCTTTCCGTCCCAATCCGGTGCGCCAGAACAGGCGCCGGAAATGACGGTGAAAAAAGGGCGGAAAGGCGACAGAAAAACGGCAAAATGCCTAGCAGGCATCGGCAGAGCGTCAGCGTGTGTACGGAGGTTTGTCGCGGAATGCTGTACGGTGATAGCGAGTAGTTCTTTGATCTTTATGAGTTTATTTTCAGACGAAAATTTTCGGTGCCGTTCTGGCGGATGCCGTTTCTCCGTACGCTTCCGCATCACAGGCAAAATGCAAGGGTAAAAGAACCGTCACAAAGGAGGCTTCTTATGGCGCACATCATTACGGAAACGCGCGGTTTTACCGGCATCATCACATTGAATCACGATGAAAAACGCAATGCGCTTAGCGAAGCGTTCGTCTATGAAATCATTGCGGCGTTCAGGGATTTCCGCCGTCAGGAAGTCCGCGCAATCATCCTGCGTGCTCGTCCGGGCGCCCGGGTCTGGTCGGCCGGGCACGATGTCAGCGAGCTGCCTGGCGGCAAACGCGACCCGCTGGGCTGGAATGACCCGCTGCGCCTCTTGATCCGCACCATCCAGGAATGTCCGGCGCCTGTCATCGGCATGATTGAGGGCAGCGTCTGGGGCGGCGCCTGCGAAGTCGCCATGGCCTGCGATATTCTCGTCATCACGCCAAATGTCACTTTTACTATCACGCCCGCCAAGATGGGTGTGCCCTACAACATTGGCGGTCTGCTGACCCTGCTCAACATGATTCCGCTGCCGATCGTCAAGGAGATGTTGTTTACCGCACAGCCGCTGCCATCCGACCAGGCTTTTAATTTCGGTATCGTCAATTATGTCAGGCCGGCAGATGAGATCGAATCCTTTGTCGAAAATATTGCTGCGCACATCGCCATGAATTCTCCGCTCAGCATCAGTGTCATGAAAAATACCTTGCATATGCTTTCCAGCGCCCATGCTGTGTCGCCCGAGTTGTTCGAGCGTATTCAAGGAATGCGGCGGGTTGTCTATGACAGCGAGGACTATCAGGAAGGCATCCGCGCGTTCCGTGAAAAACGCAAGCCGAAATTTCCCGGGCGGTAGGCAAAAGTCGAGTTGCCAGCGCCCAATTCAACCGCAATAAAGGCGCATGGAAGGCTTTTTGTTTTCTATCCAGGGCGGGTGGGGTGTTTGGCAGTACGTGGTGTTCATAACGAATACGGCAGGCCCGTTTTGTGCGCGACACGGTCCCAATATTTCTAATGTAATTTATTAAGTAGCATATATAATATATTGTTTTATATATTTTTTATCTAAAGATATTTGGCATTAATATTCCCGCTGACCTGGAGTGCACGCAGAGTCATGAATGGGCGCTTTTCAAGCTAACGGTATGCTGACCATCGGCATGACCGGCCATGCCCAGGAATTGCTGGGCGGTCTCGTGTTCATCGAATTGCCGGACGTTAGCAAGGGACTGGCGGCTGGGCGGGGAGCCGCCGCCGTCGAGTCGGTCAAGGCCGCTTCCGATGTATATGCGCTGGTGGTCGAAACCTATACCACCGTTGTGGATTCACCGGAATGCAGCAACCGGAATGCGTATACTGATCCGGTTATTCCGGCTGAAGCCGGACAACGCCGCGGATGTCGACGCATGGCTTGATGCTGCGGCATACGCCAGCCCGGTGGATGCCTGAATGTACGCTGGGCGCACAGAAGGGTCAGAATCCTGAAATTGGCCGGTTCGCCAAGGCAACGATTGCTGCCGGCGAGGGCATCGGCAAAACCGGACGATATCTGGCCGGCTGAAAATTCATCCGATTTAATCCGATCAGGCGTTTCCGAATGCGCAATCCGATGCCTGAAAAGTACGTTCAATTTTTAAGGCACGGATGAAACATGATTGACCGAATGGCATCAGGAGAGAGGTAAGGCGAAACGGCAGGGCGGAACGGGTAAATTGGAATCAGGATAAAAACAGGCGTCTCTTTCCGAAGGCTTTTTGCCTCTTTTCTCATGGCGCTGTCGCCGTTAGAATCCGCCGTTGATGAAATGCCGTCACAGTAAATTGCTTCTGTGAATTGCCTCTGGCGGCCAAAATATTTTCAAAGGGCATTAACCATGCACATTCTGCTCGATCCCCAGATGTGGATCGCATTTCTGACCCTGACGGTGCTTGAACTGGTTTTGGGGATCGATAACATTATTTTCATTTCGATCCTCGTCGATAAGCTGCCACGTGAGACGCGGGAAAGAAGCCGGAAGCTCGGGCTGTTTCTGGCCATGTTCATGCGTATCGGCCTATTGTTGATTCTTTCCTGGATCGTTGGTGCGACAGAGCCGCTGTTTTCCTTTGTTGGCAAGAGCTTTTCCGCACGCGACATGATTCTGATCGGCGGCGGTATTTTCCTGCTTTGGAAAAGTACGCAGGAAATTCACCAGATGGTCATGGGCGAGGAAGAGCATCTGGCAACCAGTACCGGGCAGGTGACGGCTTCCTCCATTATTTTCCAGATCATCATGATTGATCTGGTTTTTTCGCTGGATTCGATCATCACCGCTGTCGGCCTTGTTGATCACGTCGAGGTGATGATCGCCGCCGTCGTGGCATCCGTCGGCCTGATGATGCTCTTTGCCCGGATTATCGGTGAATTCGTCTCGGCCAACCCGACGATCAAGATGCTGGCATTGTCTTTTCTGCTGATGGTTGGTCTGACACTCATCGTCGATGGCTTTGGCTACCATGTGCCCAAAGGATATATCTACTTTTCCATGGCTTTCTCGCTGACCGTCGAGACGCTTAACCTGAGAATGCGCAAGAACAGGAGCAAGAAAGTCCCCGCGCAGCACGATTAAGCCGTGGCGTGCTGCTTTGCCTTTGCACGGGATATTGCTTGGCCAGCGGTGTGTTGGCTTGCTGTAGCCCGCGTCTTTTGGGCTTTTCCGGCTAGCCTCCTTTGTAGCCCTTGCTGGATGGGCGTTTCAGGGCAGGGTGGCCGGAAATGCCCGCTACATGCGGACAAACGGCGGGTGGCTTGGGTGGCGTATTGGATCAGGTTGGGAGTGTTTATCCGTAGCCACAGGTGCCACAGATGGTGTGGGTGGCAAGCGTATCAAAACAGGGCAGATAGCGCAAAAGCCGCGCCGCCGCGCCAGCGGTACAAACCGGCGCGGCTCGGGTAAACTCCAGCCCTTCACGGCTTTTCCTCGCTTTTTCAATCATCCAATCCTTTTACTTCAGGCAAGGTTCGTCATGGCGCAATACGTTATGAGCATGCTCCGCGTGAGCAAAGTCGTACCGCCCAAGCGGCAAATTATCAAAGACATTTCCCTCTCCTTCTTCCCCGGCGCCAAAATCGGCCTGCTCGGCCTCAACGGTGCGGGCAAGTCGACCGTGCTGCGTATCATGGCCAACGAGGACAAGGAATACGACGGCGAAGTACAGCATCTGGCCGGCATCAAAATTGGCTACCTGCCACAGGAACCGCGTCTGGATCCGGAAAAAACCGTACGTGATGAAGTCGAAAGCGGCATGGGCGAAGTCATCAATGCGCAGGCGCGGCTGGATCAGGTGTATGCGGCTTACGCCGAGCCGGACGCCGACTTCGACAAGTTGGCTGAGGAACAGGCGCGGTTGGAGGCCATCATCGCCGCCGCTGGCTCCGATACGGAAAACCAGATGGAAATCGCCGCCGACGCGCTGCGTCTGCCGCCGTGGGAGGCGTCCATCAAGCATCTTTCCGGTGGCGAGAAACGCCGCGTCGCGCTCGCCAAATTGCTGCTTTCCAAGCCCGATATGCTGCTGCTCGACGAGCCGACCAACCACCTGGATGCTGAATCGGTCGAATGGCTGGAGCAGTATCTTGTTCGCTTTCCCGGCACCGTCGTCGCCGTGACGCACGACCGTTACTTCCTTGACAATGCGGCCGAGTGGATTCTCGAACTCGACCGCGGCCACGGTATTCCCTGGAAGGGTAACTACTCTTCCTGGCTGGAGCAGAAAGAAGCGCGGCTCGAACAGGAGCAGAAACAGCTCGACGCTCACATGAAGGCGATGAAGCAGGAACTGGAATGGGTGCGCTCCAACCCCAAGGCGCGGCAGGCCAAGAGCAAGGCGCGCCTGGCCCGTTTTGAGGAAATGTCCAGCCACGAATACCAGGCGCGCAACGAAACGCAGGAAATCTTTATTCCCGTCGCCGAGCGGCTGGGCGACAAGGTGATCGAATTCAAGGGCGTGAGCAAGGCCTTTGGCGATAGATTGCTGATTGACAACCTGAGCTTTACTGTGCCGCCTGGCGCCATCGTCGGCATCATCGGGCCGAATGGCGCCGGCAAATCGACGCTGTTCCGCATGATCACCGTTGCCGAGCAGCCCGACAGCGGTGAGATTGTCATCGGCCCGACGGTGAAAATGGCCTACGTCGATCAGAGCCGGGAAAACCTCTCGGACAACAAGACCGTTTTCGAGGAGCTCGCCGATGGGCGCGACATCCTGCAAATCGGTAAATTTGAAATGCCCAGCCGCGCCTACATCGGCCGCTTCAACTTTAAGGGCGCCGATCAGCAGAAAATTATCGGCAAACTCTCCGGCGGCGAGCGTGGTCGCCTGCATCTGGCGAAAACGCTGATGACGGGCGGCAATCTGTTGCTGCTCGACGAACCTTCCAACGACCTCGACGTGGAAACGCTGCGTGCGCTCGAAGATGCATTGCTCGAATTTGCCGGCTGTGCGCTGGTTATCAGCCATGACCGCTGGTTCCTCGACCGCATCTGCACGCACATCTTGGCGGCCGAAGGCGAATCGCAATGGATCTTCTTCACCGGCAACTACCAGGAATACGAAGAGGACAAGAAAAAGCGGTTGGGCGAGGAGGGCGCAAAGCCAAAACGCATCCGCTACAAGCCGATCGCCCGCTGAATTTGCGGCCGCCAATTTTCAAGATAACCGTTTGTTTTTGCGGCTATCGCGGCTGCATATGCCATGCATCCCGTCTGGCGCACGAGGAGGGTGACTATGCGTCTTCTGTCTTGCCGCAGCCAGTTTTTACTGTGGCTTGGGTTGCCGGATTGACACGCTAGCGGCTGTGCTTGCATCGCTCATGCCTGCCCCCCGGCTCGGTCTTCGTTAAAAAATCACCGCAGTGTTTGGAGATTGTTTGGAGACTTTCTCCCGGTGTAGGGAATCGGCGTAGGATGGTGCAGGCGTTGGCCGATTTGACGATCTTGGAACCGGCGACAGCGGCTGTTTTCCCCATAACTTTTGGCCGCATGGGTGGGAACGGGGTCTCGCTTTCTATCGGATTGTGGACTGTCTCCGCGCCCTTCGCTATTCCGGCGGGCTTTTTTTGATGCCTCGATTGATGCCTCGATATTTCGGTCATCATCGCCGCCTGGGCTTATCATTGGGCTCATTTTTATAATTTTTCGGAGCAATCATGCACGACACTGACGATACGATTTCCTCTCCTGTTCGCCTGGCCGATTATGCGCCGCCGCCGTGGCTGGTTGATGAAGTCAGGCTCGATGTCGATATCCGCGCGGATGGAACGTGCATCACGGCGACGCTGGCATGTCGCCGCAACCCGGAGGCTAAAGCAGGACAGCCTCTGCGGCTCGATGGCGAAGCACTGGAAACGTTATCGGTGCGCTGTGATGGTCGGGCGCTGGCGCCAGATGAATACGAACTGACGGCGCAGTCATTGACGCTGTCCGGTGATCTGCCGGAGCGTTTTTCACTGGAAACGCGCGTGCGTATCCAACCGGATGCAAATACGGCGCTGTCCGGTTTTTACCGCAGCCGCGACGGCTATTTCACCCAGTGCGAGGCGCAGGGTTTCCGCCGCATTACCTGGTTCCCCGACCGGCCGGACGTGATGGCGCGTTATACGGTGACGCTGCATGCCGATAAGGCGCGTTTCCCCGTGCTGCTTGCCAACGGCAACCCAGTTGCGGCGGGCGATGAGCCGGACGGCCGCCACTACGCGGTCTGGCAAGACCCGTTCCGTAAGCCCTGCTATCTTTTTGCCATGGTTGCCGGCAGGCTTGATGTGCTGCGCGATACGTTCACGACGGCTTCGGGGCGCACGGTACAGCTGGCAATTTACGTCGAACCGGGAAAACTTGACCAGTGCGGGCACGCGATGGCGGCGCTGAAAAAGGCGATGCGCTGGGATGAGCAGCGCTTTGGCCTGGAGTGCGATCTCGACCATTACATGATCGTTGCCGTCAGCGACTTCAACATGGGGGCGATGGAAAACAAGGGCCTCAACATCTTTAATACCAAGTACGTGCTGGCGCGCCCCGATCTGGCGACGGATACCGATTTTGAGAATATCGACCGTGTCGTCGCCCACGAGTATTTCCACAACTGGACGGGCAACCGCGTCACTTGCCGCGACTGGTTCCAGCTCTCGCTCAAGGAGGGGCTGACGGTGTTCCGTGACCAGGAGTTCGGTGCGGATGCGCATGATCGCGCCACGGCGCGCATTAAGGACGTGCGCACGTTACGCGCCGTGCAGTTCCCTGAAGATGCCGGCCCGATGGCGCATCCGGTGCGACCGTCCTCTTATGTGGAAATCAACAATTTCTACACGGCCACGGTGTATGAAAAAGGAGCGGAAGTCGTGCGCATGATCCAGACGCTGATCGGACGCGCCGCTTTTCGCACCGGTCTGGAGGAATATTTCCGCCGGCATGACGGGCAGGCTGTGACGTGTGAGGATTTTGTTGCGGCGATGGCCGCACAGACGCCGGATGCGGCAGGAGAAAATCCCGGCCTTAATCTTCAACGTTTCATGCGCTGGTATGCCGAGCCGGGCACGCCGCGCGTCGCGGTATCCGGCGCCTATGATGCGGCAGCCAGACGCTACACATTGAACTTTACGCAGTCCAACATTCGCGCAAGTGATACCGCGCCGTATCCGATCCCCATCCGCGTTGCCCTGTACGATCCTTCCGGCGGCGAATTGCCGGGTTCGGCGCGCACATTGCTGCTCAACGAGAATCGTCAATCCTTCGTTTTTGAGAACATCGATGCGCCGCCGATTCCTTCACTGCTGCGTGATTTTTCCGCGCCGGTCATTCTCGATAAAGAGGATCTGGATACCGACCTGATTTACCTGATGGCGCACGACAGCGATCCGTTTAACCGCTGGGAGGCTGGGCAGCGCTTAGCCAGCCGCCTGATTCTGGCGGCGACGGCGCAGATCGCCGCCGGACGTCCCCCCGTCTGGCCTGCCGCCTATGCCGAGGCCGTGCGCCGGCTGCTGAACGGGTACGCCGCGTTTGGCGCCGGTTTTGTTGCCGAAGCGCTGAGTCTGCCCAGTGAAGCAACGCTGGCAGAATCCCTGCCGACGGTCGATCCGGAGGCGCTATATCAGGCGCGGCGCGGCCTGCGTACCTATCTGGCCGATGCGCTGTCGGAGGATTTTTCGGCCGTCTATACAGCGTTGTCGGCTGGGGAGAACCGGGCTTCCTGCCCGCCAGACATGCGGGGCGCGGGTGAGCGCGCCCTGCGTAATCAATGCCTCGGCTATCTTGCCGAGCGCAGCGGAGCAGCCGGTGAAGCGGGGCTGCATCTGGCGCTGACGCAATACCGCCAGGCGGACAACATGACCGACCGTTTTGCCGCGCTGGTGACGTTGGCGCAGGAAATGGGCGAGATGGCAGAGGCTGCAGGAGAACAGAAAACGCACGAGGCGGACGAACTATGCCCAGCATCGCTTGCCGGGCAGGCGCTGGCTGATTTCTACGCGCGTTATCGGGACGAAGCGCTGGTCGTCGACAAATGGCTGGCGGTGCAGGCCTCAAGCCGCGCCGTGACGGCGGAACGCATGCGTGAGCTGAGTGCGCACCCGGCCTTCGATTTCCGCAATCCGAACAAAGTGTATGCCCTGCTGCGTACCTTCGGCGCCAATCATCGGCGCTTCCACGCGGCCGACGGCAGCGGCTATCGATTGATCTCCGAGTGGGTCACGAAACTCGATCCGCTTAATCCGCAGGTGGCTTCGCGCCTGGCGCGCAGTTTCGACCGCTGGCGCAGGTTCGATGCCGGCCGACAGGCGCATGCCCGCGTCGCGCTGGAAGCGGTTCGACAGACGCCGAACCTGTCGCGCGACGTGGCCGAAGTCGTCGATAACCTGCTGGCAAGTGGCGAGACGCGCTGAAAATTCTGCCCTGAGCCCCTTTCAAACAGGCCAGAAAACATAAATCGCCCGGAAGCCCTTTAAATATAAGGGCTTCCGGGCATCAAAAAACATAAACTGGGGAATCGCGGCTTCCTTTGCCAAAATACTGCGTTGCCATGTTGGCCTTGCCTTGCCGTACTGAATGGTCTGTCAGCGGCTTAACGCCTTGTCTTTTGGCAAAGTCGAGCCGCTATGTTTTAGGCGCCGCGGAAAGGATGCCCGCTAGCCCGCGTATTTAGGGCGTTTCAGAGGAGGATGCTCGCAAACCCGCGTGGCCAGGGTATCTCAGGGCATTCTTGAGATGGGATAAAAAAGCCGCCTGGATTTCCAGGCGGCCTTGCTGTGTGCGTCAGGAGAAGCGGCGCTTGCCGGCGTTCTGGCTAAACCCGCTGAAGCAGGCATTGCCGCTCAGCGCTGGCCAAGACGCTAGAGCAGTTCTTTCGGGATGTTGCCGCCGTTTTCAGCCAGCTTTTGCAGCACGGTTTTATGCAGCCACATGTTCATCTGCGCCGAATCGCCCATTTTTTCGGCCGGGCAGCCCAGTTCGGTAGCCAGCTCCTTGCGCGCGGCCAGGCTGCTTTCAAGGCCGAGAAGTTTCATCAGGTCGACGATGGAGGTCTTCCAGTTCAGCTTTTCAGGGTTGGCCTTGGCCATCCCTTCCAGTTTGGAGACGACATCGACGGTGCTGATTGGCGTCGGTGCGGTAGAAGTGGCAGAAGTGGCGGGAGCGGCAGGGGCAGCGGTCGAGGGATCTGGCGCAGCGGCCTCGGCTTCGCCAAAGCCCAGCTTGGACAGGATCGTGCTAAAAATTCCCATAATGGTTCCTTTCAGGTTGGATGAAGCAGAAACGGAAAGCGTCCCGTGACGGTGAAAACTAAAGCGCGAAAAAGAACGCGGAGAACACGGCGGACGCGGCGGCTGACCCGTGCAGCAGGCCATGGGGCGTATCATGCCTGATAAATCATCATTGTGGAATGACGTAGTTGAGCTGCGGCCGCCATCCCTGCCGGCGTTGGGCTTGAGGAGGCGTTGAGGAGGGCTTGAGGATTTGATGGAAGGCGTACTGGGCGTTAGGCTATTTTGATTCTGGATGGCCGTGCCGTTGCCGAGATTTTTAAGCCTTGCGCCGGCGGTGGAGCCCACAGTGAAATAAATCCGCGGAATGTGCCGATAACCGGCTGGAATCTGGCGCTTATCGGTTAAACTTGCGCCGCGATGACCCTGCTCCTGACTATTCTGATAACTCCCTGGATCGGCAGCATTTGTGCGGCACTCATGCCGGCCAATGCCCGCAATGCTGAGGCGTGGCTGGCCGGTTTTGTCGCCCTGCTGACGACGGTGCTGCTCGCTTCTTTGTACCCGCATCTAGCCAACGATGCCGTTCTGCGCCTGGAAATGCCCTGGTCGGCGACGCTGGGTCTTGCTTTTCAGCTGCGTCTGGACGGCTTTTCATGGCTGTTTGCCATGCTGGTTGCGGGCATGGGGTTGCTGGTTGTGGTCTATGCGCGTTATTACATGTCACCGGCCGATCCCGTCCCCCGTTTTTTCTCCTTTTTCCTCGCCTTCATGGGCGCCATGCTGGGCGTCGTTCTATCCGGCAATCTGTTGCAGATGGCCATGTTCTGGGAGTTGACCAGCCTGGTGTCGTTCATGTTGATTGCTTACTGGCATCACCGCAGCGAAGCGCGTAGCGGCGCGCGCATGGCATTGATCGTGACCGGCGCCGGCGGGCTGGCGCTACTCGGTAGCGTACTGCTGATTGGCCGTATCGTCGGCAGCTATGATCTTGATGCTGTATTGGCGGCGGCCGACGTGGTCAAAAACCATGCCTGGTATCCCGCGATCGTTACCCTGGTAGCGCTGGGGGCGCTGACCAAAAGCGCACAGTTTCCCTTTCATTTCTGGCTGCCGCATGCGATGGCTGCGCCGACGCCGGTTTCCGCCTATCTGCATTCGGCCACGATGGTCAAGGCGGGGGTCTTTCTGCTGGCGCGGCTGTGGCCGTTGCTGGCCGGTTCTGATCAATGGTTCTGGATGGTGGGCGGCGCCGGCCTGTGCTCTTTGGTCATCGCCGGTTATCTGGCCATGTTCCAGAATGATCTGAAGGGCGTTCTGGCTTATTCGACGATCAGCCATCTCGGGCTGATTACCCTGCTGCTTGGCATGAACAGCTCGTTGGCGTTGGTTGCCGCAGTTTTTCACATGATCAATCACGCGACGTTCAAGGCCTCGCTGTTCATGGCCGCCGGCGTCATTGATCACGAAACCGGTACGCGCGATATCCGGCGCTTGTCCGGCCTTGCTCGCGTCATGCCGATCACGGCGACGCTGGCGATGGTTTCGGCCGCGGCGATGGCGGGCGTGCCCTTGCTCAATGGTTTCCTGTCTAAGGAAATGTTTTTTGCAGAAACCGTCTATCTTGACCAGGTGGGATGGGTGCGCATCGTTTTACCGTTTTTTGCAACGCTTGCCGGCGTGTTCAGCGTTGCCTATTCGCTGCGCTTCATCCACGATGTGTTTTTTGGGCCGCAGGCCACTGATTTGCCGCATACGCCGCACGATCCGACACACTGGATGCTGTTGCCCAGTGCGCTGCTGGTCGTGATGTGCGTGCTGGTCGGCGTTTTTCCCGGACAGACGGTCGAAGGTTTTCTGAAAATGGCGACGACGGCACTGCTCGGCGCCGACGCGCCGCATTACGATCTGGCGTTGTGGCACGGCCTGAATCTTCCGGTTTACATGAGCCTGATCGCTTTATGCGGCGGCGTTGCATCCTATTTTTCATGGCTTACCCGCCAGAGAGATGCTGTTCCTCTGCTGGAAGCTATCGATGGCAAGCGGGCGTTTGAGAACTGCCTGAGGGCCATGACATCGATGGCCAGCCGGATATTGCCCGTGCTTTCTTCCGACAGGCTGCAAACGCAACTGCGCTTCATGATGCTCGTCATTGTGGGGGGCGGCATACTCTCTTTGTGGAACGGCGGGCTGACCTGGGGGCGGCGGTGGACGATCGCGCCTGACGTGTCTTTCATACTGCTATGGATCGTTGGCGCGACCTGCGCCGTCATGGCTGCCTGGAAGGCGAAGTATCACCGTTTCACTGCGCTGATTTTTCTGGGCGGAACGGGCTTGGCAACCAGTTTGTCGTTCGTCTGGCTTTCCGCGCCGGACCTGGCGTTGACCCAACTGGCTGTCGAAGTGGTGACGGCCGTGCTGATCCTCCTGGGGCTGCGCTGGCTGCCGCAGCGTGACAGGCGGTTTATGGAAGAGGCGCGGCCATCGATACGCCCCCATTTGCGGCGGCTGCACGACCTGCTGCTGGCCGTGCTGGGCGGCGGTGGCCTTGCGGCACTCAGCTACGCGATCATGAGCCGTCCGAGTGTCGATGGGATTTCCCCGTTTTTCGTCGAGCGCTCGCTGCCAGAGGGCGGTGGCCGGAATGTCGTCAATGTCATCCTCGTTGATTTTCGCGGTTTCGATACCTTTGGTGAAATCACGGTGCTGGTCATTGTTGCGCTGACCGTATTTGCCTTGCTGCGCCGTTTCCGGCCGGCGCCGGAAAGCATTCGCAATGCGGAAGCGGCTGAACCCGCGCCTGCCGTGGGAGGCGAAAAAATGGCTGAAGCACTGGATGCCGAAGCCGCGGCGCAAACGGTTTTGCTGCCGGAAGGCGATGCCATGATTCCTGCCGTCCTGGCGCGTTTGATCCTGCCGCTGGCCTTGATGGTATCGATGTATTTCCTGATGCGCGGCCACAACGCGCCTGGCGGCGGCTTTGTCGGCGGACTGGTGTTTGCCACGGCGATCATTCTGCAATATATCGTCAGCGGTGTGGTCTGGGTCGAGCTGCGCCTGCGTATTCTGCCGCTCAGCTGGATGGCTCTGGGTTTGCTTTGCGCCGGCGCTGCGGGCATCGCCGGTGCGTTGGCGGGCGAACCTTTTCTGTCCAGCCAGACCTGGCATGGTGAAGTGCCCGGCATCGGGCAGATTCACCTGTCGAGCGTACTGGTGTTTGACATGGGCGTGTATCTGGTGGTCGTAGGTGCCACCGTGCTGATGCTGATTGCCATCGCCCACCAGTCTTTGCGCCGTCATTCCAGAGAGCATCAGGCCAGCGAGGTCGTCCGATGGAAATAGTATTGTCTTTGGCGATCGGCATCGTGGCCGGATCGGGGATTTATCTGATTTTGCGGCCGCGTACCTTCCAGGTCATCGTTGGCCTGTCGCTGCTTTCCTATGCGGTCAATCTGTTCATTTTCTGCATGGGACGCCTGCGCGTCGGCACGCCGCCGCTGATCGCGCCGCTTTCCACCAGCAGCGCCTTTTATACCGATCCCGTGCCGCAGGCGCTGGTGTTGACCGCCATCGTCATCGGCTTTGCCACGACGGCGCTTTTTCTTGTCGTTTTGCTGGTTGCGCGCGGTTTGAATGGTAACGATCACGTCGATGGCCACGAGCCGGATAATGTCGGATAACGCCGGATGACGCGAGCCATGGAAATTTCGTTGATGGGCATCCTGCTACCGCATCTGCCGATCCTGCCGATTCTGCTGCCGATGATGACGGGTGCAGTACTGCTGCTGTTGCGCAATGCCCGGCATGGCGCGCGCGCAGCCTTTTCACTGCTCTCCCTGTCGATACAACTGGGCGTTGCATTGGCGCTGATGGCGGCCGCAGATGGCCGGCTTGCCGCCTGGCCGGAAACAATCGGCGTTTATGCCTTGGGTAACTGGGCTGCGCCGTATGGCATCGTTCTTGTCGTGGATCGCCTGGCGGCCATGATGGTTATGTTAGCGACGGTGCTTGGCACGGCGGCTTTTTCTTATTCACTGGCGCGCTGGGAGCGTGCGGGCGTCCAGTTTTTCCCTTTGCTTCAGTTTCAGCTGATGGGCTTAAACGGCGCTTTCCTGACGGGCGACCTTTTCAATCTTTTCGTTTTTTTCGAGATCATGCTCGCCGCGTCTTACGCGCTGACGCTGTATAGCCCGAATACACTGCGGGTCAATGCGGGATTGCATTACATCGCAGTCAATCTGCTGGGTTCATTGTTCTTTCTGGTGGCGGCGGCGCTCGTTTATGGCTTGACGGGAACGCTCAATATGGCAGAGCTGCCGGAGCGTGTTTTGCAGCTGGCGGCAGACGACCGCCGCCTGTTCGATCTGGCGGCAGCGATGCTGGGCATTATTTTTCTCATCAAGGCGGCGGCCTGGCCGCTTAATTTCTGGCTGCCCGCAGCCTATGCCAATGCCGCGCCGCCGGCAGGGGCGGTTTTTGCCATCCTGACTAAAGTGGGCATTTATGCCTTGCTGCGTATGGGAACGCTGTTGCAGGAAAACGGCATCGCACCCGCGCCGTTTGACGGCGACTGGCTGTTTTATTGCGGGCTGACGACGGTCGCTATCGGTACGCTGGGTGTGCTCAGTTCGCAGAAACTTGGCCGCCTGGCCGCTTTTTTCGTGATCGTCTCTTCCGGTACATTGCTGACCGCCTTTGGCTTTATCGGCACTTTACTGACCGCTCCCGCCATGTTTTATCTGACTGCATCGGTACTGGGGTGTGGCGCTTTTTTCATGCTGGTCGAAATTGCCGAGCGCGACCGGAGCCAGATTGACGATCTTCTGGCCATCAGCCTGGAGGCATTTGGCGTCAAATCCTCGCACGAGGCTGACGCTTCCGATGAGGATGCCGGTGTTCCGATTCCGGCCGCGGCCGCTTTTCTCGGACTGTCCTTTGTGTTGTGCGGTCTGGTGCTGACGGGGTTGCCGCCCATGCCCGGCTTCATCGGCAAATTTGCCATGCTGGGCGCCTCTTTGAACTCGCTGCCGCCGGCATCAAACTGGCATGTCGGATTATTTATTGCCGCCATGCTGCTGTCCGGGCTGGCGGGCATCATTGCGCTTTCGCGGCTCGGCATCCGTATTTTCTGGGATATGGAGCGCCAGACGCCGAGATTGCGTTGGCTGGAAGCCGGGCCGGTTGCGGCGCTGCTGTTGCTGTGCATCGCATTAACCTTGCGTCCGGAAGCGGCTATGTCCTATTTTTCGGCCGCCTCGCGCGCGCTTTATGATGTCGGCGCGTATATCCACGCCGTGACGCCGGATAAGGCGCAATGAGCCGGGCCGAGAAAGAAAATAGGGAAAACAGGGGAGATCGGGGGAGTTGGGAGAGAAGAGACAATGAGGGCAGGGAAGGGACACCATGATTGAACGTATGCGGCGCTTCCTGATGCCTGCCTGCCTGCTTGTTTTCTGGCTGGTGATCAATAAGTCGTTGGATGGCGCCGACTGGTTGCTGGGCGGCGTGTTTGCGCTGGCGGCAAATGCGCTGACCCGGCGCGTGCGTCCACTGCATGCCGTGCCGCGGCGTCTGGGCGTTATGCTGGCGCTGTGCGGTCGGGTACTGGTCGATATCGTTCAGGCCAATATCGAAGCCGGACAGGTGATTCTATACGCCGCCCGTCGGCCGCCCCATTCGGCCTTCCTGGATATTCCTCTGGATATGCGCAATCCGCACGGACTGGCAATGCTCAGCATCATCATTACGGCGACGCCGGGCACGGCCTGGGCCGGCCTTAATCCGGAAAACAATGTACTGACGCTGCACATTCTTGACCTCAAAGATAGTGCCGGCATTCAACGCACAATCAAGGAACGCTACGAACGTCCGCTCATGGAGATTTTTACATGACTGTCATGCTCAAATATGCACTGATCTTTGCGCTGGTCTGTTTTACGCTGTCCATGGTCTTTGCGCTGATCCGCATACTGCGCGGGCCGGCGGCGCAGGATCGCATCCTCGCGGCGGATGCGCTTTCCATCAATGCCATGCTGATTATCCTGACGCTGGGAATCGACATCGGCTCATCCGTCTATTTCGAAAGCGCCCTGCTGATTGCCATTTTCGGTTTTGTCAGTTCGACGGCAATGGCGAAGTTCCTGCTTCGCGGCGAGGTGATTGAACCATGAATGCCGTCGATCTTCCGCTCTGGGCCGTTGCGCCGGCTTCGCTTCTGCTTGTTTCCGGTGGCCTGGTTTCGCTGATCGGCGCGCTCGGCCTCCTGCGTCTGGATGATTTTTACGCCCGCGTTCATGCACCAACCCTGACCAATACACTGGGCACGGGGTGCGTATTATTGGCCTCGACCCTTATGGCCTCGGCAATGGCCGGGCATCTGGTGATTCATGAACTGCTGATTGCTGTTTTTATTCTGCTTGCCTCGCCGGTAACAACCATTATCCTGATGCGCGCTGCGCGTTCCCGAAAAAAGCCGGAACAGGCAACCGGGCAGGGAGAGGCATGAGGATCAGTCAGGATAAGCGAGGAGGGGTCAGGATAGGCCAGAATGGACCGGTGATCCTGCCATGCCGGTCTTAGTGCCCAAGCCTTAGTGCCGCGCGCCGGACGTTCTGCGCGCTTTGCCGAAACGCTTCAGCACATGGGCGCACATACTGTTAGCCAGTTCTTCCTTGGCGAGGAAAACTCTTCCGGCGTGTTCTTCGGCGAGCAGGTCAGCTTCTTCCTCGGACAGGCCGCGGATGATGACCTCGATTCCCGGGTTCAGCGTACGTGCCGTCTGTATCATTTTCTGCACCTCGACGGCGCTTGACGCCGAGGCGACCAGCATGCTGGCACGGGCAATGTGCGCCTGAACAAGTACGGCCGGTTCGGCGGCGTTTCCGCCGACAGCGGCAATACCGCGCTGGCGCAGACTTTCGACGATTTCTCGGTTTTCCTCAACTACGACAAAGGGGATGTTCTTCTCGGTCAGGGCGCGGGCAATACGCTGACCGACCTTGCCATAACCAACGAGTACGACTTGTCCGGAGAGAAATTTTTCTTCCGTACTCATCGGCAGTTCGGCAAGCGGGTCGCCGGGGCGCTCCAGTTTTCTGGCGAGTTTAGGATGCGCGAGAATCCATTTTTGCAGTAGCGGCACGCAGAAAAACATCAGTTTGTTAAAGGTGATCGAAATCAGCGCGCCGGCCAGAATCAGATTCTGCGCTTCCATCGTCAGCAGGCCGAGGTTCAGGCCCAAGCCGGCGAGAATGAAGGAGAATTCACCGATCTGCGCCAGGCTTGCCATGAGCATCAGCGCCGTATTGAGCGGGTAGCGGAAAACCAGCACAATGGCTGCCGATGCCAGCGGGTTGACGAGCATGATGAGGAAAAGCATGGCCAGAATCTGGAACGGGTCTTCAAGCAGGATGCGCGGGTCGAAGAGCATGCCGACCGAGACGAAAAAAAGCACCGAGAAGGCTTCGCGCAGAGGAAGCGATTCCTCGGTGGCCCGCTGACTGAATGCCGATTCGCGCATCACCATGCCGGCGAAGAAGGCGCCCAGAGCAAAGGACACCGAGAACAGGCGGGCGGCGGTATAGGCGATGCTGACGGCGGCGGCGGCCACACAAAGCGTGAAGAGTTCGCGCGAGCGGGTACGCGCCACGAGCCAGAGCAGACGCGGGATCAGGCGGCGCCCGCCGACCAGCATCAGCACAACGAAGATGAGCATTTTCTCGACGGTGATCAGCAAATTCTGCCAGATGCCGTCATTCCACGACTGCTGTTCGCCGCCAAGCTGACTGGCCAGCGGGGGCAGCAAGACCAGCACAAACACCATGATCAGGTCTTGGACGACCAGCCAGCCGACGGCAAGGCGGCCGTTCATTGAATCGAGCGCACGCTGTGCTTCCAGCCCGCGTAATACAACGACCGTACTGGCGACGGAAAGGGCAAAGCCGAAAATGATCGCGCCGCCGGCATTCCATCCCCATGCCAGTGCCAGCAGCGTGCTCAGCATGGCAGCGATAGCAACCTGGATGATCGCGCCGGGCAGCGCGATTTTGCGCACTGCCATCAGATCATCGACGGAAAAATGCAGCCCGACGCCGAACATCAGCAGCATGACGCCAATTTCAGCCAGCTGTTTGGCGATGTCGACATCGGCAAGAAACCCCGGTGTGAATGGGCCGATGAAGACGCCGGCGAGCAGGTAACCGACCAGCGCTGGCAGACGCAGACGTTCGGCAATGAGTCCGAAGATAAGGCCAAACCCAAGTCCCAGGGCAAGCGTGGTGATCAGCGGGGCGCTTTCATGCATTGGAGGAGTCTGTTTGTTTCTGGCCTTTTTGACAGGGTAGGGTGCGCGGCGGATGCATGCCGGCAGATTGTTTGGCAACATTCCCTTGACGCCCAAGCGTAGCAGAAATCATCGGCCATCGCCCATTTAAATAAACACTTTGGGACGTAAAAATAGGCAAAACGGGTCATGATGAAACAATGATCGGGATGATGGACTGCCCGTTTTGGCCTTGACGTTTGTCCTTTCTGCCACGACTGCCCCGATATGAGGCGGCGAAGTGCCAAAAATGCGTTTTCATGCGTTTTCCTTTTCGCTTTCTCAAAAATCGAATTGCAGGGGCGTTTTTCCCGCATGCGGATATTCCGGATATTTCATATCGTGCGCGGCGAATCAACGGATGAAAATGGATGATTCGAGAGGGGGCAAATGGCACAGAAATGGTGGGTAGCTGTAGAGCGGGTATCATGGCCGCCGTAATCATGTCGTTTTGTGGAGAGTAGGGGATGCGTCTGCTGTTGGTCGAAGATGACCCGATGATCGGCGATGGCGTACAGCGTGGTTTGCGTCAGGAGGGGCATACCGTCGACTGGGTGCGCGATGGTGATGCGGCAGCGCTGGCGATTGCCGAAGGGGTGCATGAAATGCTGCTGCTCGATCTCGGACTGCCGCGCCTGTCGGGGCTCGACCTGCTGGCCAGTTTGCGCCGCCAGGGCGTCGAATTGCCGGTGCTCGTGATTACCGCACGCGATGCGGTTGCCGACCGCGTCAAGGGGCTTGATGCCGGCGCTGACGATTATCTTGTCAAGCCTTTTGATCTCGACGAACTGTCGGCGCGTATTCGCGCCCTCATGCGACGGCGCGGCGGACGCGCTTCGCCGCTGATCGAACACGGTGCATTAACGCTCGATCCGGCCACACGCGCCGTGACGCTGGAGGGGCATCCCGTCAACCTCTCTGGGCGCGAGTTCGCCCTGCTGCGCGCTTTGCTCGAACGGCCGGGGATGCCGCTTTCGCGCGCCCAGCTTGAAGAACGCCTTTACGGCTGGGGCGAAGAGGTTGAAAGCAATGCCGTCGAGGTTCATATCCACTCGCTGCGGCGCAAACTGGGTGCGGCATGGATCCGCAACGTGCGCGGCGTCGGCTATCTGGTGCCGGAGCGGCCGTGAAAACACCATGAACTCGATTCGCCGCCAACTGCTGCTGGCGCTGCTCGGCGCCATGTCTCTGGCGATGCTGATCGCCGGCTGGGCAACCTGGCGCGCCGCCCGCCATGAAGCGGACGCGCTGTCTGATTACCATCTGCGGCAGATTGCGCTGTCAGTGCGCGATCAACGTTTCCCTGACGCCCACTCCTTTCCAGCCGACGACGGTCATGTTGACTACGTTATCCGTGTCTGGAATGCGACCGGCCTGACGGTCTACTACTCCAAGCCGCATGAGTCGCTGCCGGAGCTGACACAGCTTGGCTACTCGCAGGCCAGGACAAGTGAAGGGCAATGGCGTGTTTTCGCCCTTCAGTATCAGGGCATGACCATCGCCGTCGCCCAGCCGATGCGCGTGCGCGACCGCCTGGCCGCCAATGCGGCGTGGAAGACGCTGCGGCCGTTTTTCTTTCTTCTGCCCGCCGTTGGCGCGCTGGTCTGGGCGCTGGTTGGTCTGGGGCTGCGGCCGCTGGCGCGTCTGGCCGAATCGCTGCGTACGCGTTCGCCCGATTCATTCAGCCCCTTGCCGGACGACGATTTGCCGGAGGAAATTCAACCGCTGGCCGCAGCGCTCAATGATCTGCTGGCGCGGCTTAAAAGCGCTTTTGCGGCACAACGCGATTTCGTCGCCGACGCCGCACATGAACTGCGTACCCCTCTGACGGCACTGCAATTACAGATACAGCTGGTCGAGCGGGCGGCAGACGAGGCGGAGCGCCGCGCCGCGCTCGATAATCTTAAGCGCGGGCTGCAACGCGCCAGCCATACGGTCGGCCAGTTACTGACGCTGGCGCGGCTGGAGCCAGGTGCGGCGGCGATGCCGATGGAGCGCGTTGATCTGACGATGCTGGCGCGCGAAGCAATCGTCGAGCAGATGCCGCTTGCCGAAGCGCGCGGCGTTGATCTTGGGCTGCTCGCTGGGGAGAACAGTCTTTTTGTCACGGGCGAGGCGGGCGCCTTACGCATTCTGCTGGCCAATTTGCTGACCAATGCATTGCGCCATGCACCGCCGGGTGGGCGGGTCGATGTCACCTGTCGTTATGAAAACAGCCAGACGGCGGAGGAAAAAACGGCAGGAAAAAGCGACTCCCCCGATCCGTATGGCGAGGCTGCGCCGCGGGTGGCGGTGCTCGAAGTGGCCGACAACGGGCCGGGCATTCCCGCCGCCGAGCGTGAGCGGGTCTTCGACCGTTTCTACCGGCGTGCGGGCGAGCAGGAACCCGGCAGCGGGCTGGGGCTGGCGATTGTGCGCGCCATCGCCGAGCGGCATGGCGCCACGGTCAGCCTGCACGACTCGGATGCAGGCGGTCTACTGGTGCGTGTGCGCTGGCAGGAGAGGTGTTCAGAGACGCGCCAAATACACGAAAAACACGAATCGCCACAGCCTGCGCACTGATTTCCACCCACGAAACTTCTCTTGATGCTGTTGTGCTGAGCGGCAGCACGCCCCCTCGGAAACCCGCGTGGATAGGGTGTTTCCAGGCAGGCACCTCTGGAACCCTTATAAATAAAGGGTTGGCGTGCAGGGTGTCTGGAGATGCCCCAAATACGCGGGGTAGCGGGTAGGCGCTCAGAAGAACCTAAAAACAAAGATTAAAAGGATTGTTTGACTGTAGGCGCTGGCTCCGTCCGCGAGGCTTCTTTTAATGTCGTTGCGCTGAGCGGCAGCGCGCCCCGCTGACTTTCTTTGCCTCGCCAAAGAAAG
>CALAIL010000041.1 GCA_937923255.1 uncultured Propionivibrio sp. | reverse complement strand
TAATTCTCCCCCTGTGGGGGAGATGCCCCGAAGGGGCAGAGAGGGCAACACGCCGAAGGCTTGGCTTTTGTTATTTCAGATGGGATTTGATTTTGCTTCTGTGCTCTTTTTACTTTTTTACCCTCTCCCCGAATTCTTCTCCTAAAGGGCGGGAGGATTTTTGGATTCTCTGAACTCCGCGTGGATAGGGCGTTTGCGGGCAAGCACCTCTGGAACCCTTATAAACAAAGGGCTTCAGGGTAGAGTGCCCGGAGATGCCCTGTTTACGCGGGGTTCAGAGCATCCCCTCTGAAATGCCCTAAATACGCGGGCTGGCGGGGCGCCTGCTGACGAAAGGTGCGTCGCGGCCTGTGCGGGCGTCGCGTCAGTGCGCTTCGTCCCAGTTGGCGCCGACGCCGACTTCGACGGCCAGCGGTACGCGCAGCGCGGCGACGCGCGTCATGAGCGGCGGCAGTTCGGTACGCAGGCGGGGAAGTTCGGCTTCCGGCACTTCCAGCACGAGTTCGTCGTGCACTTGCAGAATCAGTCGCGTGTGCAGGTGTTCGCGGCTGATCCAGTCCTGCACGGCAATCATGGCCAGTTTGATGAGATCAGCGGCGGTGCCCTGCATCGGCGCATTGATGGCGGCGCGTTCGGCGCCCTGGCGGCGGCCGGCCTGCGCCGCGCGGATGTCGGGCAGCCAGAGCCGGCGGCCAAACACCGTTTCGACGTAGCCGTTCATCCGTGCTTCATGACGCGTTTCTTCCATGTAGCGGGCAACGCCGGGGTAGCGGGCGAAGTAGCGTTCGATGTAGCCCTGCGCGGCGCTGCGTTCAAGGCCGAGCTGACGGGCAAGGCCAAAGGCGCTCATGCCGTAGATGAGGCCGAAGTTGATGACCTTGGCCACACGCCGTTGGTCGGCGCTGATTTCGGGTGGCGTGAGGCCGAAGATTTCGGCCGCTGTGGCGCGGTGTACGTCCTCGCCGTGGGCGAATGCATTGAGCAGGCCGGCGTCCTGCGAAAGGTGCGCCATGATGCGCAATTCGATTTGCGAGTAGTCGGCCGAAACGATGCGGCTGCCGGGCGGTGCGACGAAGGCGGCGCGAATGCGCCGTCCCTCGGCGGTGCGCACGGGAATATTTTGCAAATTGGGGTCGCTGGAGGCTAATCGGCCGGTGACGGCGACCGCCTGTGCGAAATGGGTGTGCACGCGGCCGGTTTTCGGGTCGATCATTTTCGGCAGCTTGTCGGTGTAAGTGCCTTTGAGCTTGACGATCTGGCGCGATTCGAGCAGCAGCTTGGGCAGCGGGTAGTCGAGCGCGAGTTCGGAGAGCACTTCTTCGTCGGTCGAGGGCGTGCCCGACGGCGTTTTTTTACGGGCGGGCAGGCCCAGTTTGCTGAATAGGATGTTGCCGAGCTGTTTGGGGGAATTGATGTTGAACGGCTGGCCGGCGGCTTCGTAAATCTGCGCTTCCAGTTCCAGCAGGCGCTGGCCGAGTGCGTTGCTCTGCCGCGCCAGCGCCTCGGCGTCGATCAGCACGCCGTTGCGCTCCATGCGGAACAGCACTTCGCGCGCCGGTATCTCGATATCGCCGTAAATATAGGCGAGTCCGGCATGGGCGGCGATCTGCGGGTAAAAGCAGGCGTGCAGGCGCAGGCAGAGGTCGGCGTCTTCCGCGCCGTATTCAGCGGCCTGTTCGACGGCGACCTGGTTGAAACCGATCTGGCTGGCGCCCTTGCCGCACAGGCTTTCAAAAGAAATTGTCGCCAGGCCGAGATGACGCTCGGCCAGTTGGCCGAGGTCGTGTCCGCGCACACCGGATTTGCCTGATTCGAGCACGTAGGATTCCAGCAGCGTATCGTGGGCGATGCCGCGCAGGGCGATGCCGTGGTTGGCAAAGACGTGTTCGTCGTACTTCAGATGCTGGCCGATCTTGGCGTGCTGCGGCGATTCCAGCCAGGGCTTCAGGCGTGTTAGCGCCTCGTCGATCGGCAATTGCGCCGGCGCGCCGGCATAATCGTGGGCAAGCGGCAGGTAGGCCGCTTCGCCGGGCGCGACGGCAAAGGACACGCCGACGATGCGTGCGTTCAAGGGGTCGAGGCTGGTCGTTTCGGTGTCGAGCGCGGTCAGCGGCGCGGCGCTGATTTTTGCCAGCCAGCGCTCAAACGTCGGCCAGTCGAGGATCGTCTCGTAATGTTTTTCCGGCGGCGTTGGAAAGGCCGTCGGTTCGGGGCTGGCGGCCTGTGCCGGCGAGGTGGAATGGCTGGTGGGATGGCCGACGGAATGGCCGGCGGGGAAAGGCTGCGACGGCTCCAGACGCTGCGCTTCCTTGAGCCAGGATTTCATTTCGTAGCGCGTGAAGAATTCAATCAGCGTATCCCGCTGCGGCAATTGCGGCGTGAGCGGCGCAAGACTATCGGGCAGCTGCGGCAGCTCGGCCGGATCGAGATCGCAGCGAACTGTCACCAGCCGGCGGCCGAGCGGCAGAAAATCCAGCGCTGCGCGCAGATTCTGGCCGACCGCACCGCCGATGTCATTGGCGGCGGCAATGACGCCATCGAGCGAGCCGTATTGCGTCAGCCATTTGACCGCCGTTTTCGGCCCGACTTTGGCCACGCCCGGCACGTTGTCGACCGCATCGCCGACCAGCGTCAGATAATCGACGATGCGTTCCGGCGGCACGCCGAACTTGGCGAGGACGCCGGCGGCATCCAGCGTTTCGCCGCTCATCGTATTGACCAGCGTGATGCGGTCATCGACGATCTGGGAGAGGTCCTTGTCGCCGGTTGAAATGATGACTTCGAGTCCCTGCGCCGCCGCACGCCGCGCCAGCGTGCCGATCACGTCGTCGGCCTCAACGCCGGGGACGCTCAGGATCGGCCAGCCGAGCGCGGCGACGCCGGCGTGAATGGGCGCGATCTGGCGCGCCAGGTCATCCGGCATGGACGGCCGGTTGGCCTTGTAATCGGGATACCAATCGTCGCGGAAGGTTTTTCCCTTGGCATCGAACACGCAAGCCTTGTAAGCTATGTTTCGCTGTTGCGTGTCGGCGTCGAGCCGGCGCAGCATGTTGAGGACGCCGTAAATCGCCCCCGTCGGCTCGTCGCGCGAATTGCGCAGGTCGGGCAGGGCGTGAAAGGCGCGGTAGAGGTAGGATGATCCGTCGACCAGAAGCAGGGTTGGCATGGCAAAGAACCGAACGATTCAAATGAAGGACTGAAACTCAAGATGAGCGAGAAAGCAAAAATCCCGGAACCGGCGGATATCGCCGAGTCAAAATTCACCGCTGCGCAGGAGGCGTGGCGGGTTTTCGGCATTATGTCAGAGTTCGTCGAGGCCACGCAGCGTCTCTCGGCCATTCGCCCGGCGGTGTCGATCTTCGGCAGTGCGCGCACGCCGCCCGGCTCGCCGTATTACGTCTTGACCGAGGAGATCGCGCGCAAACTGTCCGACGCCGGATTTTCGGTGATTTCCGGCGGCGGGCCGGGCATCATGGAGGCTGCCAACAAGGGGGCGTACCACGGCAAATCGCCGAGCGTCGGCCTCAATATCCAGTTGCCGCGCGAGCAGGTCAGCAACGGCTATCAGGATATTTCGCAGACTTTCCGCCATTTTTTTGCACGCAAATATATGTTCGTGCGTTTTGCCAGCGCCTACGTCGTCATGCCCGGCGGCTTCGGCACGCTTGACGAGTTGCTCGAAGCGCTGACGCTGGTGCAGACGGGGAAAAGCCAGAAAATTCCGATCATCCTCGTGCATTCGCCTTTCTGGCGCGGACTCGTCGACTGGCTAGGCGCCCGTCTGGTCGAGGAACAGATGATTGCGCCGGAAGACATGCAACTGCTTCAGGTGCTCGACCGTCCCGAAGAAGTTGTCGACGCGATTTTCGACCATTACGCAACGCGCGGTTTTGCACCGCTGCCGTCCGAACACGAGCTGCTGCTCAATCTGTAATACAATGAGATTGTGTTTCCTGGCCTGGAGCGAAGACGCGCAGCAAGCGTGTTTCCGTGTGTTCATCTGCGTTTCAGGCCGTGTTCCGGAGCGTGTTTACCGCCCGATTCCCTTCCCTGGACGATTGCCATGCGCCACACCGCTCACCGTTTTGCCTTTCTACTGACCCTGCCGTTTATCGCGCTCATTACCGCCACGGCGCCTGCTGCGGCGCAGTCGCAGGCGGCACCACCACCTGCCGCCGATGCGCCGCCGCCCCCGCTGGAGATCATCGACGATGATTTTGAGCCGGACGTGACGATCCGCAAGCGCGACGGCGACACCATTGAGGAACACCGCATCAAAGGGCGCCTCTACAAGATCGTGGTGACGCCCGCGCACGGCGTGCCCTATGTTCTGGTCGATCCGAAGGGCGACGGTACGTTTGTGCAAATCGACCAGGGCGCGCCGCAGATCGCCGTGCCGATGTGGGTTCTCGGCACATTCTGAGCGCGGTGCGTAGAAGCTGCGGCGGCATTTGCCATTTGTCTTTGCTTTCAGCTTTTTTCTTTTTCCTGTTACCTTGAATTTTCTAAACAAGGAAGGTCATCTTATGGAGCAACTGCCTGTCCCCGTCCGCAAATTTACCGGCGAGAGCCGCGTCGTCGATGTCAATCGCGTCTTTGACTGGTTGCAGCGCGGATGGTTGCTATTCATGGCTGAGCCGGCGCAATGGCTGCTGATGACGCTGGTGCTGATCGTCATCATGCTGGTGTTGTCGCTCATTCCCTTGCTGGGCAACCTACTTGCCATTTTACTGACGCCGGTTTTCGTCGCCGGCATGTTGTACGTCGCCCAGCGTGTGGATGATGAACAGGATCCCACCTTCGAAAGCATGTTTGTCGGCTTCAGCCAGAAACCTATCAGCCTGATGATCCTCGGCGCGCTGTATACCGCAGCCAACCTGATCATTATGCTGGTCTTGTTTCTGATTGTCGGCGGCGCTATCTTCAGCGGTGCAATGCGCGGCGATATGACCGGCGTTGGAATGGCGATTGGCAGCGTGCTGGTCGCATTTGTGTTGTCAATAATTCTCTTTGTTCCCGTGATGATGGCCATGTGGTTTGCGCCGGCGCTGGTCTTCTTTGAAGACGCCTCGCCCATTGATGCGATCAAGGCCAGTTTCAGCGCCTGCTGGAAAAATATCGTGCCCTTTATCGTCTATGGGCTGTTGATGTTTATCGCCTCAATCGTTGCGGCGCTGCCTTTCATGCTTGGCTTCCTCGTTTTGCTGCCCATCATATTCGGCTCGATGCTGGCTTCGTACAAAGATATTTTTGCCAGCCAATCGTAAGCCCCATGCAAACAAAAACCCTGATTGTTCCCGCCAGAAACGGCTGGCAATGGATTACCGAAGGCAGCCGGATTTATGGCAAAAATCGCATGCTGCTGGCGTTGGCGGTCATTGGCTTCTGGCTGCTGATCGGGCTGGTCGGCAGCCAGGTGCCTCAAATCGGCAGGCTGCTGGCGACGATCTGCATGCCGGCCATATCGGTCGGCCTGATGGGGCTTTGCCGCTATCTCGACCAGGAGGATACGATGGCGCCTTCAGCCCTGCTTTCCGGACTTTCCGGCCACATGGGCGCGTTGCTGTTGCTGGGCGTGATGTACATCGTCGTGCTGGCGGCGGCGCTGGGCGTCGTGGCGCTGATCGATGGCGGCCGTTTCTTTCACGTGTTTCTCATGGGCGGGAAACTGGATGCGGCCGAGGCAAACCCGCTGGCGACCTGGGCTTTGCTGTTGCTGATGCTGCCGGTGGCCATGGCGTACTGGTACGCGCCGATACTCGTCGCCTGGCATGGGCATTCGGTGGGCAAGTCCCTGTTTTTCAGCCTCTTTGCCTGCCTGCGCAACTGGCGGGCCTTCGTTGTTTATACCTGCTCGCTGATCATGCTGATGATTCTGATGACCATCGTCGCCGGCATGATGGCTTCCTGGCTGCCCGCCAGCCTGCCGCGCGTGGCGCAGAGCATCCCCGCCGTACTGCTGTTTTTCTTCCTCGCCATGCCGGTGCTGTATGCCAGTTTCTACGTCAGCTACCGCGATGTGTTCGTGGCGGGCGGCGATCAGGGTTGAAAGGCCTGAAATGCCCGAAACACCGGGGCTTGACCCGTCGCCTTCTCCGGCGCCGCAGGGGGTGTTCGGCGGTACCTTCGACCCGGTGCATTACGGCCATCTGCGCCTGGCTGAGGAAGCCGCCGAAGCGTTGGGGCTGTCTTCCGTGCGCTGGATACCGGCCGGGCGGCCGGCGCTGCGCGCGGTGCCGCAGGCAAGCGCTGCGCACCGGCTGGCGATGACGCGGTGCGCTATCGCCGACAATCCGCGCTTCATTCTTGACGATGCCGAAGTGGCGAGCGAGCGTGTCAGCTATACCGTGCCAACGCTGGAGCGCCTGCGCCACGCGGAGGTTTGCGGCAGCAGGCAGCCGCTGGTGCTGCTCACCGGCGTCGATGCGTTCCTCCGCCTGGAGGCGTGGCATCGCTGGCAGCAGCTGTTTGAACTGGCGCATATCGCCGTCGTCTGCCGCCCCGGCTATTCATTGCGTGCGGAAGATTTGTCGCCGGCGCTGGCGGCGGCGTTCCGCGCGCGCTGCGTCGATGACCTCGCCGCGCTGTCTGCATCGCCCGCCGGACGGATCGTAGCCTTCGCCATGACGCCGCTCGATATTTCCGCAACCCGCATTCGGGCGTTTCTGGTGCGGGGCATGACGCCGCGCTACTTGCTGCCCGATGCGGTCATCGACTACATTCGCCGCCATAACCTTTATACGGAGCATTGAAACCTTCATGAGCACCCGCCGCCCAACCCGCAGCCAGATTGAAAAAATCGTCATCGCCGCCCTGGAAGACATCAAGGGCAAGGAGATCGAGGTCATCAGCACGAAAAAACTGACATCTTTGTTCGAGAGCATCGTCATTGCCAGCGGTGACTCCAACCGGCAGGTGCGTTCGCTGGCGCGCAACGTGACCGACAAGGCGCGCGAGGCCGGCATCGACATCCTGTCAACCGAAGGCGAGGATGCGGGCGAATGGGTGCTCGTCGATCTCGGCGACGTCGTCGTGCATATCATGCAGCCGGCCATCCGCAGCTACTACAACCTGGAAGAACTCTGGGGCGGCAAAGGGCCGCTGCGCGTGCGCGAGGCCACTCAATCTCAGGCAACGGATGCCTCCGCGTAAGCGAGGGGACGTAACAGCCGATGAAACTGGGCATTCTGGCGGTGGGGCACCGGCTGCCGGGCTGGGTGGCGGAAGGCTGCGAGGAATATCTCAAACGGCTGCCGCGCGAACTGTCGGTGAGCGTGACCGAAATCAAGCCCGAAGCGCGCGCCGGCAAAACCCGCGCGCAACTGCTGGCTGCGGAAAAAACGCGCCTGCTGGCGGCTCTGCCGGGATATGCACGGATCGTTGTCCTCGACGAGCGTGGCGAAGATCTGCCTACGATGCAGCTGGCGCAGCGCCTGCAAGACTGGCTGCGCGAAGGCGGCGACACCGCTTTTGTCATTGGCGGCGCCGACGGCCTTGATGAAGACATCAAACAGCGTGCCCACATGAGGCTGCGCCTTTCCAGCCTGACCCTGCCGCATGCGCTGGCGCGGCTGGTGCTGTGCGAGCAGCTTTATCGCGCGGTCAGCATCGTCAAGAACCACCCTTATCACCGGGAGGGCTAAATGGTCGTGTCCGCCCGGCATCTCTCCAACCATCCGACGCAGAGGACGCGATCATCCGTACTGCCAGCGCAGCGGCAAAGCAAAGCGCGTGCAGCCCGACCCCGAGACGCCGGGGCGCGCCAATCGGCGGAGAAATGCGCTTCCCCAGCAATCACTCCATGATACGCCATGAACGAAATAAGCTCTGAAACTACAATCGATATGCCCGAAATTGCCGCCAGCGAAGCGGTCGATGACATCGAGGCGCCGCAGATTTATCTCGCCTCGCGCAGCCCGCGCCGGCGTGAGCTGCTCAAGCAGATCGGCATCCGTTTCCGGCCGCTGCTCTTTCGCCTGCCGCCACGCGAAGACCCGGAAGTCAGTGAGGCGGTATTGCCCGGCGAGGCAGCGATCGACTACGTGCAACGCATCGCCCTGGCCAAGGCGGAACATGGCCGGCGGCTGGTGACCTGGCGCAATCTGCCGCCGTGTCCGGTACTGGCGGCGGATACGACGATCGAATTTGAAGGCGAAATCATCGGCAAACCGGCGGATGAGGAAGACGCCGTGCGTATTCTCAAACGCCTCTCCGGACAAACCCATCGCGTATTGACGGCCGTGTCGGTCGCCGATGCGGCGCACATCGAATCGGCGCTGTCGATCAGCGAAGTCCGCTTTTCTCCGCTTGATGAAGCGGGCATCCGCCGCTACGTCGCCACCGGCGAGCCGCTCGACAAAGCAGGGGCTTATGGCATCCAGGGCGGCGCGGGGCTGTTCATCCAGCATCTGGTCGGCAGCTTCAGCGGCGTGGTGGGGCTGCCGCTCTTTGAAACCGGCGAGTTGCTGCGGCAGTTCAAAGTCATGCCCTGAGATAGCGGCTTCCTTCGCCAAAATACGGCGTTGCTGTGTTGGCCTGACCTTGTCGTACTGCTCGTACTGTCAGCGGCTTAGCGCCTTGTCTTTTGGCAAAGTTGAGCCGCTATAGATTGTCGGTTTTTAAAAGGGCTGCCCGCAACCCCGCGTATTTAGGGCATCTCCGGGCACCCTGCCCTGAAGCCCTTTATTGATAAGGGTTTTAGAGGTGCCTGCTCGGAGATCCTTTATCCACGCGGGCTTCCGGGTATATCCCTTCGCGCATTCGATCACTACGAAGCACTCAGAAACCCCTTAGGCGCAGGGCGGCTTGGCGGGAACAAGGGCTTGATTGTTTGAGCGCAGCGAGTTATCAAGCCCGCCGCACAAGTACCACTCCAACCCGCGACAAGGAGTTTTCTGCGCCTGGGGCCGCGTTTCTTTGCTGACTTTCTTTGGCGAGGCAAAGAAAGTCAGCGGGGTGCGCTGCCGCTCAGCGCAACAGCATCAAGAGACGTTTCGTGGGGAAAGGTCAGGGCGCAAGCCTTGGCAATTCCTATAGTTAAAGTAACTCAGGGCGCCTACCCGCTAGCCCGCGTATTTAGGGCATCTCCGGCACCCCTGCCCTGAAGTCCTTTATTCATAAGGGTTCCAGAGGTGCCTGTCCGGAGACACCCATTCCACGCGGGGTTCAGAGCACCTGCCTAGAGCACCTTTATCCACGCGGGCTTCCGGGCATATTCTCTCGCCTATTCGATCACTACGAAGTACCCAAAGACCCCTTAGGCGCAGCCGCAGGCGCGGGGCGGCTTGGCGGGAACAAGGGCTTGATTGTCTGAGCGCAGCGAGTTATCAAGCCCGCCGCCAAGCAAACCCGCGACAAGGAGTCTTCTGCGCCTGGGGGTCGCCTTTCTTTGCTGACTTTCTTTGGCGAGGCAAAGAAAGTCAGCGGGGTGCGCTGCCGCTCAGCGCAACGGCATCAAGAGAAGTTTCGTGGGGAAGGTCAGCGCACAGGCTTTAGTAGTTTTTGTTTTTTAGTTTCAGGGCACCTGCCCGCAAACGCCCTATCCACATGGGTTTCAGGGTACCTGTCCTGAATTCCTTTATCCGCGCGGGTTTCGGGACACCTCCCCGACAGGGGAAGAATTAGAAAAACGCGGAGGTGAAAGCGCAGGCACATCTCCAAAAAGAGGTGGCCTGAAGCCCACGTATTTAGGGCATCTCCGAGAGGTATGCCCTGAAGCCCTTATAAATAGGGCGTTTCCGGGCGGATACTTCTGAAACCCTTATGGATAAAGGGTTGCAGGGCAGCCAACTCTGGAATGCCCTGTTTGCGCGGGCTGTAGCGGTGCCTGTCGGGATTTCCAATTCAGCGCGTGAGCTGTGCCGATAGCAGCTGGGCGGCTTCGGCGATGCCGTCCGGGCGCGGGCGCGGCGGTCTGTTCGGCGTTTCCTCGGCGTCCCGCCAGAGCGCCTTCAGGCTGCTTGCCAAGGCGCCGCGCGCCAGCATTTCCGGCGCGATTTCCCGGCAGAAGGCGTTTTGTTCCAGCCAGTCGATCAGATAATCCTGTTCCGGCCAGTCGCCTCGCCGCTGGTAGAGCACGGGGATGCCGTTGCAGGCGGCTTCGACGAAGGTGCCGTAGCCCGGCTTGGCGAGCAGCGCATCGGCGCTGGCCAGCAGATCGGAAAAGGTAAAGTCGGGGGAAAGCAATGATTCGAGCGCCGTCATGTCCGGCCGCCGGATCTGCCAGGACTGCGGAATCAGCCAGCGGATGCCCGGCAGGTGCGGCCAGCGGGCGGCGCCCAGATCGTGATCAAACCCGCCGTAGGTGATGAGCACCAGGCGCTCATCGGGCGCAAGCGCCAGTTTATCCGCCAGTTCGGCGCGGCGCGGCGCGCCCAGTGCGGCGACGGGGGCGATGGCGCGCGTGTTGCCGAAATCGTGCATCGGCATGGCCGGCGTCAGGCGCAGAAAAAGCGCCGCACTGCGGTAGGCGGCGAGAATGTCGCCGTGGATTTTGCAACGCTTCTCGCGCTTGCGGCGGGCGGCCGCATCTTGTCCGTGATCATCATTTTCCCGATCGACGAAAAAATGGGCAAACAGGTCGGCCCAGTTGAGCGAACACATCGACCAGGCGGGAATGCCGGCGTGCGCTGCGCCGGCGAGCGGCAAATAGGCGACATCGGTGAGCACGAGATCGGGGCGCAGCGTGTCCAGAAAACGCGCTTCGGCATCGACGCGCCGCGTCCAGTCCGCATGCTGCTGGCGGTAGCGCCGCAGCGTGGCCGGCAGGTCGATATTGAGGGCGTCATGCATGGCAAAACCGAAATCGGAGGCGGCGGCGATGTGCGTGAACAAGCCGTCGATACGGCTTTTCAGCCGCGCTTCCGGCAAGGCGCTGCGCAGCGTCAGGCGCAGGCCGGGGCGCTGCCGCTGCAAGGCATTGAGAATCGGCGCAGCCTGAGCGAGATGGCCGAAGCCATGCGCGGAAATATCAACGAACAGGTGCGCGGCCGAATGTGCGGCCGGAGGTGTGACCGAATGTGCGAGCGGACGGCCGCCCGGATCGGTGCCTGCGGCGGCGTTATGTGTCTGCGCTTGGGCCATGCTGCGTCTAGGCGTGAGAGGGCTGTTCACCGGGCAACGGTCACGGCGCCGGTATTTCAGGAAAACCGCGCCAACATGGCTTCCGCCAGCGGCGCCGGGCGCGGCGCGGGCAGCGGAATCCAGACGCGATGGCCGTTGCCGGGCGCCGTCGGGATCGCTTGCCCGTCGGCGTTTTCCATGCGTTCGAGGCGCAGTGTGACATTGCCCGACGGGTGGATGAGTTCCAGACGGTCGCCGACGGCAAAATGGTTTTTGACGTCGACTTCAGCGAGCTGGCGTGTTTCGTCCCAGTTGAGCACGTCGCCGACGTAGCGGCTGTGTTCGGACTCGGAGCTGCCGCGCTGGTAGTTTTGCAGCCGGGCCTGGTCGGCCAGATCGGCGTTGCGCCGCGGCCGGTAAAAACCGTCGGTATAGCCGCGGTTGGCCAGGCTTTCCAGCGCGCTGAGCAGACGCGGATCGAACGGCCGGCCGGCGATAGCGTCATCGATGGCGCAGCGGTAAATTTGCGCGGTGCGCGCGGCGTAGTACGGTGACTTGGTCCGCCCTTCGATTTTCAGCGAATCGACGCCGATCTCGACCAGACGCTGGACGTGCTCGACGGCGCGCAAATCTTTGGAATTGAGAATGTAAGTGCCGTGTTCATCCTCCTCGATCGGCATCATCTCGCCGGGGCGTTCACTTTCTTCAAGCAGCCAGACATCGCCGGCGGCGTCTGCGGCCGCCGCGTTCAGCGTGTAGTTCCAGCGGCAGGCATTGGTGCAGGCGCCCTGGTTGGCGTCGCGCCGGTTGAAGTAGCCGGACAGCAGGCAGCGGCCGGAATAGGCGATGCACAGCGCGCCGTGGATGAAAACTTCCAGTTCGATGTCCGGGCACTGCTGGCGGATTTCGGCGATTTCCGGAATCGACAGCTCGCGCGAGAGAATGATGCGCCGCAGGCCGAGCTTCTGCCAGAAACGCACGGCGGCGAAATTGACGGTGTTGGCCTGCACCGAAAGGTGAATCGGCATATCCGGCCAGCGTTCGCGCACCAGGTCGATCAGGCCGGGGTCGGCCATGATCAGGGCGTCCGGCGAAAGCGCAACAATCTCTTCCATGTCGGCCAGATAGGTGCGCACCTTGGCATTGTGCGGCACGGCGTTGCTGACGAGGTAAAACGCCTTGCCCGCATCGTGCGCTTCGTCGATAGCCTGGCCGAGCCGCGCCGCATCGCCGAATTCGTTGTTGCGCACACGCAGGCTGTAACGCGGCTGGCCGGCGTAAACGGCATCGGCGCCGAAAGCAAAAGCGCGGCGCATCATGGCCAGCGAGCCGGCGGGGGAAAGCAGTTCGGGAACGACCATGGCGGGACTGACGTGAGAAGGCAGGGGAAAAAAGCGAAAAGAAAGGCGGAGAGATCGCGGTAGAATGCCCGGAATTTCAACATTCTACAGCGTTTGTTTAACGCTTTCGTTTGCCATGTCAGAAGAAATTTTCATCAACTTTACGCCGCAGGAAACGCGCGTCGCCGTGATCGACCAGGGGTCCGTGCAGGAGTTGCACATCGAGCGCACCGCCAGCCGCGGTCTGGTCGGCAACATCTACCTGGGCAAGGTTGTGCGCGTGCTGCCGGGCATGCAGTCGGCCTTTATCGATGTCGGCCTGGAGCGCACGGCCTTTCTGCATGTCGCCGATATTTACGAGCCGCGCACCAACGGCGATTCGCCGCGGCCGATCGAGCGCATTCTGCACGAAGGGCAGAGCCTGATCGTCCAGGTCATCAAAGACCCGATCGGCAGCAAGGGCGCGCGCCTGTCAACGCAGATGTCGCTGGCCGGGCGTCTGCTCGTCTATCTGCCGAAAGAGAAACATATCGGCATCTCGCAGCGCATTGGCGATGAAGCGGGGCGCGAGGCGCTGCGCGAAAGGCTCGCGCAACTGGTGCCGGAGGAAGAATCGGGCGGCTTCATCGTGCGCACGATGGCCGAGAACGCCAGCGACGAAGAACTGCTCAAGGACATGGCCTATCTGCGCAAGCTGTGGGCGGATATCGAGGCGCGTGCGCAAATCCGGCCGGCGCCTTCGGCAATTTACTGTGAGTTGTCGCTGGGGTTGCGCGTGCTGCGCGATTTTGTCAATCCGGAGACGCAGGGAATCGTCATCGACTCGCGCGAAAATTTTCAGGCGCTGCGCACCTTTGCCGAAACGTATACGCCGGACGTCGTCCCGCTGCTGGCGCACTACGGCGGCGACCGCCCGCTGTTCGACCTGCACGGCGTCGAGGAAGAAATCCAGAAAGCGCTGGCGCGGCGTGTCGATCTAAAATCCGGCGGCTATCTGATCTTCGACCAGACCGAGGCGATGACGACGATCGACGTCAACACCGGCGGCTTTGTCGGCGTGCGCAACTTCGACGACACCGTGTTCAAGACCAATCTGGAAGCCGCGCAGGCCATTGCCCGCCAGCTTCGCCTGCGCAATCTCGGCGGCATCATCATCATCGACTTCATCGACATGGATAGCGACGAGCACCGCACCGCCGTGCTGGCCGAATTCAACAAAGCGCTGTCCAGCGACCACACCCGCCTGACAGTCAACGGCTTCAGCGCCCTTGGGCTGGTCGAGATGACACGCAAGCGCACGCGCGAGTCGCTGGCGCACATCCTGTGCGAAGAATGCCCGACCTGCGGCGGCCGCGGCGAGGTGAAGACGGCGCGCACCGTCGCCTATGAAATCCTGCGCGACCTGCTGCGCGAGGCGCGCCAGTTCAACGCGCGCGAATACCGCATTCTCGCCGGCGTGCCGGTGATCGACGTCTTTCTCGACGAAGAGTCGCAGGGGCTGGCGAAGCTGTCCGATTTCATCGGCAAGCCGGTCTCCCTTCAGGCCGAGCCGAGCTATGCGCCGGAGCAGTACGATATCGTGCTGCTGTAAGGCCGCCAGCCGCTTCTCTGCCCGATAATTTATGCCGTCGGCCGCTAGCCCTTGTCTATCGGGCGTTTCCGGCCTGCCTGCCCGGAACGCCTTATAGGACGCGGGTTCTGGCGATGGGTTCCTGGAAATGCCCAAGGGGCGCGGGTTTCCGGCATGGCTGCTCGGAAACGCCCTGTTTATAAGGGCTTCGACGGTGCTATGCTGCCCGCGCTGCAATCGGTTGAGGTTTGAATGCGTTCACCTGGGGGCGGTTATTTTTTGTACGGCAAGCATTTCCAACGCAATATGAGAAATTAGGTAATGCCAGAATTTTTCATGTTCGTTAAAGTCAATCGGTTTCCCTTAGCCAAGGAACAGGTCGAGGTAGGATTTGAAGGAGTACAGCCGGGCGCGTTTCTGGCCGGTGATTTCGCTCAGAATGTCGAGGCGAACCAGATCTTTGATCAAGGCCTGCGCCGTGGGCGTGGATACGCCAAGCGCTTGTTCCAGATTGGCGGCGGCGATGATGGGGCGGCTGTATAGCAGGTTCAGTGCGGTATGTGCATTGGGCGCGCGTTTGCCCAGGCTCAGGATGCGCTGCTCCGCCTCTGTGCGTAAGGCAAGAATTTTTCTGAACGTTTCGCGCCCTTTGATCGAGGTTTCGGCAACGCCTTGCAGAAAAAAACGCACCCAGTGAATCAGGTCGCCGGAAGTGCGCACGCGGGTCAGCGCATCGTAGTAGCTGCCCCGGTTGCGCTCGAAGAAATCCGACAGATAGAGCGAGGGTTTGGCTAGCAGGCCATTGCTGACTAGATAAAGCGGAATCAACAGGCGGCCGATGCGGCCGTTGCCGTCGAAAAACGGGTGAATGGTTTCGAACTGGTAATGGCTGATCGCCACCCGAATCAGGTGCGGCAAGGTAATGGCTTCGTTGTGCCAGAATTTTTCCAGATCGCCCATCAGTTCCGGCACATTGTCGTGATGCGGGGGGATGAACGCGGCATCGGCGAGGCTGGAGCCACCAATCCAGTTTTGACTGATGCGGAATTCGCCGGGCTGCTTGTGCTGCCCGCGTACGCCGCGCATCAAAATGGTATGGGTTTGACGCAGCAGACGGTTGGATAGCGGCAGGCTATGCAGCTCGGCTATGGCGTAATTGACGGCCTCGACGTAGTTATTGACTTCGTGCCAGTCATCGCGTTTTTCGGGGGTGATTTGCTCTTCGGGCAGGACGGCTTCGTCAATGCTTGTGCGCGTGCCTTCGATGCGGCTGGAGGTTTGCGCTTCCTTGACTACGTGCATTGCAATGAACAGGTCAATATCCGGCACGATCAACGAAAAAGCATTGAGTTCGCCCAGCGCGCGGTTGGCGGATTCCAGCAGCAGGTTGATTTGTGGGTCTTCCCAGGCCCAGTCATGATTGACCGGAACGGGTTCAAAGCTCTTATATTGCAGGCGCTGCTGCCAGCGGCCGGGGGTGAAGTTCTCGAATTTCATAGGCAAGATGGGCGGCGCCGGATAGATGGAATGATGGAATGTGGGCTGGGTGGCGATTAGTTTAACTTAAGCGCCTGTGTTAGTTAAAGTTATCCGATTTCCCTTAACTAAGCGTTTTTCTTAGTTAAGGTTAATCCATTTTTCTTAACTAAGAAATAGGACAAGTTAAGGTTTGAAGGTGTAAATCCGGCGAAATCGGCTACACCGGCACGTCGGTGCGGTCGACGACCCGGCGCAGGACAAAGCTCGAATGCACGCCGGTCACGCCCGGAATGCGCGTGATGCGGTTGAGCAGCAGTTCCTGAAAGGCGTCCATGTCGGGCACGATGACCTTGAGCTGGTAGTCGGCCTTCTGCCCGGAACGCCTTATAGGACGCGGGTTCTGGCGATGGCTGCTCGGAAATGCCCAAGGGACGTGGGTTTCCGGCATGGCTGCCCGGAAACGCCCAAAAGACGCGGGCTTCAGCCGAGGGGGTATGACGGCAGGCGCCAGTTCCGGCACGGCGCTGGCTCGCCGGCCAGGAAGGCGGGGCCAAGAATGGGGCAGCTTGATCTGCGCAAGCGCGTGGATGCGGCTGCGCCCGGCCGCCGGTTGTTCAGACCGGCGGCGATTACGGGATGGCAGAAAGTGATTGGCGCATATCGCAGGTTCAGCACTATGCGGCTGGGTGCGCATTTCCCCAGGTGCAGGATATGCTGTTCCGCGCCGGTGCACGAGGCAGGAATTTTGCCGAATCATACAAATCGTACGAAATCCTACGCCTTGCGCTGCCTGTGAGGGGGAGGACTGAGTACGGCATCACGTCAAAGGCGGACAGCCGTGCAAAAACTCACATCCGCCTCGCCTGTGGCCATATCGTAGCGGTGGTAACGCTCGAAGCAGGGGCGGGCATCGTCAATCTCCAGATGCGCGGCGATGATGGCGGCAATGGCCTCTTGCCAATACTGGCGGTATTGCTCGGGCGCCGTCACGGTGCGGCGCAGGGTCGCGTAGCTACCGCCGGGCAGACGCCGTTTTTCGATGTCGCCTTGTAGCGGCACGCTGTCTGCCACCGCGTCGGGCAGGGTGATGGCGATGTCGGTGCGGCACTTTTCGGCGGGCGTGGTTTCCGGGTTGTCGAAATAAATAAACAGGCATTCGCCATCGGCCAGGCCATGCGCGCCGGCCCATTGGTACAGGCGGTTCGTGGCCGCCTCGTAGCCTTGGCCGTAAGAGCCGGTCACGCGGATGTAGGCGACGGTGCAGGGGGTAAGACGTTCGGTTTTCATGGGACGCTCCTGTTGGGTTGCAGAGGCCTCATGATGCGGATTGGCGGGGGCGCTGGCGTGTCCGCTTTTGTGCAAGAGGTGTCCGATCTTGCTGTTGTGCATGGTGCGGATGATGCTTTCCAGATCGGTGCAGGCGCGAATCTCGCTGGGCGGTACGCCAAAGTGCTGGCGAAATGCCTTGGCGAGCGCCTGCGAGGAAGAAAAACCGTATTCCAGCGCCAGCGCAGTGATGTGGGCGCTATCGTCGTAAAAAAGCTGCCGGGCCGCCGCTTCCAGCCGCAAGCGGCGCAAATAGGCCGCCGGCGTTTCGCCGGTGACTGCCTTGAAAACGCGATGAAAGTGATGCGACGAAAAGGCGGCCAGGCGCGCCATTTCATGCAGATCAATCGGCTCGGCGTAATGCTGCTCCAGATGGCGGATGACGGGCCGCAGGCGGCGGTGGTAGTCGATCTTCATGGGTTGTGCACGGGGTTGTTGGTACGTGGCCGGCGCTCGATCCCTCGTGCCGTGCATAGCCCGGACGCACGGCATGGGCGACGGCCGCCCGCAGCGCCAGCGTCGGGCGGCTGCCCGCGGACGGCGCGCGGTTTGACGACGGCAAAAGTGGAAGCGCTTCGCATTTTATAGGCGCAGTGAGCCTTTTGCTGGACAGAATGAGCGCGGCTACAGAATGGAATGGGCACGGGGCCATTTCCCGATCAAAAGCGTTGCCAGGGTGTGCGTGACCTCTGCATCCGGCGGCGTTATACCGGAATATCCGTGCGGTCGACGACCCGGCGCAGGACAAAGCTCGAATGCACGCCGGTCACGCCGGGAATGCGCGTGATGCGGTTGAGCAGCAGTTCCTGAAAGGCGTCCATGTCGGGCACGATGACCTTGAGCTGGTAGTCGGCTTCCTGCCCGGTGATCAGCAGGCATTCGAGCACTTCCGGCATGGCGGCGATCTCCTGGTCGAAATGCTCGAAGCGCTCGGGCGTGTGTGCGTCCATCGAGATGTGGATGAGCGCCATCAGCGTATAGCCGAGCTGTTTGGCATCGAGCCGCGTGCAGTAGCCGGCGATGATGCCGGCCTCTTCAAGCGCGCGCAGGCGGCGCAGGCAGGGTGAGGGCGAGAGGCCGACGCGGTCGGCGAGTTCCTGGTTGCTGATGCGCCCGTCCTGCTGGAGGTGCCGAAGCATCTGACGGTCGATGCGGTCGATTTGCATGATTTTTTCCTGAAAGAGATATATTGGCAATATTCTGCCGAATATTTTCTTATTTGGGTTGGTTTATTTCGTATTTACGCCATTATCAGGAAAAAATCGCAATCGTCTGCGCCGGCGCCCGGAGTATGATTCCGTTATCGAAAACTTGTCTGAACAACGACTTCCGAAAGAGCGCATCATGTTGAAAAATCCCGCCAGCAAATACACGCCGTTTCCCCCGATACCCCTCACTGACCGCCAGTGGCCGGGCCGCACCATCGACAAGGCGCCGATCTGGATGAGCTCGGATCTGCGCGATGGCAATCAGGCGTTGTTTGAGCCGATGGACAGCGAGCGCAAGATGCGCATGTTCCGCACGCTGTGCCAGATCGGCTTCAAGGAAATCGAGATCGGTTTCCCGTCCGCTTCGCAGACCGATTTCGATTTCGTGCGCATGCTGATCGAGGGAAATCATATTCCTGACGATGTCGCCATCGAAGTGCTGGCGCCGGCGCGCGAGGAGCTGATCCGCCGCACCTTCGAGTCGCTCCGGGGGGTAAAGCGCGCCATCGTTCATCTTTACAACGCCACGTCCAAACCTTTCCGCGAATTCGTCTTCCACCTGAGCAAGGCGGAAGTCGTCGATATGGCCGTCTCTGCCGTCAAGCTGGCGCGCAGTCTGTGCGAGGCGCAGCCGGAAACCGAGTGGATGCTCGAATACAGCCCGGAGCATTTCACCGGCACCGAACTGGATTTTGCCCTGGAAGTCTGCGATGCCGTCAGTGCGGCGTGGGGGGCGACGCCGCAGCGCAAAATCATCCTCAATCTGCCGACGACGGTGGAAATGGCGACGCCCAATGTGTACGCTGACCAGATCGAATGGATGCACCGCCATCTGGCGCGGCGCGACAGCGTGATCCTCAGCCTGCACCCGCACAATGACCGCGGCACGGCCGTGGCGGCGGCGGAGCTGGGGCTGATGGCCGGCGCCGACCGCGTGGAAGGCTGCCTTTTCGGCAATGGCGAGCGCACCGGCAACGTCGATATTGTCACGGTGGCGCTCAATATGTATACGCAGGGCGTCGATCCGCAACTTGATTTTTCCAATATCAACGAAGTTGCGCGCTGCTACGAACATTGCACGCAGATGCCGATCCATCCGCGCCATCCCTATGTCGGCAATCTCGTCTTCACGGCCTTTTCCGGCTCGCATCAGGACGCGATCAAGAAAGGCTTCGCCATGCAGAACGGTGCGCAGCGGTGGAATATGCCCTATCTGCCGATCGATCCGAGCGACCTTGGCCGCAGCTACGATTCCGTCATTCGCATCAACAGCCAGTCGGGCAAGGGCGGTATCGCCTACTTGCTAGAAACCGAGTACGGTATTGCCATGCCACGGCGCTTGCAGGTCGAATTTTCCGGCGAGGTGCAGCGGTATACCGACCATCACGGCGGTGAAATGGACGCGGGCGATATCTGGTCGCTTTTTGCGCGCACTTATCTGAATACCGCCGCCCCTGTGCGTTACGTCAGCCATCAGCTGTTCGACGCCGGCGTGCAGCAGGGCATCCGGCTGACCGTCGAGCACGATGGCATCGCCCAGGCGATTGACGGGCGCGGCAACGGCCCGATCGATGCGGCCGTGCAGGCGCTGGCGGCCATCGGGATCAGCCTGCAGGTGCGCAGCTACGAGGAACGTTCGATGGGCAAGGGCGGCGATGCCCGCGCCTGCGCCTTCATGGAAGTGATGGCCGGCAACGGCGAGCATGAATGCTACGGCGTCGGCCTGGATGAGAACATCGTGACCGCTTCGCTCAAAGCGCTGGTCAGCGGCGCCAATCGCCTCATCCGGTAAACCGCCGGCAAATCGGCGATCAGCCGCCGCAGTCGCTCGCGCGCAAGGCGCATGGCGTATCAAGCAGCCGCCAATGAAATCTGAAACCTAGTTTTCCGGAGGGGTGCGCGACGACGGCGTTGGCGTGGCCTGACGCCAGCCGAACCAGGCAGCGACGGCGGCAACGGCCTGAGCCAGAATCATGGAGAGGACCGATCCGCTCCAGCCGTATGCCTCGAACGCCAGCCCGGCCACCCAGGCGCCGGTTGCGCCGCCGCCGTAATAGGCCATGTAATACAGGCCGCTGGCCAGCGAACGCCCCTCGCTGACATTATGGGCGATGGCGCTGAACGCCGCGGCCTGGCAGATGAATATCGCCGAGGAACACAGCGTCAGGCCGGCGAGAACGGCGAAGAGCGAGGGCAGCAGCGCCAGGCACAGTCCGCCCGAAGACACCGCCAGGGCAATGAGGAGCGCTGCGCGGCTGCCGATGCGGGCGATGAAGCGCCCGGAAAAATGCGTGATAAACGCGCCGATTAGATAGATGGAGAAGATGTTTGCCAGCGCGGCGACCGACAGGCTGAAAGGCGGAAAGCCGAGCAATACGACCACATAGGTAAAGGTGCCGATCAGCGAGAACAGCACGCAGAAGCCGACCACGCAGGCGGTGAGCAACGGAATGTTGTGCAGATGCCGGGCGAGGATGCGCAAGGCATTGCCAAAATCGCGGTTGGCCGTGAAATGGCGTGAAGCGGGTATTCCGCGCCATACGATCAGCGCGCCGAGCGCATCGAGCAGCGTCAGCGCAACAAAGGCGCTGCGCCAGCCGAAAAGATGCCCTAGATGGCCGGTGATAAAGCGGCCACAGAAGCCGCCTATGACCGCGCCGCTCATAAAAATGCCGTTCAAGCGCGCAATCGCCTCCCCTGCAAACTCCTCGCCGATATAGGCCAGCAGCACGACGACGATGCCGGGGATGAATAAGCCTTGCAGAAAGCGCAGGACGATAAGCATGCGCAGGCTGTCGGCAAAAGGCACCAGCGCCGTTGGCAGGCATAGCCCGAGCAGCGAAAAGAACACGACCGATTTACGCCCCGCAGCGTCGGACAGCATGCCGATGAACGGCGACATCAGCGCCAGTGCGAGAATCGTCGCGCCCACGGTAAAACCGGCCTGCACCGGCGTGGCGCCAAAGTCGCGCATAACCATGGGCAGCACAGGCTGCATGGCGTAGATATTCAGAAAGGCGAAAAAGGCGCATAGCCAAGCCACTGTACTGGACAGCCGGCGGGGATCTCCGGGCTGGGATATCGGGGGAGAGGGAGGGACAGGCGCGGGCGGTCTGGCTGACATGGGCGGGCGGATGAACGTCAGATGAACAGAGGGCGGATGAAGCAGATAGATAAACGATAAACGCCCAGCGGGCACGACTGCCGCGGTTGCGTAACTGGCCTGGCGTGGGCAGGGCACCACTCTAGCACCAACGCCCGGCGACACCAATGCCGTATCCACCATCAGCGCTCTTGTCCGAAACGGGCGGTGGATGCGGCATACGGCCTTTCTCCGTTTGGTAGCATGAGTGCCTGTCTATGGATGATGGATATGCGTGAGAGCTATGGCGGCGCCCGCACCCGCGTGCGAGGCGGCAGGAAACTACAGCGGGAGTTCTTCAGCGTGATAACAAACTTTCTTTCATTTTCCCGAGCAGGTTTAATCTTGGGTTGCCAATAAAGAACAGGACATTACTCGCAGGAGTATCGCGATTTTGGAAGAAAGTCTGCGGAATCCCACTGCCCTACTGCCTAACAAGACAGATGAAGATGCACTTTCGGATGTAATAGTAGAAACAGGCAGTAAAAAACTTCGTCATGACGAAGTTTCTGATAGCGGTAGCGATGGTGATGCGGCAAGCAAGCTTCCGTACCACAATTCCGACATCGAAAAAGAGCAGAAGCCTGCTATGTCTGACTCAATGACCTTGAAGAAACCTTTGCTTTTGGGTATTTACAATGCACGTGCTGTCATGTTGCTGCTGAATCGTAGGCCATCAAAAGACGGTTGGATATTTATCAGATACGAGGACAACGGGCAGGATGAAGAGGTTGAAATTTCCCGTGTATGTTTGAATTTGTTGACGGCAGCGAGTTGAAATATAGGAGCAAGTTATGACTAAAGAAGCCACCATGACATTTCAAGTTGAGGCAGAGCTTCAAGCCAATTTTTACAGTGCAGCCGAGGCAGATCACCGCCCGGCCGTGCAAGTATTGCGCGAGTTGATGAGTAACTATGTGCAGCAAGTGCGTAACCGCACGGCATCCATTTCGCCAGAAGAGCGCGAGCGCAGAGAAGAAGCCTTCAAGTATGCACGTGCTTCCGTCGGACTGGAAGGCTTCAAACTTAGCGAAGCTGCAGAGCAGCATGCACTCCGCTACATCAATGGCGAAATTAGCATAGAAGAGCTTGTTAAAGGCTATCGCCATGAGCGATAAGCTGACGCTGACCCCTCAAGAGAGGTATGCGTTAGAAGCTGAGCAGATGGCTTTTCGTATCATTGATCTGCGTGCTAGTCCAGTGCGTGGCGACTTCGATGCAGCACACCTAAAAGAAATTAACCGCCGTATTTTTCAATGAGTTGCTCGGCTTAGGCTTTGATGATGTTAAGCCAGGTGAATATCATCCAACCGTAGCAGCCGGCAATGATTGGACCTTTCTTTCCGCCCCGCGCACAAGGCGACAGGTGGCTGCAGCGGGAGTTCTTCAGCGTGGATAGCGAACTTTCTTTCTGCGCGCGCGGTGGGCAGGAGATGCTGTTTGAAGCTGTCGTGCCGCAAGCCGGCAGCGAACTTTCTTTCTGCGCGCGCGGTGGGCAGGGGGTACGTCGATGTTCATTGGCTTCCCCGCGACGCGCGTGGAGCGGCAATGCTAGAATCACCGCTATCTTTTGATCGCTGTGAAACGCTCTTGCCATGTTTTCCGGAATCATCGCGGCCATAGGCCGCATTACTGCTCTGACGCCGCGTAACGACGGCGCATCAACCGTGCGTCTGACCATCGAGGCCGGCGCGCTGGATTTGGCCGATGTCGCCATCGGCGATTCGATTGCCTGTAACGGCGTCTGCCTCACCGTCGTCGAGATGAAGGACACGACCTTCAGCGTCGATGTCTCGCCGGAAACGCTTTCCTGCACCGTCGGGCTGGCCGCACCGGGCGCCATCAATCTGGAAAAGGCGCTGCGCCTCTCTGATCGGCTGGGCGGGCATCTTGTTTCCGGCCACGTCGACGGCGTCGGTCGGGTGCTGCGCTTCGATGCGCTGGGCGACAACCGCCTGCTTGTCATCCGCGCGCCGGCGGCGCTGGCGCGGTATATCGCGCGCAAAGGGTCGATTACCGTCAATGGCGTCAGCCTGACCACCAACACGGTTGAGGCGGCGGATTTTTCCATCAACCTGATTCCCCACACCCTGACGGCAACGACGCTGGGCGAACTCAAAGTGGGCGATGCCGTCAATCTGGAAGTCGACCTGATCGCGCGCTACGTCGAGCGCATGCTGAACGCCGACGAAGCCGGCGATGGCGATAATTCCCAGGAGGCGCACTGATGTCGCCCGAGCGCGCATCGTCGGCCATCGCGCCGATCGAGGAGATCGTCGCCGAACTGCGCAACGGTCGCATGGTGATCCTCGTCGATGAGGAAGACCGCGAAAACGAAGGGGATCTGCTGATCGCCGCCGAACACATTACGCCGGATGCGATCAATTTCATGGTGACGCATGCGCGCGGCCTTGTCTGTTTGACCCTGACGGCGGCGCGCGCGCGCCAGCTGGGGCTGACGCCGATGGCGCGTGATAACCGCAGCCCCTTTCACACCGCCTTTACCGTTTCGATCGAAGCCGCCAAAGGCGTGACCACCGGCATTTCGGCGCACGACCGCGCGCGCACCGTGCAGGCTGCCGTGGCGCGTCATGCCCGGCCGGAAGATGTGGTGCAGCCCGGGCATGTTTTCCCGATCATCGCGCGCGAAGGCGGCGTGCTGGTGCGTGCCGGCCATACCGAGGCGGGCTGCGATCTGGCGCAGATGGCCGGCCTGGAGCCGGCGTCCGTAATCTGCGAGGTGCTGCGCGAGGACGGCACTATGGCGCGCCTGCCTGATCTGCTTGAATTCGCCGCGCATCATGGGCTGAAAGTCGGCACGATCGCCGATCTCATAGAATTCCGCAGCCGCCATGAGACGCTGGTCGAACGCTGTTTCTCGAAACCGGTGCGGACGGTGTACGGCGAGTTTATCCTGCATGCCTACGCCGACCGCGCCGCCAACGACGTGCATCTGGCGCTGACCCGTGGCGAGATCGCGCCGGACAGGGAAACGCTGGTGCGTGTCCATGAACCGCTCAGCGTGCTCGATTTTCTCGATCTCGATAACAGCCGCCATACTTTTTCGCTCAACGACGCCCTGCATCTGCTGGCGCGCAGCGAATCGGGCGTGATCGTGCTGCTGCGCAGCCCGGAAAGCGGCGCGGATATCCTGAAGGCGCAGGCGACGCCGCGCGAAACGCATGCGACGCGCTGGGACCCGCACATTTTCGGCATCGGCGCGCAGATTCTGCGCGATCTCGGCGTGCGCAAAATGCGCCTGCTGGGCAGCCCCCGCCGCATCCCGAGCATGGCTGGGTTTGGCCTGGAGGTCACCGGCTACATCACGCGGCCTGGCGAGGCGGATGCATTGCCGCCATCGTCGGCGCCGGCCGCTTAAGGCCGGTTGCAACCGACTGTTTTGATCTGTTTTTGAAGGACGCACCATGCCCCGATTCGACATTTTTGAGTATCCGAACGATCTGACAGGCGGCGGCGTGCGCGTCGGCATTGTCATGAGCCGCTTCAATCCGGAGATCGGCGAGGCGCTGCGCTCCGCCTGCGTCGAAGAATTGCGGCGGCTGGGGCTATCCGATGCGGATATCGAAATTGCCACCGTGCCGGGCGCGCTGGAAATTCCGCTGGCCCTGCAAAGCATGGCGCAGAGCCGCCGCTACGACGCGCTGATCGCGCTGGGCGCGGTGCTGCGCGGTGAAACCTACCATTTCGAGGTCGTTTCCAACGATTCCTCACGCGGCCTCATGGAAGTGCAACTCGATACCGGCATCCCGGTCGCCAACGGCATTTTGACCTGTGAAACCGACGCGCAGGCGCAGGCGCGCACGCGCGAAAAAGGGACCGACTGCGCCCGCGCCGCCGTTGAGATGGCTCATCTGCTGCGCGCCATCAACGAAAGACCGGCATGAACGACACGCGTGACACGAGTGGCATGAATGACATGCGCGACATGCATACGCCCGGCCGCATACCGGAGGGGCAGACGATGCCGGACACACAGAACGCGCAGGATACAAAGGCGGCGCCTCACGGCCAAACGCCGCCCGGCGCGGCGAAAAATCGCCCGAACTGCCCATCCAGCTCATCCGCCCCGTCTGGCCGCGCGGCCGCCCGCTCGCCGCGCCGCCGCGCCCGCGAGTTCGCCATGCAGGGCCTGTACCAGTGGCGTCTGTCCGGAAACGACGAAGCGGCCATCGAAGCGCATCTGCGCGACAGCGAAGGTTTTGGCCGGGCCGACCGCGAATTCTTTTCCGCACTGCTGCATGGCGTGCTTGCGCAGGAAAACCAGTTGCAGGCGCAATTGCAGGAATTTCTCGACCGCCCCTTTGCCGAACTCTCGCCTGTCGAGGCCAGCATTCTGCTGGCGGGCGCTTACGAACTGGGCAACAACCCGGAAACGCCGTACCGCGTCATCATCAACGAAGCCATCGAACTGACCAAAGGCTTTGGCGGCGCGGACGGCCACAAATACGTCAATGGCGTGCTCGACCGGCTGGCTGCCAAACTGCGCCCGGCCGAGGTGAATGCCCGCCGCGCTGCCGGCAAGACCGGCGGGAAGGTATCCGGAAAAGCATCCGGGAAAGCGTCGGAAAAAGCGCCCGATCAGCCAGGGACGGCCGAGCGTGTCGAGAGCGCCGAGAACTTCAAAACGGCGGCCGACCCGGAGAACGACCCGATCAACCGCCAGCCCTGACCCCACGGCGTGGGCGGTGCGTAAAAGATCGCCTGCCCGCCGGTGATCCCCATCTAACGCACACGGCGCATCTAGCGCACCCAGCACATCCGTGCGCGGAAAAACTACTAGGCTGGGCAACGACCTTACCCCGCTCACCCGCCGTATCGAAGCCCCGCTGAAGCCCGCGTATTTAGGGCGTTTGCGGGCAGGTGCCTCTGAAAGGCTTATGGATAAAGGGTTTGCGGGCATGGGTCTCTGAAACCCTTGTGGATAAAGGGATTTCGGGTGAGTGTCTCTGGAGTCCTCATGGATAGTGGTTTTTTGGGTAGGTGTCGCTGAAGACCGCATGAGTACTGGACTTGCAGGCAGGCATCTCTGGGAGGCTTATGAATAGCGGACTTACGGGCGAGGATGCTGCGTTACCCTATCCATGCGTCTTGCCGGGCAGCCTCGGCGGAGAGTCCCTAAATACGCGGGCTTCCGGGCATTGCCTTTCCCGTTTTTCCCATTGCCAGCGGGCTGCCGCATTGCCGGCGCGGCTTCGTCCTTCCGCCAATCCGCCGGTCATTCGCGTCTAATGCACGCAACTGAACGCGCCCGGCGCACCCAGAGTATCGAGCACACCACGCACACCCAGCACATCCGCGCACGGAAAAACTGCTAGGCTGGGCAACGACCTTACCCTGCGCATCCACCGTATAGAAACCCCGCTGAAGCCCGTGTATTTAGGGCGTTTGCGGGCAGGTGCCTCTGGAAGGCTTATGGATAAAGGGTTTTCGGGTAGGCGTCTCCAGAAGCCGCATGAATACTGGGCTTGCGAGCAGTGATCTCTGGGAGGCTTATGGATAGTGGTTTTTCGGGTAGGTGTCTCTGAAGACCACATGAGTACCGGGCTTGCGGGCAGGGGGCGCTGCATTGCCGGCGCGGCTCCGTCCTGCCGCCAGGCCATTGGTTATCCCATCCAACGCATCCAGCGTCTCTAGTGCACCCAACACACCCGCCGTATCAAACCACGTTGAAGTCCGTGTATTTAGGGCGTTTGCGGGCAGGTGCCTCTGGAAAGCTTATGGATAAAGGGTTTGCGGGTAGGTATCTCTGAAAGGCTTATGGATAGTGAGCTTGAGGGTAGGACTCTCTGGAAGCCGCATGGATACTGGGCTTGATGGCAGGCATCTTTGGGAGCCTTATGAATAGCGGACTTACGGGCAAGTGATGCTGCGTGACCCCATCCATGCGCCTTGTCGGGCAGCCTCGGTGGAAAAGCCCTAAATACGCGGGCTTCCGGGCATTGCCTTTCCCGTTTTTCCCTTTGTTGGCGGGCTGCCGCGCCGTAGCCGAATCGTATAACATCGCGCCATGACCTCTGAAAAACGCGCCGAATTTGCCCTGATCGACCGTTATTTTGCCCGCCCGACGCCGCAGACCGCGCTCGGCCCCGGTGACGATTGCGCCCTAATCGCGCCCGCGCCGGGCATGGAACTGGCGATCACGACCGATATGCTGGTTTCCGGCACGCATTTTTTGCCGGAGACTGACCCGCGCCAGCTGGGCTGGAAAACGCTGGCGGTCAATCTTTCCGACCTCGCCGCTATGGGCGCGCGGCCGCGCTGGATCCTGCTCGCCGGCAGTCTGCCGCAGGCCGATGAGGCCTGGCTGGCGGCGTTTGCCGAGGGCCTTTTTGCCTGCGCCGGGCGTTATGGCGTCGACCTCATCGGTGGCGACACGACGCGCGGGCCGCTCAACTTCTGCGTCACGGCCATTGGCGAAGCCCCCGCCGGCGCGGCTTTGCGGCGCGACGGCGCGCAAGCCGGCGACGACCTGTGGGTGTCCGGGCAGCCGGGGCTGGCGGCGCTGGGGCTGGCGCATCTGCAAGGCCGCACGGCGCTGCCTGCCGCGCTGGCGAAGCGTTGTGTCGAAGCCTTGCAGCGGCCGCTGCCGCGCGTCGAGCTGGGGCTGGCCTTGCGTCAGGACGCTCTGGCGCACGCCGCGATCGACGTTTCCGACGGTCTGCTGGCGGATGTCGGCCATATCGCCGAGCGTTCGCGCTGCTGCATCGACGTGTGGATGGCGCACCTGCCGTGCCTCCCGGCGGGGGCCGATCCGGTGCTGGCGCGTGATTGCCAGCTCGCCGGCGGCGACGATTACGAATTGGCTTTTACGGCCGCGCCCGATCGGCGCGCCGCGCTTGCCGCACTTGCCGCGCGGCTCGACCTGCCGCTCTGGCGGATCGGGCAGGTAAGCGCGGCCGGTCAGGGGGGCGCAGTTGGGCAGGATGATGTACCCGGCGCGGTGAATCTTATCGATGCCGACGGCCAGCGCGTTACGCCGCAACGCCGGGGTTTCGATCATTTTGAGTCAGCTTGAAGTTTGAAAAGGCAAAATATGCGAGAAATTTGTGATAAGCCGGTAACTTAAAAGGCTTGAATATCTAAATTGTCCAAATCAATCAATCTTTATTTGTTATTTAACTAAAATGTTGCGTGTAATAAGTATATTGTTATTACTGTCAGGACTAATAATAATTGGCATCGGGATGGCGATAAGCAATCACGAAACCTCTATAGCTATGGTTGCTATCGTTGTTGGACTGGGTTTGGTAATAATCAGGTACGTGAATGTTCTAAATAAAAAATTATTGCTATTGGCGCTGGGGATAATAATAATTGGCGTCGGAACGGCGACAGGCTATCGCGATATGGCTATAAGTGCTGTTGTTATTAGCTTGGGCTTTGCGATAATTATATATGCAAATACTCTAGATAAAAAATATTTGCAGGAGCGAGAAAGAAGACATACTCAAAAAATGAAACAAGAATGGAACAAACTGAGGGAAATAAGTTCATGGCCTACTGGAAAAGTGTTAAAAACCGACTCTGAACTAGATCTCGGTATGTTTTTGTTTAGCCTGTTTTTTATCGTGATGGGCCCCATACTGATACGTAAAGGAATGACATTAAATCCGGTAAGCTGGGAAATTATATTAGCAAGTGGTTGCATGCTGGTCGTAGCAGTTTTGTATCTCTCTAGAATTATTTTTTATCTGGGAAAGCCAGCATTTGAGCTGAGTCAGGATGGCTTTTTTACGCCTCGATGGGGTTTTATTCCCTGGCATCAAGTTCTTGGTATTCATCTTTGGACCCATACCGGCATATTTGGCTCGTGTCATTATTCTTTAGATTTTCGCATCAAAAATAGCCAGTCTATTTTGAAGAAACGCTGGATGCGGAGAGTGCTTATTTATTTGGGTTTGGTGCGTACTCAAGACGATGATTTTAATATTGTTATTATATTACATAGTAAACATGAGACGCCGGAAACGATTGAAATTATGACCAGATTCCTTTGGGAAAAGGCTACAGGGCGGCCGCATGGTTGGAATCCATTCTTTTTTGATGAGTATAGTGAGGGGGTAAAGCGTATTTCAGAAAGCAGCGTCAATATGGAAGACGATCAAGAGGATAAGATTCTGCTTGATTTGCTAGAAAAACTCAAATCAAACGAAGAATCTTTAAAGATAATTACTGACGAATTGAATCGTGAAGAATCTCAGCGGAAGCGGATAGATAGAATAGCGCAGTATTGTTTGATATTGACTGTAATATTATTGTCACTTCTGAAGAAGTTTTTTTCATGAACGCAGGATTCATCTCCTTTGTTTTCAACATTGCTAAAGTGTATTGATATGTCCGGTATCGATATCCCGCCTTGTAAAGCACGTATGAAATTCTAGGTAATCCCGTATATTCTGATGGCAGAATATAAATGCTTATTAGTTAATGCAATACTACAGTTTATGATAAGCTGATAACTTAAAAAGCTTGAATATCCAAATTGTCCAAATCAATTTTTATTTATTATTTGACTGAAATGTTGCGTGTAATAAGTACATTATTATCATTGCTGGGAGTAATAATAATTACTGCCGGACTGATAATAGGATTTCGCGATATGGCTATTGCTGCTGTTGTTATTGGCCTGGGTTTTTTGACAATAAGATACGCAAATATTCTAGATGAAAAATATTTAAAGAAGCGAGAAAGAAAACATACTCAAAAAGTAAAGGAGGAAATACACAAACTGATGAAAATAAGTTCCTGGCCTGCTGGAAAAGTATTGAGAACCGACCCGGAAATAAATCTTGGTATATTTTTATTTAGTTTATTTATTATTGTGATAGGTTCTATACTAATATACAATGAAATGATATCAGATCCGGTAAGTTTGGAAATTATATTAGCAAGTGGTTGCATACTAGTTATGGCGGCTCTGTATTTTTTTAATTCTATTCCTTATTTGGGAAAACCTGCGTGCGAGCTGAGTCGGGACGGATTTTTTACACCCCGATGGGGTTTTATTCCCTGGTGCCAGGTTTTTGGTATTGCTCTTTCGTCTTATTCAGATAGGTTTGATTTGCGTCATTATACTTTATATTTTCATGTTGAAAATAGCCAGTCTATAATAGAAAAACGTTGGGTGCAGAGAATGCTTGTTTATTTAGGTTTGGTGCATGCCCATGCTAATTATTTTAATATTGCTATTGCATTAAATAGTAATAGTAAATACGAGACGCCAGAAACAATTGGAGCGGTGGCTAAATTGCTTTGGAATAAGGCCACGGGGCGCCAGTATGATTGGAAACCATGGCTTTCCGATGCGTACAATGATGCGGTAAGACGTATTTCAGAAAATAGTATCAATATGGATGTGCAAGAGAATGGCTCTATGCATGATTGGGAGCAGAAATTTGAGGAAAATCTCAGAGATCTCAAGATAATAGAAAATGAACTTTGTCGTTATGAATCCAAAATTAAGTGGTTAACTAGGCTATTGATATTTGGAATATTGGCTACGCTATTATGGCCATTTTTGAAGGGGATTTTTTCATAAGTGCGGAATCCATTTCCTTTTTTCAATATTGCTAAAATGCATTGATATGCCCGGCATCGATATCCCGCCTCGTAAAGCACGTATGAAATTCTAGGTAATCCCGTATATTCTGACGGCAGAATATAAACACTTATTGGTTAATGCAACGTTGCAGTTTATGATAAGTTGTTAATTTAAAAGATTTAAGTATCTAAATTGTCCGAATCAATCAACTTTTATTTATTATTTGACTGAAATGTTACGTGTAATAATTATGTTGTTATTATTGCCAGGGATATTAATGCTTGGTGTCGGAATAGCAAAAGTCTATAGCGATATAGCTATGGCTGCTATCGCTATTGGTTTAGGCTTGGGGATAATTATATGCGTAAATATTCTAGATAAAAAATATTTAAATAATCGAGAAAAAAGATATATTCAAAAAGCGAAACAGGAAATACGCGAACTGATAGAAATAAGTTTCTGGCCTGCTGGAAAAGTATTAAAAACTGGCGCTGAAAGACTTCCAGGTATGTTTCTATTTAGTCTGTTTATTATTGTAATAGGGCTTATGCTGATATATGATGGGGAAATATTAAATCTGGTAAGTTGGAAAATTATATTAGTAAGTAGCTGCATACTGGTTATGGCAGTTTTGTATTCTTTTGATTTTATTCCTTATCTAGGAAAGCCTGCGTGTGAGTTGAGTCGGGACGGCTTTTTTACACCTCGATATGGCTTTATTCCCTGGCACCAGGTTTTTGGTATTTATCTTTCGTCCTATTCAAGTAGATTTGACTCACGTTATTACACTTTATATTTTTATGTTGAAAATAGCCAGTCTATATTGGAAAAACGTTGGATACGGAGAATACTTATTTATTTGGGTCTGGTGCGTGCCCATACCAATTATTTTACTATTACTATTGCACTAAATAGTAATAGTAAACATAAGGCCCCGGAAACGATTGAAATGGCGGCTAATTTGCTTTGGGAAAAGTCCACGGGGCGCCAGTATGATTGGAATCCATTCTTTTCTGATGCATATAATGGGGCAATAAGGCGTATTTCTGAAAATAGTGTCAATATAAAAGATGGGCAAAAGAATGAATTTTTGCCTGATCAGTTGGAGCAATTAAAGCAGTGCGAAGAAGATTGTAAGATAATTGCAGATGAGTTAAATCGTAGGGAATCTCAGCAGAAGCGAAAGATTAGAATAGCGCAATGTTGTTTAATATTGTTTGTAATATTGTGGTCGCTTTTGGATCTGTTTTTATGAGCGCCGGGATTTATTTTCCTTGCTTTTAACGGTTAAAAGGCATGCATTGATATGTCCGACATCGATATCCCGCACCGTAAGGCGCCGTCCTTGCGTTTTCTCTTTTCGCATCCGGCGCATTTTGTCGCCTGCGGTTTTGGCAGCGGCCTGTCGCCGCTGGCGCCGGGGACGGTCGGGACGCTGCTGGCCTGGGCCTTGTTTCTGCCGCTGCGGGCGTGGCTGGGCGATGCGCAGTTGGCGGGCCTTTTGGCCGTGTGCTTTGCTCTCGGCGTGCCGGCCGTGCAGAAAACAGGTGCCGATCTGGGCGCGGTCGATCACGGGAGCATCGTCTGGGATGAAATTGTGCCGTTCTGGCTGGTGCTGTTCTGCTGCCCGCCGGGCTGGGCGTGGCAAGGCGCGGCGTTTTTGCTGTTTCGCTTTTTCGACATCGTTAAGCCGCAACCGGCCCGGTATTTCGATACGCAGGTGAAGAATGGTTTTGGCGTTATGGCCGACGACCTGTTCGCCGCCTGTTATGCGATTCTGGTGCTGGCCATCGTGCAATTTTTCGGAGTTTGAGGAGGGAAAACATGACGGACGCCGATCCTATGCTTGTTTCCGCGCCTACTCAGGCGGCGCTTGAAGCGCTGGCTGCGCGTGTGGGCGAGATGCTGGGCGCACGCGGACAGCGGCTGGCGGCAGCGGAATCGTGTACCGGCGGCTGGGTGGCGCAATGCCTGACGGCGATTGCCGGCAGTTCCGTCTGGTTTGAGCGCGGTTTCGTCACTTATTCCAACGCGGCCAAGCAGGAGATGCTCGGCGTCGATGCGGAAACGCTGGCCGTGCACGGGGCGGTCAGCGAAGCCACGGCGGCAGCCATGGCCACCGGCGCGCTGACGCACAGCCGCGCTGATTTTGCGCTGGCAATTACCGGCGTGGCCGGGCCGAGCGGCGGTTCGGCGGAAAAGCCGGTCGGTCTGGTCTGTTTTGCCTGGGCGGCGCGGAGCGGTGCATTGCGCGTCAGCGCGCGCCGTTTTTCTGGAACGCGCGCCCAGGTGCGGGCGCAGGCGGTGGCCTATGCCTTGAGCGGCCTGCTGGCGGAACCTGACGGTAGTGCGGTCGGCGCCATGAGCGCATAAGCAGTGCGCATGACTGGTTTTTACGGGTAAAAGCTGTATATAATTACAGTAATCAGGTGTATAAAGATCGCGTATTCCGCACATGTGCCTGTCCGGCATCGTGCGATAATCCGGCCGTATTTGTTTCGCCTGGTTGCCAGGCAATTCGGGCGACGGACGGCATCATTCAGATAGACGAAAAGGACGAAGGAACGAAAAGGATGAAGAGGACACGCCATGGACGATAACAAGGCAAAGGCGCTAGCCGCGGCGCTGGCCCAGATCGAAAGGCAGTTCGGCAAAGGCTCGATCATGAAAATGGGCGAGGGCAGCGTCGAAAAGGATTTGCAGGTGGTTTCGACCGGCTCGCTCGGTCTTGACATTGCGCTGGGTGTCGGCGGCCTGCCGCGCGGGCGGGTTATCGAGATTTACGGCCCGGAATCTTCCGGCAAGACAACGCTGACGCTTCAGGTCATCGCCGAGATGCAGAAACTCGGCGGGACGGCGGCTTTTATCGACGCCGAGCATGCGCTTGATCCGGTGTATGCGCAGAAGCTGGGCGTCAAGCTCGACGATCTGCTCATCTCGCAGCCGGATACCGGAGAGCAGGCGCTCGAAATCGCCGATATGCTGGTGCGTTCGGGCAGTGTCGACGTCGTGGTCATCGACTCGGTGGCGGCGCTGGTGCCCAAGGCGGAAATCGAGGGGGATATGGGGGATTCGCTGCCGGGCCTGCACGCCCGTCTGATGAGTCAGGCCTTGCGCAAGCTGACGGCGAACATCAACCGCACCAATACGCTGGTTATCTTCATCAACCAGATTCGCATGAAGATCGGCGTCATGTTCGGCAACCCGGAAACGACAACCGGCGGCAATGCGCTCAAGTTCTATGCCTCGGTGCGCCTGGATATCCGCCGCATCGGCGCCATCAAGAAAGGCGATGAGGTGATTGGCAACGAAACCCGCGTCAAAGTGGTTAAAAACAAGGTTTCTCCGCCTTTCCGCGAAGCGATTTTCGACATTCTGTACGGTGAAGGCATTTCGCGCGAAGGCGAAATCATCGAGCTGGGCGTGGCCCACAAGCTGATCGACAAATCCGGCTCCTGGTATGCCTACAACGGCGACAAGATCGGCCAGGGCAAAGACAACGTGCGCGAATATCTGCGCGTCAATCCGCAGGTGGCGGGTGAAATCGAGGCGAAGATCCGCGCTGCCGTCAATGTGCCGTTGCCGCAGGCGGATGAGGCTTAGGCAAGGCGCAGCGGCGGATCAGATGCCGATGGGGCGGGAAGAAGCGCGCCGGGAAGGCAAGATCCGCCGATTCGGGCACAAGGCTGAATACGGCGCCGAACAGGGAATCGGCGGTGACGGAAGCGGCGTCGAAAGGCTGCCGGAAGATGCCGCAAGGCGCCTTGACCGCGCGCGCAATACGGCGAATTCCGGCATCAGCCTGCGCGCGCGGGCGCTGGGCATGTTGGCCCGCCGTGAACATTCCCGCGCCGAGTTGGCGCGTAAACTGGCCGCATACGCCGAGTCGGACGAGGTGCTGGCCGCACTGCTCGACGATCTGGAAGCGCGTCGCCTGCTCTCCGACGCGCGTTATGTGGAAGCGCGCTTGAATGCGCGCGGCGCGCGTTATGGCAATCGGCGTCTGTCGCAGGAACTGCGCGCCCGTGGCGTCGACGCCGCGCTGGTCGAGACGGCGCTGGCCGCCTGTGGGGATGAAGTCGCGCGGGCGCGCCAGGTGTGGCAGCGCCGGTTCGGTGCGCAGCCGCCAGCGCTGGATGCCGCCGGACGGGCGAAGCAGGTGCGCTTTCTGATGCGCCGGGGATTTTCCGGCGAAACCATCCGCCGCGCCCTGGGCGCGGATTTTGATGAAGAATAAAGCATGAACGAAGCCGAAAACAGCCACGTTGTCAGCAATGCCGACGGCGATCCTGTCGAAAATCCAATCCGCGTGCAAAGTACGCTGGCGACGCAGGATTTACGCAAGCGTTACAAAAAACGCCAGGTTATACAGGGCGTTTCGCTTGAGGTGTGCAGCGGCGAGGTCGTCGGGCTGCTGGGGCCAAACGGCGCGGGTAAAACCACCTGCTTTTATATGGTGGTCGGGCTGGTCGCCTGCGATAGCGGCGAGGTGCTCATCGACGGCCAACGGATTACGCACCTGCCGATTCATCGCCGCGCCCATATGGGAATTTCCTATTTGCCGCAGGAAGCCTCGGTGTTCCGCAAGCTGAGCGTGACCGAGAATATCCGTGCTGTTCTGGAGCTGCAAGGGCACTCGGCGGCGGAAGTCGAACGCCGCACCAGTGATCTGATCGAAGATCTGCACATTGGGCATATCCGCAACAGTCCGGCGGCGGCGCTGTCCGGCGGCGAGCGGCGGCGTGTCGAGATCGCACGCGCTCTGGCGACGCAGCCGCGCTTTATTCTGCTCGACGAACCATTCGCCGGAATTGATCCGATCGCCGTGCTCGACATCCAGAAAATCATCCGCTTTCTCAAAGAGCGCAACATCGGCGTGCTGATTACCGACCATAACGTGCGCGAGACGCTCGGTATTTGCGATCACGCGTATATTCTCAATGACGGCATGGTATTGGCGGCCGGTCGGCCCGATGAAATCATTTATAATGAAGACGTCCGTAAGGTGTATCTCGGCGAGAACTTCCGCCTCTAAATCGCCGCGCGGTTTACCGATGGCCAGCCCGGCCTGATCCGGCCATCGCGCGGTTCGATCGTCCGGGCGGGCGATACGCTACCGATCATTTTATGAAACCGTCCCTACAGCTCAAGCTCTCACAGCATTTGGCACTGACGCCTCAGTTGCAGCAGTCGATCCGCCTGCTGCAACTCTCTACACTGGAACTGGAGCAGGAGCTGGAAAAATTCCTTCAGGAAAATCCGCTGCTGGAGCGTGTGGAAAACGAATACGCTACGCTGTCCAACGCCCATGTACAGGGCGATGACATGCATGTAAACGGGGGGATTCCGGATGGGGCGGGCGATACGCACGATGTTCCGGAGTCCGCCAACGGGGAAAGGGAGGACAGCCTGCCGGCTTCCCTTGCCGATGACGGCGAAAGCTGGTTTGCCGATGCCGATGAACCGCATTTTTCGGGGCCGCCCAGCTCGCCCGATGACGATGACGGCGATTACCAGGACATTCAGGCCGCCCGGATTTCGCTGCGCGAACATCTCACGCAACAGGTCGGTTTGCTGAAACTGTCCGAACGCGATCGTGTGTTGCTGCAATGCCTGGTCGATGCCGTCGATGAAGGCGGGTATCTGACCATGTCGCTGGAGGATGTGGCCGAGGCCTTGCCCGCCGAGCTGGAAATCGAGCCGGAAGAATTGCAGATTGCGCTTCGGCGGCTTCAGCACCTCGAACCGGCGGGTGTCGGGGCGCGCAATGTCAGCGAATGCCTGGCGCTGCAACTGGCGCTGCAGCCGGCCGGGACAACGCGCGATCTGGCCCTAGCTATCGTGCGTGACCATCTCGATCTGCTGGCCAGCCGCGACTTCGCCAGGCTAAAAAAACTCCTCGCCTGCGACGATGATGCCTTGCGCGAGGCGCAATCACTGATCCGCAGCCTCGATCCGCGTCCTGGCGCGCCTTACGATACGGCCGATACGCGCTATATCACGCCCGACGTGGTGGTGCGCAAAGTGCGTGGACAATGGACGGCGAGCATCAATGCCGACGCCTATCCGCGACTGCGCATCAACAGCCTGTATGCGCAGATTCTCTCCGGCCAGCGCGGTTCCGGGCTGGCCGGACAGCTACAGGAAGCGCGCTGGCTGATCAAGAATGTCGAACAACGTTTCAACACCATTCTGCGTGTGGCGCAGACGATCGTTGAGCGCCAACGGCAGTTTTTCGACCATGGCGAGATCGCCATGCGGCCGATGGTGCTGCGTGAGGTCGCCGACCTCCTCGGTTTGCATGAATCGACGGTATCGCGGGTGACGACACAGAAATACATGGCGACGCCGCGCGGCATCTTTGAACTGAAGTATTTTTTCGGCAGCCATGTGGCGACCGATGCGGGCGGCGCCTGTTCGGCCACGGCTATCCGGGCGCTGATCAAGCAGCTGGTCGCTGCCGAAGACGTGAAAAAACCGCTCTCCGATAGCCAGCTTGTCGACTTGCTCGGCGAGCAGGGGGTTGTCGTGGCGCGGCGAACTGTGGCGAAATACCGGGAAGCCCTGGGTATTCCGCCCGTCAAGCTAAGAAAGGCGCTTTAGGTATGCGCGGGCGTACCGGACAGGCGCCGGTTGGATTGTTGGAGTGTTGAATTGGGGAGTGGTTTTAATGCGCCTCGCGGGACGCGGTCCAGCCCGCAAGGCATGAGGGCGGCCGGTAGAGGCCGGTAACACGAAAAGAAAGGAGTCACGCATGAACCTGAAAATCAGTGGACGTCATGTCGAAGTTACACCGGCGATTCATGATTATGCGCTGGAAAAAATCGGACGCATCGTCCGCCATTTTGACCATGTGATCGATGCCAATGTGACCCTGTCGGTGGAAAAACTAAAGCAGCGCGCCGAGGTGACTGTCCGTATGCCGGGCAAGGATGTGCATGTCGAGGCGGACGAAGCCGATCTGTACGCCGCCATCGATGCGCTGGCGGATAAGCTGGACCGCCAGATCCAGCGCTACAAAGAAAAACTCCAGAATCATCGCAGCCAGAAGGCAGACGTAAACTGAGCACGCCGCCCGGGCGCCGCACCGGTAACGGTGCGCAGCGCCTGGCACCCCGACGCTGGTAAGGTCAGATTTTTTATTGTCTTTTTATTGCAGTCAGCCAATTCCCATGAAGCCTCTTTCCCGCCTGCTGCCTCCAGAGAATATCCTGCTTGATTTTCAGGCAACCAGTAAAAAGCGGGTGTTCGAGCACATCGGCCTGCTCTTTGAAAACAATCAGGGCATTGGGCAGCGCGTCGTCTTTGACAGCCTGCTGGCCCGCGAACGCCTCGGTTCGACCGGTCTGGGGCAGGGCATCGCCATTCCGCACGGGCGCATCGAGGGACTCAGGGCGCCGCAGGGCGCTTTCATCCGCCTGGCCTCGCCGGTGCCTTTTGAATCGCCGGACGGTCTGCCGGTTTCCATGCTTTTCGCCCTGCTCGTGCCTGAGCAGGCGGCGGAACAGCATTTGCAGATTCTGGCGGAACTGGCCGGGCTGTTTTCTGATCGCGCGCGCCGCGAAGCCTTGCAGTCGGCGGCATCCATCGACGAGGTGCGCGCCGTCTTTGCCTGCCGGGAGGCGCCGGCATGAGCGCGGCCCGTTCGCTCAGCATTGCCAGAATCTACCGCGAACATGCCGAAAAACTTGGCCTGCGCTGGATCGTCGCGCAGGGTATCGACCGTGAAGTCGAACTGGCCGATCACGAAGTTTTCGGCCCCGACGTTGTCGGCCACTTCAACCTCATCTACAGCCATCGCATTCAGGTGATCGGCAACGCCGAGTGTCGCTGGATCGCCCGGGTGGGCGAGCCGGACTGGCGGCGTCAGGTGGAGATGATGATGGCTGCCCGGCCGCCGGCAATCATCGTCGCCGACGACTATCCGCCGTCCGAAATGCTCACGACGCTGTGCGAACGCCATAGCACGCCCCTGTTTGTGACGCCGAAGCCCTGCTCGATGGTCATCGACGCGCTGCACCTCTATCTAGCGCGCGAATTTGCCGACACCGTGTCGATGCACGGCGTATTCATGGATGTTTACGGCATCGGCGTACTGATTACCGGCGATGCCGGCATCGGCAAAAGCGAACTGGCGCTGGAACTCATCTCGCGCGGTCACGGCCTGGTGGCCGACGATATTGTCGACCTGTCGCATACCGCGCCGAATACGCTGGAAGGGCGCTGCCCGCCGATGCTGCGTGACTACCTTGAAGTGCGCGGCCTGGGGATGCTCAACATCCGGACGATCTTCGGCGAAGCGGCCGCACGCCGCAAAAAGCGGCTCCGGCTGATCGTACACCTGCAACGGCAGGTCGCGGTCGCGGAACTCCCGCGTCTGCCGCTGGAAGCGCAGTCGCAGGAAATTCTGGGCGTATCGATCAGGAAAGTAACCTTTCACGTTGCGCCGGGGCGCAACCTTGCAGTGTTGCTCGAAGCGGCCGTGCTCAACCACATTCTCCAGTTGCGCGGCATCGACAGCATGGGCGAATTCATCAGCCGCCAGCAGCAGGCGCTGCGCGACGGGCAGGACGGCCGATAAAAGGCCGATCAGATTTTCCGGCGCCTTCTTTCCCCGCTCTGCCGGAAAGCGACGAGTGTTCGGAGGTCGGCGGCGAAGAGCGCATTGGGCGAATTTTCCGATGCGCTGGGGACGAGCCGCCGAAAAGCAGTCGCCCGAAATTTCATGAGGATGTTGTTTCCCGAGTGGCGATGTGCATTCGCGCATTCATCGAATATTTCTTTTGTCTGAAATACCGCCATTGCTGGCCATTTCCGGCAGCAGCGCCAAAGTTTATTGGGGCGCGCCATTCTTTCCCAATCAGGGCAAGACAGCGCGCCGCAGCTGATGCGTATTCCCGCGTTGAAACAGTGCCGCTAATGCCAATCAAGAACCCCCGATGATGCCGATCCTGAGCGATCCGGCTGCCCGGAACCCCGCGTGAATTGGGCATTTCCAGCCTGCTGCCCTGTAACCCGCGTGGATTGGGCGTTTCCGGCCGGCTATCCCGCAAGATGCATAAATGAGGGCGATTGGGGCGCGGCCATGCACCCGCCTGGAATGTGGGCGGCGGCACTGTTGTGATGCTATGGCCCCGCGCGGTTGATCTGAAACCCGATCTATGGGGTGGTCGGGCCTGCATCGAACATCTGCACAGATTGGTTATTTCTAACCCGCTGCCCGGAACCCCGCGTGAATTGGGCATTTCCAGCCTGCTGCCCTGTAACCCGCGTGGATTGGGCGTTTCCGGCCGTCTATCCCGCAAGATGCATGAATGAGGGCGATTGGGGCGCAGCCATGACCCGGCCGGAAAATGCGGGCGGCGGCACGGTCGTGAGGTTATGGCTCCGCGCGGCTGACTTGAAACGCGATCTGCGGGATGGCCGGGTCCTTCGTCGAACCGGCAAGGCCGATGAGGCCCGCTTCGCGCAGGACGATTTCCTGACGATGCAGATAAATTTCCGCCGCGTTGCCGATTTTGACGAAAGTGCCGTTTGTGCTTTGGTCAAGCAGGATGAAGCGTCCGCTTTCTTCGTGAATCCAGGCGTGCAGGCGCGAGATGTTGGCGCCGGTAATGCAAAGATGACAGCTTCGGTTGCGGCCGATGGTGAAGGTTTGCTGGTTGCCGTCGAGCACGATGCGCGTGTCGGCGTGGGTGAGGTAGAGGCGGGCAGGCCCGGCCGGCTGCGTGTCGTGTATGGCGGGAACCGGCGTCTGCGCGCGCGGCGGTTGTGCCGCCGGAACGAGAGAGGCATGGCCATAGGCTGCGGGTGCAGCCATTTCTGTGGCGTCGGCATCGCGAGCGGCCAGGTATCGGTAGAAACGGTGGCCGGCCGGCAGGCGATGCGCCGGCGCGTCAACCTCCGGCTGGAAATGGCGCTGCAAATCGGGCGAAAGCGCCTTGAGCGTGTCCGTATCGATATGCATGCGTCCGGCGACCTCGCCCGTCATCAGGGCGTCGATGATGGGCGAGAGCTTTTCCATCACAAGACTGCCGGTTTGCATGCTGACGTATTCGCGCTCCTGGAGGCAGATGATCGGGATGCCCGGCGCGGCGCGGCCGCTTTCGGCCGCCAGCAGGGCGGCGGTTTTTTCGCGGATAACGAGCGCCGCCCGGCAGGCGGTGTTGGCCGAGCTGAAGGCGGCAATGATCGGCGCTGATTGCGGGCTAGGCGTGTGTCCGCCAAAAATTTCGATGCAGCGCAGGGTCAGTCTGCGGCAATGTGCGATAACGGCCTGCATGGCGCTGTCCGTTGGACAATCGCCGTGGTCGATGCCGATCAGCAGCAGTGAGTTTGCGGCGTTCCCGTGCGTGTTCATGGTTTGGGGCTTTCTATGGGGCGGAGCCTGCCGGCAGCGGCATCAGCGGAAGAAAATCGCGGGGCAGCGTGGCGACCGCCGGCGCAAAGGGATCTTCGTCGAGCGCTGCCCCGTCGCCGGCAGCCGGCGGCTTGCCGACCCGCAGCCCTTTGAAGTCGAAGCGCGTCGTGTCCGCCAGGTGGGAGAGAACAATATTTTGCATGGCGGTAAATACCGACTCGGTTCGGCCGGGGTAACGCCGGTCCCATTCGGCCATCATTTCGCGGACTTTCTGACGTTGCAGATTGTCCTGCGAGCCGCACAGGTTGCAGGGAATGATCGGGAAAGCCATCCCGCGCGCGTAGCGGGCGATGTCGCGCTCGTTACAGTAGGCGAGTGGGCGGATGACGATGTGCGCACCGTCGTCGGTCAGCAGTTTGGGTGGCATGCCCTTGAGCTTGCCGCCGAACAGCAGGTTGAGGAACAGCGTATGCACCATATCGTCCCGATGGTGGCCAAGCGCGATCTTGTTGGCGCCCAGTTCCTTGGCGATACGGTAGATCACACCCCGGCGCAGGCGGGAGCAGAGCGAGCAGGTGGTTTTGCCCTCCGGAATCTTCTCCTTGACGATCGAGTAGGTGTCCTGTTCGATGATGCGGTATTCGATGCCGAGTCCGGCCAGATACTTCGGCAATACGTCGGCCGGAAAGCCGGGCTGTTTCTGGTCGAGATTCATCGCGATCAGGCGAAAGTCGATGGGCGCGCGCTTGTGCAGCGCCATCAGCAGCGCAAGCAGGGTGTGCGAATCCTTGCCGCCGGAGAGGCAAACCAGCACCGTATCGCCCTGTTCGATCATGTTGTAATCGGCAATCGCCTTGCCGGTCTGTCGTTCCAGGGTTTTGGACAGCCGCTTCAGGGTGTTTGAATGTTCCACATAACCTCGACAACTAAAATGGGCGGATAAAATGGGCGCAACGGCCACATGGCACACAGGGTACATAGGGCACATAGGGCACATAGGGCGCATAGGGCACATAGGGCGCATAGGGCACATAGGGCACGGGTTTCGGAGAATGTACCACTGAGCATCGGATCGGCAAGCCTAAAGATGCGCCGTGCGCCCGCCGTCGACATTGATCACCTGACCCGTAATGTAAGGCGCCTCGGCCAGCAGGAAGCGCACCGTCCGGGCGATATCGCCGGCTTCGCCGGTGCGTTTGAGCAGCGTGTGGGCGACAATGCGCGCCCGCTCATCAGCATCAAAGCCGCTGGCGGAGGAAGGAGAGTGGGAAGAAGATGAAGGGGCGGACGGCGCGTCGGCATGGGAGGTTTCTTCGGCTTCCGGCCAGAGGATCGGGCCAGGCGCCACGGCGTTGACGCGCACTTCGGGCGCTAGCTCAATCGCCAGCGCCCGCGTCAGGCCGAGCAGCCCGGCCTTGGCGGCGCAGTACAGCGGATAGCCGGCCAGCGGACGTTCGGCGTGCACGTCGGTCATATTGACGACGGCGCCGCGCGCCGCGCGCAGATAGGGAGCGGCCGCCTGCGTCAAAAAGAGCGGCGCCTTCAGGTTGCTGCCGATCAGGTCATTCCAGGCGGCGGTGTCGATGCTGCCCAGCGGCGTTGCAAAGAAGGTCGATGCGTTGTTGACCAGCGCATCAAGCCTGCCAAAGCGGGCGATGACAGCCTCGACGAGCCGCTCCGCGGCTTTTGCCGCGTGCAGATCGGCCGCCACCGCGCAGGCCGAACCGGGGCGAACGGCATTGAGTTCCCGAACCAGCGCCTCGGCAGCCCCAGCGGCGCTTCGGTAATGCACCGCGACACAGGCGCCCGCGGCGTGCAGCTCGCTGGCGATGGCCCGCCCCACCCGCTTTGCCGCGCCGGTAATCAACGCCGTTTTTCCGTGCATGTCGTTTCTGCAAATCTCATTGATCGTCCAAGCGCAAAATTCTAGCGGATTCTCCTCGTTCGATGCAGCCGTTTTTCCAGCCTGCCGAAGCATGGGCAATGGCGGTATTTGTACCGGCCCGGCAGACCATACCGGCCGTCAGCCGATCCTCAGGCGTGCAGGGCGGGCGAATGCCGGCTGAAAAATGGATGTGTCGATATCAATGTGTCGATCAGGCACCGTTCATGCGATCAGGCCAGGATCACTGCTCTGTGCTTTTTTCTTGCAGCGTGTCGTTTTCGTAAGTGTCTGATGGGTCGAAGGCGATATTCGGCATGTACACCGGCTCAGGCGTCAGTTCAACGCCGAAGATTCGCCGCACGTCGTCCTGCACGGCATGCGCCAGCGCCAGCACGTCCCGTCCCCTGGCACCGCCGTGGTTGACCAGCGCCAGCGCCTGATGCGCATACATGCCGACGGGGCCGAGGCGGCGACCTTTCCAGCCGGCCTGTTCGATCAGCCAGCCTGCCGCCAGCTTGACCCGGCCGTCCGCCTGCGGATAGGCGGGCAGGCCCGGATGCGCTGCGCAAAGCGTTGCGGCGGCGGCCGCGGCGACGACAGGATTCTGGAAAAAACTGCCAGCGTTGGGCAATACGGCCGGATCGGGCAGTTTGCGCCGGCGCAAGGCAATCACGGCATCGGCAATCTGCCGGGACGTGGGGCAATGGCGCGTATCGGCGTGCGTCGCCGTCGTCACCTCCATCGCCGTCTCGACGCCTCGCATCGCCAGTTCCTCGGCGATACCGGCATAGCGGATGTTCGGCCGCCAGTGTTTAGGCAGGCGGAAGGTGACTTCGGTGATGGCGAAGCGCCCGTCGAGATGCCAGCCTTCCTGCTTGAAAACGCTGTCGCGGTAGGCAAAGCGGCAGGCGGCGCGGTCAAACCGGCGGACTGTGCCGGTATCCAGGTCGTATGCCGTCAATGTGTGGATGCGCTCCGCAACTTCCATGCCGTAAGCGCCGATGTTTTGTACCGGCGCGGCGCCGACCGTGCCGGGGATCAGGGACAGGTTTTCCAGCCCTGGCCAGCCCTGCGCCAGCGTCCATTGCACGAAGTCGTGCCAACGCTCGCCCGCGCCCGCGGTGACGTACACGGCCTCGGCGTCTTCGCCCGTCTTCGCCTTGCCGGCGATCGCCATGTGCAGCACCAGGCCGTCGATGTCGCCGGTCAGCACCAGATTGCTGCCGCCGCCGAGTACGAAGCGCCGCGCACCGGCGATGTCTGGCGCGGTCAGCTGTGCCGGATCGGTGATTTTCAGATAACGCGCCGCACAGCTGGGTAAGGCCAGCGTATTGAAGGGCGACAGGTCGACCGAATGCGCAACAGGCCAGGCGTGCGGGGCGGGAGCAACGGCAGGTGTGGAATCCTCCGCGGCCAGGGGCGCCGAAAGGGGCGCAGTAGTGGACGCGGTAGCGGACGCAGCAGCGGAGGAAAAAGAATTGGCTGGAAAAACGGATCGGGCGGCAGACATGGCGCGCATCTTACCGGCTAAGGGTGCGCCTGGCGAATGGTTGTGCCGGCAATAAGGCGGGGGTATTCATTGCGGTATAGAGGCATGGCGTGGCAAATATATAGGCCGATCAAGCCTGTTCTGCAAGAGGTGCAGCAATGCTGGCAGCGCTCTTTCCGCATATTTCTTTTCGGGCGGCCATGCATTTGCCAATTACAACAGCGGTGCGAGCCAGCGTCGGGCCGCGTCCAGCGGCATGCCCTGGCGTTTGGCCCAATCTTCGAGCTGGTCGGCGGCGATCTTGCTGACGCCGAAATAACGCGCCTGCGGGTGCGCGAGGTAGAAACCGGAGACCGACGCGGCTGGTGACATGGCGAAGTTTTCGGTCAGCGTCATGCCGGCGTTGCCGGGCGCGTCGAGCAGGGCAAAGAGCGCGCCCTTGGCGGTGTGGTCCGGACAGGCGGGGTAGCCGGGCGCAGGGCGGATGCCGCGATATTCCTCCCGGATCAGCGCGCTGTTGTCAAGTTGTTCGTCAGGTGCATAGCCCCAGTATTCACGGCGCACGCGTGCGTGCAACCACTCGGCGCAGGCTTCGGCCAGGCGGTCGGCCAGCGCCTTGAGCATGATGGCGTGGTAATCGTCGTGCGCCGCTTCAAATTCGGCCAGCTTTTTCTCGATGCCGATGCCCGCGGTGACGGCGAACGCGCCAATCCAGTCCGGCGTGCCTTTGTCGGAAACGAAGTCGGTCAGGCAGTAATTCGGCTGGCGTGTCGGCCGGTCGTGCTGCTGGCGCAGGTTGTACCAGACCATGCGGCAGCGCTGCCGCGTTTCATCGGCGTAGATTTCGATGTCGTCGCCGACGGCATTGGCCGGATAGAGGCCAAAGACGGCATTCGCCGTCAGCCAGCCCTCCTCGATGATGCGCGCCAGCATGGCTTGTCCGTCCGCATACACGGCGCGCGCCGTTTCGCCGACAACGGCGTCGTCGAGAATCTTCGGGAAAGCGCCGGCCAGATCCCAGGTCTGAAAAAACGGCCCCCAATCAAAAAATTCGGCCACTTCGGCCAGATTGACACTGCGCAGCACGTGCAGGCCAGAGCAGGCGGGTGCCGTGGGGCGGTAGGCGGGGTCGGCGTTCCAGACGAAACGGTTTTGCCGCGCTGCGTCGAGCGTGAGGAGCTTGAGTCCTTTTTTCTGCGCATGCTGTTCGCGCACGCGCGCATAATCATCGGCGATCTCCTGCCGGTAGGCGGCGGATTGTTCGGCTGAGAGCAGGCGCGTGACGACGCCGACAGCCCGTGAGGCGTCGGCCACATAGACCACCGCGCCTTCGTAATTCGGCGCGATCTTGATGGCGGTATGCGCGCGGCTCGTCGTTGCGCCGCCGATCAGCAGCGGGACATTCATGCCCTGCCGCTGCATTTCGCTGGCGATAAAGCTCATTTCTTCCAGCGACGGCGTGATCAGGCCGGATAGCCCGATGGCTTGTGCGCCGTGCTCGCGCGCCGTGTGCAGGATTTTTTCGCAGGGCGCCATGACGCCGACGTCGACGACTTCGTAGCCATTGCAGCCGAGGACGACGCCGACGATGTTTTTGCCGATGTCGTGTACATCGCCCTTGACCGTGGCCATGACGATCTTGCCCTTGCTGGCGGCGCCGGTACGCCGCTTTTCTTCCTCAATGAAAGGCACCAGATGGGCGACGGCCAGTTTCATGACGCGCGCCGATTTGACGACCTGTGGCAGGAACATTTTGCCGGCGCCGAATAAGTCGCCGACGGCATTCATGCCGGCCATCAGGGGGCCTTCGATGACGGCTAGCGGCGGCTGGCCGGCGGCCTCAAGCGCGGCGCGGCATTCTTCCGTGTCGGCGACGATGAACTCGGTAATACCCCGAATCAGCGCGTGTTCAAGCCGCTTCTCAACGGGTTGCGCACGCCAGGCCAGATCGGGCGCAGCGTTTTTTGCCGGGCCGGATGTCGCTGTCCGCGCCAGCTGCTGCGCGTATTCGACAAGCCGTTCGCCCGCTTCCGGCGAGCGGTTGAGCACCACGTCCTCGACCTTTTCGCGCAGGGTGGGGTCGAGGTCGTCATACACGCCGAGCATGCCGGCGTTAACGATGCCCATCGACAGCCCGGCCTGAATGGCGTGGTAGAGAAATACCGTGTGGATGGCCTCACGCACCGGGTCGTTGCCGCGAAAGCTGAAGCTGACGTTGGAGACGCCGCCGGAAATCTGTGTCTGCGGTAGGTGGGCGCGAATCCAGCGGCAGGCTTCGATGAAGTCGACCGCATAGTTGTCATGCGCTTCGATGCCGGTGGCGATAGCGAAGATATTCGGGTCGAAGATGATGTCTTCTGCCGGAAAGCCGATGCCGGTCAGCAGCCGGTAAGCGCGCTCGCAGATTTCGATCTTGCGCGCATACGTATCGGCCTGGCCGCGCTCGTCGAAGGCCATGACGACAACGGCCGCGCCATAACGCCGGGCCAGGCGGGCGTGTTCGATGAAAGCGGCCTCGCCTTCTTTCATCGAAATCGAATTGACGATGCCTTTGCCCTGGATGCATTTCAGCCCGGTTTCGATGATTTCCCATTTGGAAGAATCGAGCATGACCGGCACGCGGGCAATGTCCGGTTCGGCGGCGATCAGCTTCAGAAAACGATCCATCGCCGCAATGCCGTCGAGCATGGCATCGTCCATGTTGATGTCGATGATCTGGGCGCCGTTTTCGACCTGCTGGCGGGCGACGGCCAGGGCTTCGTCGAAGCGCGCTTCGCGGATCAGGCGGGCAAAGGCCTTCGAGCCGGTGACGTTGGTGCGTTCGCCGACATTGACGAACAGTGATTCGGCATCAACATTGAACGCTTCCAGCCCCGACAGGCGCAGCTTTGGCGCGATGACCGGCCGCTGGCGCGGTGCAATGTCCGCTACGGCGCGGGCGATGGCGGCGATGTGCTCCGGCGTCGTGCCGCAGCAGCCGCCGACGATATTGACGTAACCGTTGCGCGCCCAGTCGGCGATTTCGGCGGCAAGCTGCTCGGGCGTCTCGTCGTAACCACCGAAGGCGTTGGGCAGCCCGGCGTTGGGGTGCGCCGAAACGAAGCAGTCGCACAGGCGGGAGAGGGTTTCCACATGCGGGCGCAGGTCTCTCGCACCGAGCGCACAGTTAAAACCGAAAGACAGCGGTTGTACGTGGCGAAGCGCATTCCAGAAGGCTTCCGGCGTTTGTCCCGAAAGCGTGCGTCCGGACGCGTCGGTAATCGTCCCCGAAACCATCACCGGCCAGCGCTGGCCGGCGTGCTCGAAGAAGCTTTCCAGGGCAAAGAGCGCTGCCTTGGCGTTGAGCGTGTCAAAGACGGTTTCGACGAGCAGGAGGTCGGCGCCGCCTTCTGTCAACCCGCGGATGGCTTCGGTATAGGCGGCGACCAGTTCGTCGAAGCTGATGTTGCGGTAGCCGGGGTCATTCACGTCTGGCGAGATGGATGCCGTGCGTGAGGTCGGCCCCAGCACGCCGGCGACGAAGCGCGGCTTGGCCAGGTTCCGGGCGGTGAATTCGTCGCAGACTTCGCGCGCCAGGCGTGCGCCGGCAAGATTGAGTTCATAAACCAGCGCCTGCAATCCGTAATCGGCCTGTGACGGGGCATTTGAATTAAACGTGCAGGTTTCCAGAATATCTGCGCCGGCCGTCAGGTAATCGGCATGGATGCCACGGATGATGTCGGGGCGGGTGAGCAGCAGCAGGTCGTTATTGCCTTTCAGGTCGCGCGCGTGGTCGCGGAAGCGTTCGCCGCGATAGTCGGCCTCCTGCAAGTTGTGGCGCTGAATCATCGTGCCCATGGCGCCGTCGAGAATCAGCAGGCGCTCCTGTAACAAGGCCTGGAGTTCGGCGCTACGGTCGGTGTGTGCAGGTGGCATCAAAAATCCTTCGCTCTCTTTCAATAAAGCCCCCGCGATCGGAGGCAAAGTGATTCTATCGACAGCGGATTCCGCAAAATGTTGCCGGAATGTCTGTCGGCTGTTCGGGCGGCAAGTATAAAGCAATCAGCAAATGAGATGCCCGGAGCCCCTTTATTTACGGGCATCTCCGAGGGAGTTGATAGCGGCTTCCTTTGCCAAAATACTACGTTGGCTTCGCCTTGCCGTACTATTCGTACTGTCAGCGGCTCGCCGCCTTGTCTTTTGGCAAAGTCGAGCCGCTATATTTTGGGCGTCTTAAATGTGGGTGCCCTGAACCCCGCGTATTTAGGGCATCTCCGAGAGGGGTGCTCTGAAGCCCTTATAAATAGGGCGTTTCAGGGGTGCCTACCCGGAAACGCCC
>CALAIL010000040.1 GCA_937923255.1 uncultured Propionivibrio sp. | reverse complement strand
ATATCCAGATGTGCGGCCGGTTCATCGGCAAAAACGATGCGCGGCCGGTGCGCCAAGGCTCGGGCGATGGCGACACGTGCCTGTTCGCCGCCGGAAAGCGTCGTGAAACGCCGTTCGAGCAGGTGGCCGATCTGGCAGTGTTCGATCAAATCGCCAGGAATCCGGGCAACGCGCAGATGCAGCATTTCAGCCACGCTCAGGTTCCAGTAACTGAGGATCTGTTGCGGCACATAGCCGATGTGGGCGGCCAGCGCGTGTGCCGGCCAGGAGGACAGCGGATGCCCGCCTAAAACGACCTCACCGGAGGTCGTCTTGAGCAGCCCGATGGCCGTGCGCACCAGGCTTGATTTGCCGGCCCCGTTGGGGCCGATGATGCCGTACAGTCCCTGCCCGGGAATATCCAGATCAATACCGTCGAGCAGCAGTTTTTTCCGGTCTGTGCGTACCGACACATTGCGGAAAACCAGCATGGGCGTTGAGGTACTCATGATTTTTGTCTCAGCAGCAGGAACAGGAAGAATGGGCCGCCGATCAGCGAAGTCATTAGACCGACTGGAATTTCGCTGGGCGGGATGGCGCTGCGTGCGACGGTATCGACGAGCACCAGTAGAATACCGCCGCCCAGTGCGACGGCCGGCACCAAGCGGGCGTGCAGTGGGCCGACCCACCAACGCAGTACATGCGGCGCAATCAAGCCGACAAAGCCGATCAACCCACCGAAAGCCACCGCCAGCGCCGTAGCTAACGCCGCCAGCGCGATCGCCTGCATCGAAAAACGACGCACGCGCACGCCCATGCTGTGCGCCGTTTCCTCGCCCAGTCCGAGTGCATCCAGACCGGGCGCCAGTCGTATCGCCGCGACGAGCGCCGCCAGCGTCCCCAGAAACAGCAGCGCCCATTCCTCCCAGGCGGGCGACTGGATGCCGCCCAGTTGCCAGGAAATCACCGCGCGCAGGTTGCTCGACTCATCGCCGAAGACCATCAGGATCAGGCTGCGCAGTGCCGACAAGATCGCCGCCAGCGCCACGCCGGCAAGTAGTAGGCGCCCGGTCTGCGCGCTATGACCGCCACCGCCGCCGAGCAGCAACACCAGCAGGCTGCTGCCCCAAGCGCCGAGGAAGGCCATCAGCGGCAAGCCCACGCCGCGCGGCAGCAGTTCCGGCAGCAGCAGCGCACAGGCGGCGCCCAGACTGGCGCCGGCGGCGCTGCCGAGCAGGTACGGTTCGGCCAGCGGGTTGCGGAAAACGCCCTGGAAAATCAGGCCGGAGAGGCCGAGGCAGGCGCCGACGACGAATGCCGTAGCAACGCGCGGCGCGCGCCAGACAAAGACCAGCGCGGCCTGTTGGCTACCGTCGAACCAGCGCGTCGGCCAGACGGTATCGGCGCCAAAGATCAGGCCGGCGAGAATCGCCAGGCACAGCGCGCCCGTCAGCGCGATGAACGGCCATGCGCGCGAATGTGAGGGAGATGGATGACTATGCATTGAAGCGCTCCGGATGGATGGCACGTGCGTAATCGGCAACGGCTTCGATCTGGCGCGGGCCGGGAATCAGCTTGTGGTTGCGTTGCAGGACGACGATGCGCCCTTCGCGCGCGGCGCGTAGCGCCGACCAGCCCGGACGCCGCGCAATCTGGCGGGCCGCCTCCGGCGCGGCGCTGACGTCCGGAATCCGTTGCAGGGAAATGATCACGTCCGGGTCGCGCAGAAAGATCGCTTCGCCGCTGACCTGCTGCGAACCAACCAGGTCGCCAAATATGTTCTCGCCACCCGCCCAGGCCAGCGCATCGTTGGCGTAGTGCCCTTGCCCGACGGTCTGGAAACCGGCGTTGCCGGCGGCGCTGGTTTCCAAAAACACGCGGCGACGCGGCGCGCCGTGGAGACGATCGCCAATACGGTCGAGCTGCGCCCGCATCTGGCCGAGCACGGCCTCGGCCTGCGCCTCGTGCCCGGTCGCCCAGCCAACCAGGCGGATATTGCGCAGGATGGCGGGTAGGTCGGGGTGTTGCAGCACCAGTACCGGCACGCCAATGCGGCCGAAAGGGTCGATCAGCGCCAGTGCGCTGTGCTGCGCCGGGGTGACGACGATGAGGTCGGGCTGGTGTGCGGCGACCGCCTCGGCGGAAAAGCCCAGCGATCTGCCGACCGAAGGCTTTGCCAGCGCGGCGGCCGGCCAGCCGACCAAACCGCCGACGGCGGCGACGCGCGCTTCCAGCCCAAGCGCGAAGACGATTTCGACATTGCTCGGGAAAATGACGACGATGCGCTGCGGCGGGCGGGCAATGCTCAACGTCCGGCCCAGCGTATCGACGACCTGGCGCGGAAAGGCGCTGGAAGTCTGGCAAGGCGCGGGGCTGTCCGGAGCCGAGAATGCCGGCATCGAAAGTGGGGAAGAAGATGCAGCCGACGAAGCCGGCATCCCCGGCGTTCCCGCGGACAGCGCCCCCGCCGGCAGCGCGCCCGCGCCTGCCAGCGCCAACAGGCGCCTGAGCAGCGCCCGCCTTGACAGCGATTTCACCATCGTGTCGTCGTCGCCCACTCAGAACTCCTGACGCACGCGGGCGAAGAAATTGCGCGGCGCACCGGCGTTGCCGGCTTCCTGCGAAGACATGTCATCGTTGATGTAATAGACATCGCCCAGGTTATTGACGCCGGCCTGTATCGTCAGCTTCGGTGTCACGCGGTAGCTGACGGACGTGTTGACCAGCGTATAGGCAGGCAGTTTCTGCGGGTGGGCAACGTTGTCGCGCAGATAGCGCGTGCCGACGTAGCTGGCCGAAGCGTTCCACAACCAGGGGCCACGCTCGAACGTCACGCCGAGGCCGGCGATGTGCCGCGCCGACATGCGCACGCGCTTGCCGCCAAAGTTCTGTGTCGGCACGCCGGCATTGCTGTAAGTCTGGAAATCACGCAGGCGCGCATTCTGCCAGGTGTAATGCGCGTAACCGCTCCATTCGCGGGCAAGCCGCCAGTGCAAAAGCGATTCGACCCCTTCGGTACGCGAAGTGGCGTTGCTGAAAATGAAGCTGTCCGGGCCGTTGCGGAATGAACGCTGTCCGTCGATTTTGTCCGCGCGGAAAAGGCTGAGCTGGTAAAACCAGCGTTCATTGTCTAGTTGCCCTTTGACGCCAAACTCAATGCTGCGGGTTCGCTCCGGGCGCAGAATCGACGGCACGACAACGCCGTTGCGCGTATTCAGCGCTACGGCCTGCGGGCGAAAGCCTTCGGACCAGTTGGCGAACAGCGAATGCGCACTGTCATCGCGGCGGGCATACACCCAGTCGGCGCCAAAACGCGGACTCAGGCGCGACGCACTCTGGGTTGATTGCACCGGCGTATTGGAGCGCTTCAGATGCTGTTTGAAGCTGTCGTGCCGCAGGCCGGCAACGAATCCAAAATTACCGATTTCGAGGCGATCCTGCACATAGAGACTGCGCACCGTCTGGTCAAAGCGCGAGTGGGTCGCCTTGCCGCGAATGCCGCGCGGGTCATTTCTTACATTGCTCACCGGCGTGTTGTAATGGGGGCCGCGATACGTCGGCGCGTTGGTGTATGACGGCGATTCCTGATTCTGCCAGTCGTCTTCAAAACTGGCGCCCGCCTGAAACGTATTGTTCCAGCCCTTGCCGGCGTGGCGATGGATCAGCGCCAGGTCGTGGAAAACGCCGCGGTCGCGCGTATCGGTTTGCGAAAACCCCTTGCTGACAGCGGCCGGTCCCGGCACGATGGTCACGCCGCCCTGGAACTGGCGGTTATAGGCGGCAAAGCTGCTCAGATGCTTCAGCGACCAGCCATTGGTCAGGCGCACGTCGTTTTTCCAGGATATCGACTGATAATTACCCTCGATCGCAACGCCGGGGATCGCATAATTGTCGCGCTGCATGATGCCATACATCGGCCGGCCGTTTTGCAGGGGAATGATCGAACCGCGCTTGGCCTTGACGCGCGTTGCCAGGTACTGCAGGCCGGTCGTCCAGTTTGAAGTCATTGCATGATCGATGCCGAATACCCCGCTCGGCTGATCGCGATCGGTGCCGTTCTGGAAACCGTCACTGTGGCTGTATGCCAAGCCGACAAAAAAATTGCCGCGATCATAGTCGAAGCGTTGTCGGTAAGCGCCGCCGATCCGGCCGAAACTGCCGGCAGTCAGACTGGCGCTCCCGCCTTCTTTTTCCGGCTTCATGAAAAACTGGGCGACACCGCCGATCGCGTTCTTGCCGTAGAGCGCCGAGGCCGGCCCCTTGATAAATTCGACGCGCTCGACGAGATCCGGCGCAATCAGCGTCACATCGGCATTGCCCTGCAAAACACGCAGCGGCACGCCGTCGATCAGCACTAGCACGTCCTGCGTATCGCGCAGCCCGCGCGTTTCAAAGCGCGAATAGTAATTGCCCTGCGTCCCATGCTGCAGGCCGGGTACGCTGCGCAGGCTGTCTTCCAGCGTGATGGCGCCGGCCGCATCCAGCTCGCGGCGCTCGACGGTGGCGGCCGAAAACGGTAGCCGCAAGGGATCTTCGTCGAGCCGCGTCGCGGTTGAGATGATGCGCTTGCCGGTCACGGCGACCGGCCTCAAGGCCGTTTCTTCCGCCGCCATGGCGTGCGTGGCGGCCAGCAGCGCCAACGGAATTGCCGATAATGCCGGCAGGGCGCGCGGGCAGCGTAGCGGCGGGTGAAGAGAAAAAAGAAAACGGTTCAAAGTCATGATGAAAATCTCCCTGAAGGGTTATGAAAAAAACCAGCGAACGACCGCGCTGCGCTTGGCGCAGGCCGCCAGCCAGCCATTCCCGCCATTCCTACCATTTCGGCGATTTCTGGCGGCAAACCTGGTGGCATTTCCGGCAAAATTTCCGGCAGCTTGCAGCGCGTGGTCGAGATAAGCCCGCAGCGCGCGGCCCTGCGTGCTGTCGGCGGAACAATCGAGACGTTCGAGAAAATGCTGTGCGGCTTCATGCTGGGTGGCGAAATTGAAACGGCATTGCCAGTCGATATAGTCGATTTGCGCCGGCTGGCGCGATTGCCCCAGCTGTTCGAGCGTTCGCTCGACTGCTGGCTGCCGGTTCACGGCATTGTCACCATAAAAATCAGCAGGTAAAAAACCAGCCAGGCAGAACGAAGCTGGCGCGGCCTGCGCCGGGATGATCCAGACCATCTCACGCCGTGCGCGCGGTGCCAGCGCATCGAACAATGCATCGGCGGCATGGTGGTTATCACCGATGTTGAAGGCGAACACAGCATCGGCATGGACTGACTTCGGCAAATCCTGCCAGCGCGCGGCGATATGTTCGAGACGGATGCCACGCACCGCCAATGCGGGCGCTTGCGCGGCCAGCGCTTCACCCATCGCCGGATTGGGCTCGACGGCGCACCAGCGTGCGCCGTCGGCCAGGCAATGGCGCGTCACGCTGCCGCCGCCAGCGCCGATGTCGAGTACGTCGACGTAATTCTTGCCGACGGCCGGCGCCAGGCGTGCGGCATAGTCGGACTGCGCCATCATGCGCAGGTAGAGGCGCGCGTGCGCGCTAACGTCACCGGCCTTGCGCGCGGCGGGCGAATCCCAGCGCCAGCCGCTTGGCGCGGGCTTGGGTGCAGTTATTGTGCTGTCCGGCGCTTGCGTCATTGCGCTTCGGGGCGCGCGACAGCCGTGGGCGCGGATGGCGTGGGTATTGGCCGCTGTGTGGACAGCGGCATGTCTCCCGCCGCAGTAAAGCCACGCGCACCGTCCCAGTCGAGAAAAATCAGCCGCGTTTCCGGAAAAGTGAAGGAAAAGAGGCGCTTGCCATCCTGTGCGACAACGCTTTCGCCAAGGCGGAAATCCAGGTCGGGTTCATTGCCGGTGCGGTTGTTAACGATCAGCGGCACGCCGGTTTCGGCCGTGCGCGCTTCCCAGTAACCCTCCGGCCCCATGCCGGGCACGGGCGGCCAGTTGGCGGGAGAAATCAGGATTTGCGCGCCCAGCGCCCGCAGGCGTCCGGCCAGTTCCGGGCGGTAGGCATCGGCGCAGACGAGCACGCCGACGGAAATCCCGTCCAGAACAAAAGGCGCATTGCGCACGCCCGGCGTAGCCCAGCGCTCGATTTGCCCGCCGACCACCTGGTATTTGCGGTGCGTACCAAGAATTTTGCCCTGGCGGTCGATGACCGCGACGCTGTTGTGCAGCATGTTGCCGGCCAGGTTTTTTTCCGGCAGCCCGATGAACAAGGCCATACGGTGATGGCGCGCGCGTCGCGCAAGTCTTTGCAACCAGGCGCTGGGAAAGGCTTCGATCCACTCCAGGCCGATGCGCTTGGCGAATCCATAACCGCTTTCAGCCAACTCGGGCGTGGCCAGCCAATCAGCCTGCGCGGCGGCGGCGTGTTCGACGGCGTGCTCGATGAGGCGGCGGTTATGGGCGACTTCGCCCGGGCGGGCATCCATGTGCAGCAGTGCAATCCGGATCGTACCGGGCGGCTTGGCGGCAATGTCGACTGGGGTCGGCGCAGGCGCGGCGGGCGCACCACCGCTAGCCGGCGCAGCCAGGCAAAGCGCAGCGACGCCCAAAACAACGCGGCGGCGTTTCATGACCTTCATTGCGCCTGCTTCTGCGGCAGGAAGAAGCCGTTCTGTTTGCCCAGCGCATCGACGACGGCGACATACGCCGCCTTGCCGATCAGGCTGCCCAACATGCTGTGGCCGCCCACATACGTGGCGTGCGGGGCACTCTGGTCGCTGGCTCCGGAAACAACGATGATGCTGTCGGTGCCGGTGCCCGTCGCCTGTGCGTTTTTCGTATAGCTGCTCGGCACCTTGAGGTCTTCGAGCGCGGCCGTTTTGCCTTCGGTCAGCACGACCATCGCCTGCGCCATGGCGCCGACGCTCAGGCGCGCATTGGTCAACAGGATGATGTTGATCGTACCGCGCGGTTCTTGTCCTTCGACGTAATCGCTCATATCCGTGCCGGCGCGCAGGGCATTGGTTTTGGCGCCGGCCGTGACCAGCGCAGCGACCATAAACGGCCCTTGTTTCAAGGTGACGAAGGATAGATTGTCCATGTCAGCGGCGGTGCCCGTTTTCACCACGTCGTCCGTACGCACGCCCAAGCGTGTGGCCATGCGCGCCTGCACGCGATCGAGATAGGTGCGCCCTTCGTCGCCCGGCAGGCTGGCCCAAAGCGCCGGAGAGGCCGCATGGTTGACGACCGCCGCGGCATTGACCAGGCCGTCGGAGGTGGATAGGGTCGTTCGGCGTTGGGGAAAGCGAACGAGCAGGGTTTTTTCCCAATGCCCATCGCGTTCGCTACGCACGATTTCGGCTTCGGCCTGCAGTATGGCGGGTAGGGGCGGCGCGGCGATCGGGCTCGGTGCGGCGGCTTCCGTAAGCTGCGACGCAGGCGGCTGGTCCGTGCCGGCGTGTGTGCCGATGGGGGCGCAGGCCGGCAGTAACAAAGCCAGGCTGGCGAACAGCCCGATGGACAAACGCGTGAGTTCGGTTCGGGAAAAATGCGCGTGATTAATGGTTCTCATCAGTTCATTACTCCTTGCAGATTGGCAGGCATGTGGTAGAGCCGTGGTTTTTGCCCGGCGATACAACGCGGCAGCCCCGGCGAAAGAAATGGGGCAGCGCACGATAATATAGGGCACATTGCCTGTGCAATATCCGCGGCGGCCCGGCATCCTTTGCCTGGAATATTGCTTACCGGGCAGTTAGCGCGGGCGTTCAGTCCGCCGCGTGCAGCCGCTGCTGCGCTACGTGCAGTCAGACGCCGGTTGCGATGGCGGGCAGGCCGGGAGCCCGCGTGGAATAAGGGTTTCCAGGGTGCCTGCCTGGAAACGCCCAATTGGCGAGGGTTCTGGCGATGCCCTGTCTGAAACGCCCAAGGGACGCGGGCTTCCGGCCGCCTGTCTGGAGAGTCGGTCAGGTTTCTGGTCACCGGATACATGCCCCGGAATTCCCTCTGAACCCTCAGAACAGCGCGCGCACGCCGACGCGGAACATCCGGCCCGGCATCGAGGTGCCGTGGCCGCCGTTGGCCAGTGCAGCGTTGAGCTTGTACGGCTGCTCATCAAGGCCGAGAAAGATCGGGTGTTCGTTGACGTTGAACAGGTTGTTGACGGCGGCGAAGAGCTTGACGTTGGGCGTCAGTCCGAATTCACCACGCAGATTGACCACGGTGAACGGTGATTTGCAGTGGATGTAACTGCGGCTCGGTTCCGCCCAGGCGTGCAGGTTTTCTTCGGTGTCGTACCACATCGGCCCGCGCAGAACGCCTTCGACCAGCAGCGACCAGGGGTGCGCGATGCCGCTTTGTCCGATGCGCGTCCCCAGCGCAGCCTGATACTGGTAGGCGCGCTGCGGCTTATCGGAGTTCGCCGTCGCACTCACGCCCTTGTCTTGCATCTTGAAGTTGTAGCCGCCGTTGGCAAAGACCGACCAGCGCCAGGATGTGTTCTGGTGGCCGAGCAGCGGCAGCAGGTTGGCGTTGGCCTGGATTTCGATGCCGCGGATAAGAATGTCGCCGCTGTTGTTGATGTAGTCGGAGGTGTTGGCGACGCCAGGGCGCAGGCGCGAGATGATGCGATCCCGGATCGTGTTCTGGAACAGGGCGAGGTCGATTTGCCAGTCGCGCGCCGCGTAGGCTGCGCCGACTTCGAACTGGCGGCTGCTTTCCGGCTTGATGCCGGGGTTGCCGAAGATGCGGCCGCCGCCGAGCGTGACGAAATCGGCCGCCAGCTCGGAGGCCGTCGGCGCACGGAAGCCGGTCGAGATGCCGGCGCGCAGCGTCAGGGCCTGCGTCGCCTTGAACGTGCTGCCGAAGGAATACGTCGTCTGGCGATAGTTCTGGCTGCGCGGCCGCAGCGCGGAAAGGTTCGGCGTCTTTTCGAGCGAAGTCTTGCCGAAGGTCCGGCGCACGCCGCCGCGAATGACCAGGCGGTCGTCGAACAGTTTTTGCGAATCCTCGAAATACAGCGCATTGACCGTTTCGCTCTGGTTGATGTCCTGCGGCGCGACCTGTGCGAGATTGTTGCCAGGCACGCCCAGGCGGAAGCGGTCGGAACGCAGGCGGCTATGTTCCCAGTCCCAGCCGACGAGCAGGTCGTTGCCATGCCAAAGCGTTACACCAGGCTGCACGCGCAGGCCTTCGATGTCGAGCGTGCGCGTGTTGTGGTCGACCCGGGTGCCGCGCGCTGGTTTGCCCGTGCTGCTGCGGATGACGGGCGAGGCCCATTTGAAGTCGTCGATGTCGCGGATGGCGTAGGCATGCGTCAGCCAGCGCACACGGTTGTCTGGCAGCTTGCCAGAATAGACGAGGTCGGCGGAACGGTTGCTGCGGTCATCCTTGCTGTGGATGTTGGCGCCCGATCCGCGGAAGCCTGCATCGTAGATGCCATCGGCGCGCAGCGACAGATCCAGCCGGTGGTTATCGTTGACCTGCCAGCCCAGCCCAGCAGCCACGCCGTGGCGATCCCAGTCGGTATTGGCCAGCTTGCTACCGCCGGAGCCGGAGTGATAATTGCCGCTCGCGCCAGCCGTGACGCCGGCGTACCAGTCGAACGCGCCGCTTTGTCCGCCGGTCTGTGCGCGCCCTTGCCACAGCCCCCAGGAGCCGGCTGAGGCTTCGAGCAGCGTGCCTGGCGCCGTGCGCCCGTTCTTCATGATGATGTTGATGATGCCGCCGATATTCTGGCTGCCATAGACAACGGACGAGGGGCCGCGCACGATTTCGACGCGCTCGACATCCGAGGGCGAGAGCTTGGAAAGATTGGCGGTGCCGGCGCGGCGGCCATTGACGAGCACCAGCACCTGGCTGCGAAAGTCTTTCCCTTGCCCGTCGGAAGCGCCGCCGCGGATATTGATCGAGGTCTGCGCTGGCGTCCACTGACTGAAGAAGCCGACGGCGTTTTCGGCCAGCAGTTCGGTTACCGAACGGGCGGAAGATTCCTCAATGCGGCGAGCGTCGATGACCTGCACCGTGCCGGCGATCTGCGCGCGCTGTTCGGGTTTGCCGGTGGCCGTGACGACAACGTCGCCAAGCGTAATTTCGCTCTCTTCGGCCGCTTGGGCGGGAAAATAGGCAAGTGCCAGTGACACGGTGAGGGTGCTCACTGGCAGGTGCCTGGTGAAAATGCGGTGGTGTTTCGGTATGCGTTGCATGCTGAATTCTCCCTGCTGGTTGGTAAAAATTGTGAAATCAATTGAATGCTGTGTTCGCCTGTTTTGCAGCGCAGGATCATCGCCGGAAACGTTTCCAGGCCAGCACGCCTGCGCCGATGCAAAGTGCGATGCCGATCGCCGAGGTGACGAGAATGAGGGCGATGCGCCCGTTTTCCCAGAAGTCGAGTGGTGGAAAATCGAAGCGGTGCAAGGCGCTGAATAGCCAGCGGTAGCGCCGACTGTTATCGTCGATCTTGCGCACGACGCTGCCGTTGGCCGGATTGATGTAGTAGGCCGTCCCGTTGGCATCATCAAAACGGATGCGCACGACAGGTAGTGTGAGCGCCCGATGCCGGCGCGGGTAGTATTCGCTGTCTGGTTTCTCCAGCCATTCGGCCGTGTGGATGCGGGCATCCGGCAATAAGCCGGCCGCGCGCTTGGCAATTTCTTCCAGTGAAAGCCTGGCAAATGGTGGTTTGTCTGTGCCGGGGGCGACCAGGCGCGATGTTTCCGTGCTTTGCAGCAGGATGAGCGGTTGACCGGCAAAACGCAGCCAGCGGATTTCCCGCACATCTGCGGGCAATTCATGCGGTGGGGCATGTTGCAAAAGCTCGGCATCGAGCGCGCCGCCAGTCAGCCACTGCCTTTCCTCAATGGATAGTTGTCCGCCCCGAAGCAGGCCCAATGGCGCCATCGAAATCCAGCCGCTGAACAACCAGGCGATCAGGAAAACGCTGCCGGCCAGCCCCAGCCAGTGGTGCCAGAGTTTCCAGCCGTCACGATAGGGCGAAAAGCGCCTGCCCGGATAAGGTTGTCTGATGCGCAGGCGCTGGATGCCCAGCCAAAGGCCGGAAATCGCCATCAGCAGGGCAGCGAAGCTCAGCCAGATGACGACTTGCCGCCAGACTTTCGGCGCGGCGCGCAGCGGGGTGATGTAAATCCAATGGACGGTCGTGCCGAACCAGTTCCAAAGGCGTTCGGCGCGTGTCATGTCGAGAACGACTTCGCCGGTTTGCCTTGATACGTAGAAGGTCTGGCCGTCGGCATCATTGAGCTCGACGCGGTAAAACGGACGCAACGGATCAAAGCGCGCCGTGACCGTCCATTGATCGCGCGCGATGAGCGTAACGGCGGGCGCCGGGCTGCCGAGACCGGCTGCATTGGAGGCGTCTGCATGGCGACCGGTTTTTGCGGCACTGGCTTCAAGCGCACGACGGATGGCGGCTTCGGCGGTGAAGTCTTCCGCCGTCAGGCGCCGTCCGTCCGCGGCATCGACCGTCAGCAAGGCGGGGTCGCGGGTCTGGAAACGGTATACACTGCGTTCGCCGATCCGATGCAGGCGCACGCTTTCGGGCAGGTCATCCCGCCCAAGCGCGCGCCAGGCCTCCCAGGGCGGCTGCCATGCAGCGTGCGCCGTCTGCGTGAGGTCGGCCGTCAGCAAAGGCAGCGCCGCCAGCCGCTCCTCCTCGCTCCAGCGCGGGCGAGCCACGAATACCATGATGATTCCGGAAACGAACCAGGCCAATACCAAGGCGCCCAGTACGATGCCCGACCAACGATGGAAGAGATGGAGGATGCGCAGCAATGCGGCCGGTGTTTTGAACATTTTTTAAAACTTCATTTCGGCGATCAGATCAAAGCGGCGCGGGCTTCCCAACGAGCCTCGGATTCCGGATCCGGTTTTTACATACATCTTGTCGGCCAAATTGCGGGCGAGCAGGCGGAACGTGGTTCTGCTGTCGTAATGCCAGGCCAGGCTGGCGTCGGCGACGGTATAGGGTTTCAGCTTGAGGGTATTGGCGTTGTCGCTATAGCGCTTGCCGACGTGACGCAGGCCAAGCGAGGCCTGCCATTGCCCAAAGCGATAGTGGCCCCATAGATTGGCGACATGCTGTGGCACGTTGGATGGCGTATTGCCCGCGCGTGAAACGCTGCGGCCGCCGACGGCTTCGTTCAGCTCATCATATTCCGCGACGAGGTAGGTGTAGTTGCCGTCGAAGCGCCAGTTTCTGGTTGGCGAGATACTTGCCGACAGCTCGACCCCCTGCGAATGAATACTACCGCCCTGGACGGAGAGCGCCGAATTGTTCGGGTCGCGCGTGATGATGTCGTCCTTCTCGATGCGGTAGAGTGCCGCCGTCCATTCGCCGAGGCCGCCGTCCAACGTCTGCTTGAGGCCGACTTCGGCCTGCCGCCCCGTGGTCAGGCGATATTTTGTCCTGCCCATATAAGACAGGGTCGTGGTCGGGTCGTGGCCGACGCTCACCTGACCATAAAGACTGGTGTCGCGCGTCAGATGGTGGGTGAGACCGAGCCGCCAGGCGGTGCCATTGAGCGAATGCGGGAAATCGCCACCCGTAGCCAGTTCATGACGCAAAATGCGGATGAAGTCCCGGCGGATGCCGGCCATCAGCAGCCAGCGATCGTTGATCTGCCAGGCGTCTTCGGTATAGACAGAGTCGATATCCGTACTGGTGTCGAAAACAGGGCGGATTGGATCGGGGCTGTTCCAGACGCCGTGATCCGGATTACTGGCTGAAACGATCGAGGAACCGCCATAGGGCGAACTGTTCGTATGGCGAAAATCGACCTTGGTCATTTCCCAGCCGAGGACGGCGCGATGGCCGGCCGTGTTGATCCTCGCTTCCAGGCGGTTGCCACGCTGATCGTGGTCGTGATGGGCATAGACGTAACTTGTCCGCGTCACGGTATCGGTCCTCAGGTCGAGCTTGTAGTTTTCTACGTTTTTCCAGAGGCGATCCGATTCGAGAAAATAGACTTCGTTGCTCAGCCCCAGCCAGTCGTTGACCTGCCAGTCGACCTTGGCGCGCAGCCGCGTGTCCTCGTAACGCATTTGCGCGTCGTTGATGTTGTAATTCTTTTTGCGCAATGCCCTGGGTACCTGGCCGTCAGGCCCATAGGGGGTGCCCCAGTAGCGCTCGGGATGTTCGAGGCTGTAGTCGGCGGTCAGGTCGATACGCAGGTCGGAGTTTGGCTGCAGCCGCAGCCGGCTCATCAGCTTGCCGCCGCGCGAATTGCCCAGCTCGCGGAAGCCCCTGTCATTGTGTCCGTAGACGTCGATCCGGTAGCTGGCGATTTCTCCAATCGGCCCGGCGCCGCCGACGCCGATCTGTTTGTGGCCATCGGTACCCAGTCCCGCCATCAATTCGTAGCTGCGTGTCCGGCTCGGCTCTTTGCGGATGGCGTTGATCATCGCGCCGACCGTTCCCGTGCCATAGACGACAGAGGCCGAACCGCGGGAAATATCGAAACGCTCATAGCCCCAAGTGTTGCCTGGGTAGGTCTGAGCGCCTGGCGTGACGCGTATGCCGTCGTCGGCGATACCAACCGAGGTCTCCCCGGTAAAGCCGCGGCTTGAAAACGACAGGCGGCCGGTGTCGGTCAGGCCGACTGTCCGGCTGAGCGTATCCCGCATCTGGGTATCGCCGCGCTCGCGTATCGTTTCGCTGTCGATGATTGCCATGCTGGCGGGCAGTTCTTTTGCCGTGACGCCGGTGCGGCTGCCGCTTTGTGTCGGCTGGTCGAGGTGAAGCGTGGCGGTATCGCGCGTGCTGCGCACGTCGACGGTGCCGAGCACGGTTTCCTGTGCATTGGCGGAGGTGGCGAGCGCCGCGCCCGCCAGTGCGGCAAATAGTGCGCCGGCGAGCGGCATTGTGCGCAACGGACAGGGCATGTGCGCCTGCGTGTTGCCCGACAAGCCGCCTGGAATTGAGGGATGCCGAATTCGCAAACCGTCAACGGAACGTAATAAATGCCCCATGATGTTTCCTCCTTGAAATAGGGATTGAGGGCCATTCCGTTTCCGAATTGTCGGAATTCATCGGCGACGGCGCCGTTTTTTGGCCGCGTTGAGCGGCGTTCCGACCCCGACCTGTTATTGCCGGGGCTGTATTGGGTTTTATTTGTTTTTTAGCCCAATCTTTACATCCAGGATGGCCTTGTTTGCCTTGCCGTATATGCGGTCACGCAATCGCTTGGCGATAGCAAATTCCGGCTTTCTCTAAGAATGTAAATAGGTCAGGTGATGTTTTTTACGGCGCGCCGCGGCATGTGCCATATGCAAGGTGTCCGGATGTTGCCGGGAGCGTGAGAAAAACCGCACGGCAATGGCAACGAAGCGGGTAATGAAACATATCGGCGGACGGCACAGCCGCCGTCCGCCGTGTGGAAATTGTGCTGGAATCCCGAAAACCGCGCATGCGCTGGCATCCGTGACCCGCGAACAGCAGGCTGACCAGGCATTTGTCCTGTGATCCCAATAAACATGCGGCATCACGCTTCCGGGCTCCTTCCAGCTCCAAGCGCCTGTTAAGTCAGACTGACGACGTTTTGCTGCTCGAACAGATCGAGCAGCATCAATGCCGCCTGCGTCGAGGAAAGTTCGCCGGCGCGGATTTTCTCCTCGATGGCCGGCAAGTTGATACGGATGTTGGGGTGGCCGTAGAACGTGCGCTTGAGGTGTTCGGAAACGAGGTTATGCACCCAGTCAATGTTCTGCTGCTGGCGGCGACGCATCAGCACGCCGGAAGCTTCCGTCGTCTGGCGGAATTCTTCGATCGCTTTCCAGACTTCCGGCACGTTGTCGCCCGTGTAGGCCGAGCAGGCCAGCGCCCTTGTCTTCCAGCCTTCGGTCGACGGCTGGAGGAAATGGATAATGCGTTCGTAGTCGGCGCGCGCGGCCTCGGCGCGCAGCTTGTTATCGCCGTCGGCCTTGTTGACGAGAATCAAATCGCAGCGCTCCATGACGCCTTTTTTGATGCCTTGCAGTTCATCGCCGGCGCCGGCAATCTGAACAAGTAGAAACATATCGACCATCGAACGCACGGTGATTTCGCTTTGTCCGACGCCGACGGTTTCGACCAGAAGGACGTCGAAACCGGCTGCTTCGCAGACGATCATCGTTTCTCGCGTTTTACGCGCGACGCCGCCGAGGACGCCGCCGCTGGGCGAGGGGCGGATATAGGCGCGTTTGTCGCGCGAGAGTTTTTCCATGCGCGTTTTGTCGCCGAGGATGCTGCCGCCGGTGACGCTGCTGCTCGGATCGACGGCGAGCACGGCGGGGCGATGTCCCATATCGCACAGTTGCAGCCCGAGCGTCTCAATCAGCGAGCTTTTGCCGGCGCCGGGAACGCCGGTGATGCCGACGCGAATCGTCTGGCCGGCGTGCGGCAGCAGGCGCGACAGCATTTCCTGTGCCATTTCCTGATGCCGGTCGGCGTTGCTTTCGACCAGCGTGATGGCGCGCGCCAGAATGGCGCGGTCGCCGGAGAGCACGCCGTCAACGTACTCATCGATGGAAAGCTCGTGCTTGCGCGCCACCGGCTTGTAGGCGGCATTCTGGGTGTTCTGTGCGTAATTGCCTGGCATGCCGTCATGCCGGCTTTCGATGCCGGACATCACGTTGGTTGTGAACCCCTTGTGGTGCTCGTCGTCTTCCGGGAACCATTCCGGACGTATCAGTTTTTCGTCACTCATCAATCCGCGCCTTGATAGTAAAAAAGGGTTGCCGCCAGCAAGACAGCAAAAATCGGCGGCAACCTGAGGAGAAAGTCTGGAGACCCATTGTCAGAAAACCGGCGGCTACCCGGAAAATGGATTAAGGGATCAAGAGATCTGATGTTTCTCCCAGGTTTTCCGTCGCGTTTAACCGGCTTTAGCGTATCCCGCCGACGCCAGCGTAGCCGGCGCCGGCAGGATACGTAACGAACGTCAGCCGAGCTGCTCGTTGAGCTTTTCGAGAACTTTCTTCGCTGCGACAGGAATGACGGTGCCGGGTCCGAAGATCAGCGCTGCGCCGTTCTTGTAGAGGAAGTCATAGTCCTGAGCCGGAATGACGCCGCCGATACAGGCGAGAATATCGCCCCGGCCGCGTTTTTTCAGTTCCTGCACGAGCTGCGGCAGCAGGGTATTGTGGCCGGCCGCCAGCGAACTGAAGCCGACGACATGTACGTCGTTTTCCACCGCCATGTCGGCGGCTTCTTCCGGCGTCATGAACAACGGGCTGACGTCCACGTCGAAGCCCAGGTCGGAGAAAGCGGTGGCAATGACCTTGGCGCCCCGGTCGTGGCCGTCCTGGCCGATTTTAGCGACCAGCATACGCGGCCGGCGACCGTGCTTCTTCTCGAATTCGGCGCACATATTCTGCACTTCCTTCAGGTCGGAGTTTTCCGCGTACTCTGAACTATAGACGCCCGAGATGGAGCGAATGACCGCCTTGTGACGCGGGAAGACCTTTTCGATGGCATCGGAGATTTCACCCAGGCTGGCGCGCGCCTTGGCCGCTTCCACCGACAGTTCGAGCAGGTTGCCGTTTTCGCGCGATTCTGCAGCACGCGTAATGGCTTCCAGAATCTGTTTGACGCGGGCGTTGTCACGGTTGTCGCGCAGTTTCTTGAGCCGCTCGATCTGCGCAGCGCGCACGGCGGTGTTGTCGATGGAGAGGATGTCGATCGGGTCCTCGTGTTCGAGACGGTATTTATTGACACCGATGATCGGCTCGGCGCGCGAGTCGATGCGCGCCTGACGCCGCGCTGCCGCTTCCTCGATACGCATCTTCGGCAAGCCGGTTTCGATGGCCTTGGCCATGCCGCCGAGGCGTTCGACTTCGACGATGTGTCCCCAGGCCCGTTTGCGTAACTGATCGGTCAGCCACTCGACGTAGTACGAACCGCCCCACGGGTCGATCGTCTTGCAAATGCCGGTTTCGCTTTGCAGATAAATCTGCGTGTTGCGCGCGATGCGGGCGGAAAAGTCGGTCGGCAGGGCGATGGCTTCGTCCAGCGCGTTGGTATGCAGCGACTGCGTGTGGCCGAGCGTGGCGGCCATCGCCTCAATGCAGGTGCGCGCGACGTTGTTGAACGGATCCTGCTCGGTGAGGCTCCAGCCCGACGTTTGCGAGTGGGTGCGCAGCGCCAGTGATTTCGGGTTCTTCGGGTTAAACTGCTTGAGCAGCTTGGCCCACAGCAGGCGGCCGGCGCGCAGTTTGGAAACTTCCATGAAGTAGTTCATGCCTTCAGCCCAGAAGAACGAAAGGCGCGGTGCGAACTTGTCCACGTCGATGCCGGCGGCGATGCCGGTGCGTACGTATTCGAGGCCGTCGGCGATGGTGTAGGCCAGCTCGATGTCCGCTGTCGCGCCGGCTTCCTGCATGTGGTAGCCGGAAATACTGATGCTGTTGAACTTGGGCATGTACTTCGAGGTGTATTCGAAGATGTCGCCGATGATGCGCATCGAACCCTTAGGTTCGTAAATGTAGGTATTGCGCACCATGAACTCTTTGAGAATGTCATTCTGGATGGTGCCGGCCAGTTGATCGAGGCGGGCGCCCTGTTCGAGACCGGCGACGATGTAGAAGGCCAGTACCGGCAGCACCGCGCCGTTCATCGTCATCGAGACTGACATTTCGTGCAGCGGAATGCCGGAGAAAAGAATTTCGGCATCAAGAATCGAATCGACCGCCACGCCAGCCTTGCCCACGTCGCCGACGACGCGCGGGTGATCGGAGTCGTAGCCGCGGTGCGTCGCCAGGTCGAAGGCGACCGACAGACCTTTTTGCCCCATCGCCAGATTACGGCGGTAGAAGGCATTACTTTCTTCGGCAGTCGAAAAGCCGGCGTACTGGCGGATCGTCCAGGGACGCTGGACATACATCGTCGGGTACGGGCCGCGCAGGTTGGGCGCCAGGCCTGCCAGAAAGCCGAGGTGTTCGATGCCCTTGATGTCGGCCTCGGTATATAGCGACTTGACCGGAATCTGTTCGTTGGTCATCCAGACCGGGTCCTGGTCGATACGCGCCTCCAGTGCTTTCCTCCAGGTCTTTTCATCGACCTTGGCGACCTTCGGCTGGTAATCCATTTTGGTGAAATTCGGGAATGTGCTCATCGTGATTTACCCCATGTACTTTTCTTGCAGTTTTTTGTTGATTTCGTAGCAGTTGGCGCGAACGTGGATGTAATCGTCCACGCCGGCCGCGTTGAACGTCTCGGTGACTTCGGCCGGCTGCTTGCCGGCGACGATGACCGTGATGTCCGGCTTGGCCGCTTTGATCCGCTGCGCAATCGTCGGCACGTAATCGGGATAGGTGGCGTCGGTCGAGCAAATGACGACGACCGGCGCGCCGGAAGCCAGCGCTGCGTCCGCCGCTTCTTCCGCCGTGGCGAAGCCTTCGTTGCCGATGACCTCGAAGCCGGCGACTTCGAAAAATCCGCGGGCGAAGTCCGCGCGCGGCTTGTGCTGGGGAATAGGCCCCATGTTGGCAAGGAAGAGACGGAGTTTTTCGCCTTTTTCGGCAAACCGGGTTTCGACATCCTGGCGCAGATGCTCGAACGCTTCTGCCAGACGGGAAATTTTGAGCGGTTCGGCAGTCGGACGTTCACTGTCGAAGCTGCTCAGCACTTCAAAGAGCTGGCTCAGCGTTGCGCCTTTATCCACCGCGTCGATAGCCAGTTCGACGGACGCGCCGACCGGGCTGGAAAAGCCTTTCTCGATATTGGTGAGATCGAATCCCAGCGTGTAGTCCTGATTGATGTGGGCGTGCTGCGCAACGTCATCGACGCGCGTTTGCTTGAGCGCTTTCCGATCAACGAGCGGCACTTCGATTTTCTTCTCGACCAGGTTGGCGTACATATTGGTGCCGAGAATGACATCGCTGCGTGTTTCGACAGCCTTGGCGCGTTTTGCTGCAGTGGCTGCGGCCATTTTCTGCGGCAGGCCGGCCATGATTGCGGCGGACATGCCGCCATTCTTTTCGATTTCCTGGAAAATTTTCCAGGCAGACTGACCGAATTCATGCGTCAGCTTTTCGATGGAGTAGGCGCCGCCGCCCAGGTCAATCGGCATGGTGAAGCGCGATTCTTCCTGGAGCATGACCTGTACGTTGCGCGCGATGCGGCGTGAGAAACGATCCGGCGTGCGAATCGGTTCGTCGAACGGTGACAGATGCATGCTGTCTACGCCGCCCACTGCGCCGGAGAAGCCTTCACTGGTGACGCGCAGCATATTGACGTAGGGGTCGAAGACCGTCTTGTTATATGCCGAGGTGCGTCCGTGAATCGTCATTTTCTGTGCGTCTTCATTACCGCCGAAGGCGGCGACGATCTGCGCCCACAGGATGCGTGCCGCGCGCAGTTTGGCAATTTCCATGAAGAAGATCGAGCCAAGCGAGAAGCCGAAGCGAATGCGCGGGGCGACCTGGTCGATAGACAGGCCTCTTTGAATCATTTCACGCAAATACTCGGCCGCCGTGGCGAGCGCGAAAGCGACTTCTTCCGTCGAGGCTGCGCCGGCATTGTGATAGGGATGCCCCTGCACGAAGATCGTTTGCAGCTTCGGCGCTTTTTTGGCTGCCCACGCTGTCGCTTGATGCATGCTGTCGTAAGCCATCTTGAGCGAAACCGGCAGTTTGCCTTCGGTCGCCAGTACGGCCAGCGGGTCGCTGCCGACACAGCCGTCGACCCAGTGCAGATGATTGACGCCCGCTTCGTTGTCCTGCATGGCAACCGACAGCATAGCTAGCATGGGTAGTGAAATAGCGCCCGTGAAGCACTGCACGGGGACTGTTTTCAGATCGATGCCCTGAAAAATCGTCGAAACATCGTGCAGGGTTTCCAGCGAAACGCCATCGCGGCCGACGTCCTCTTCAGAAGCGTTGGCGGGGCTTTGCCCGCTGCGCGTCGGATGGTCGAGCACGATGTTGAGGCCGGTCTGTCCGCGGGCGATATCAAAGCGCGCTTCCTCATTGAACGTTTGCGGGAAGGCGAGCGTGAGTTCCTGATTGATTTTCCACGGCGCCTTGATGTACCCGTTCGGGCGCGTACTGCGCACGAATGGCTGGAAGCCCGGCTTGGATTTTAGGTGCGGCAAGCCTTCAATATCTTCGGCCATGTAGATCGGCTCGATCGTCAATCCCTCGTAGGTCTTGGTATACATGACCTTGTCGAAGGGCGCGCCTTTCAAGGCGGCGGTAGCCTCCTCTTTCCACTCCTCCTTGCTGGGCTTCTTGAATTCATCGAAAAACCCGCGCTCGGCATCGATTTTCGTGATGTCGACCGTTGTTTGTTGGTCACTCATAACTTTCGGCTCCTGTAGTGTTGCCGGGATATGTCTCCATAACCCGCGCCTGTTGTGTGAAGTTGGCGTAAAATGGCGTCGCCGCAGCCTCCTCGGCGGTCATGTCCAGTGAAAGCGTTGCAGAGGCCTTGGCGACATTGACTGACGATGTCGGCGCTACGCAGGTGCGTATGCCGACATCAGAAATCTGGAAACGAACGGATGAGCCTGGCGGCTTTCCCCAATTGCCGCCGCCATCCCGACTATCCGCAGTACGCGCAGTACGCGTGCCGGCGCGATGGCGCAAGCCATCCGCGCGGCGTGCATTCTGCGCGTGAAGACAGCCGGTATAACAGAGATAAGCCATACCAGTGCGTGCGCACTGGAGACCTGCGTCGGCAAAGGGCCGAAAGGGTAAAGTTCGGTTGGTCGCGTTTCCAGTCATCTGGAAGAGATTTTCCATCAGCGTCATGATTCACCTTTCTCGAATACGATGCATGAATTCGTGAAAAGGGGAATCAGGTCGTGAGATCAACTACCGGGAATCCGTAAAACTACAAAAACCGTACGAATGCACATTTTTGTGCGAGTCTGTACAGACCGCAATCGTTGTAATTGGCGTTTCTGAACGGTATCGGAAAAACCGGCAGCTAATCAACGAAACCTCACCCCTCACCCCGAGGTTGGCAGTTCGTTCATCCCAGGCCGGTCTTCTGGCTTGCCTTCATCCTCTTCCGGCGCCTTCCCATGCAATGCTTTGCACAGTGGCACTGTTGCCGGATTCGTCAGGCCTACAGCAGCGGGGGGCTGCACCGGAATGCTTGTCAAAGGCTGTCTCGACAAGACCACCGGTTTCCCGTTTCACCTTCCCCACAGAACAGGGGGCGAGGCACCTGAAATTCAGGCCGTAGGGTAAATCGCAGCGCCCGTCTTGGCAATGTGGTTAACCACATTCAGACGGGCAATATAAAAGACTTTGAATTTTTGGCCGGTTTTCTCATTTATATAAAATGGTGAAATGATGGCATGAGGAGATAAACAGGCTGGCGTGCAGGTCGCCCCGGCCGGTTTATTGAGGAATGTGCCAGGCTGTTCGGCATGGGAACGCCGCGTTGCGTGGTTCTCCGGCTTCGCTGATGCCCCCGATTGGGCGCCATGATGAGTTTTCTTTTTTTTGACGGAATGTTCTGCCGACACTCAATCGGACTGACGAAATTCACTTTGTTTTCCGGTCGGATGGCACTATTCTGTTATCTGGAGTTTGTTCGGTTTCCGCAGGATTAAGCGTGTCCGGGCGAAGCCGTCTGCCGAAACAAACACCTGATATCCATGCAGATACGAAGATACGATGAGGAGTCCGTCATGGCGTATTCAGTAGCGGTCATTGGTTTGGGTGCGATGGGTATGGGGGCGGCGCAGTCCTGCGCGCGCGCCGGTCTCGATACGTATGGCGTGGATTTGTCTGCGCAGGCGCGCGACGTTTTGCAAGCCGCCGGTGCGAAAGCGGTCGCGGCATCGGCGGATGGTTTTGCCGACAAGCTCGATGCAGTGCTGCTGCTCGTGGTCAATGCCGCGCAGGTGGACGTTGTGCTTTTCGGCGAAAGCAAGCTCGCTGACAAGCTCAAGCCCGGCGCAGCGGTGATGGTTTCTTCGACGATTGCCGCGCAGGATGCCCGCCGTTTTGGCGAGGCGCTCGCCGCGCGTGGCCTGCTGATGCTGGATGCGCCGGTTTCCGGCGGTGCGGCGAAGGCGGCAGCGGGCGAGATGACGGTGATGGCGGCCGGTGATGACGCCGTGTTCGCCAAGTTGCAGCCGGTGCTGGATGCGGTCGCGGGCAAGGTGTACCGCTGCGGCAAGGACATCGGTCAGGGCGCGACGGTCAAGATCATTCACCAACTGCTCGCCGGGGTGCATATTGCCGCCGGAGCGGAGGCGATGGCGCTGGCCGCCAAGGCCGGGATTCCGCTCGATTTGATGTACGACGTGGTCACGCACGCCGCCGGCAATTCGTGGATGTTCGAAAATCGCATGAAGCACATTGTCGATGGCGACTACACGCCGCTGTCGATGGTCGATATTTTCGTCAAGGATTTGGGCCTAGTGACGGATACGGGCAAGGCGCTGCGTTTCCCGCTGCCGCTCGCATCCACGGCATTCAATATGTTCACCGAAGCGAGCAATGCCGGGCATGGCAAGGAAGACGACAGCGCGGTAATCAAGATTTTCAGCGGCATCGACTTGCCGAAAAAAGGGGGCTGAGATGTTGCAGTTAGGGGTAATTGCCGACGATTTCACCGGCGCGAGCGACATCGCCAGTTTTTTGACGGAGAACGGTCTGCGCACAGTGCAGATGAACGGTATTCCGGCGCGCGCCCTGCCGGACGGCGTCGATGCGGTAGTGATCAGCCTGAAATCGCGCTCGATTGCCGCGCAAGAGGCGATAGCGCAGTCGCTCTCGGCGTTGCAGTGGCTGCAAGCGGCGGGCTGCCAGCAGTTTTTCTTCAAGTATTGTTCGACGTTTGACAGCACCGCTGCCGGCAATATCGGCCCGGTAACGGATGCGCTGCTCGATGCGCTGGGCGAGGATTTCACGGTGATTTCCCCCGCGCTGCCGGTCAACGGGCGGACGATTTTCAACGGTTATCTGTTCGTCGGCCAGGTGCTGCTTAATGAATCGGGGATGCAGAATCACCCGATTACGCCGATGCGCGACGCCAGTCTGCCGCGCCTGATGGACGTGCAGGCGCGCGGCAAGACGGGACTGGTCGCCTATCCAGACATGGTGCAGGGCGCGGCGCACGTCAGGGACTGCTTCGCCCGTCTGCGCGCAGACGGCTACCGCTATGCGGTCGCCGACAGTGTTGATAATGCGCAACTGGCGGTGCTGGCCGAAGCCTGCCGCGATTTGCGTCTGGTTACCGGCGGTTCGGGGCTGGGCGCGTATCTGGCGGCGCTGCTTTCCGGCGGCAAGAAGGGCGACAACGCCTTTGTGCCGAAAAAGGGCGCGACGGTGGTGCTTTCTGGCTCGTGTTCGGTGATGACCAACAAGCAGGTCGCCACCTATAAGGCCGTCGCGCCGCACCGCTTCGTCGAGGCGCAGGCCTGCATCGAGCGGGGCGCGGACTATGCCGCCGAACTCGCCGCCTGGGTCGTCAGCCATTTGGACGATAAACACGCGCCGCTGCTCTACGCCACCGTGCCGCCGGATGAACTCAAGGCTATTCAGCAACGCTTCGGCATGGAGAAATCCAGCCATGCCATTGAGCAGGTGTTTGCCGCCGTCGCGGAAAAGCTGCGCGCGCAGGGCGTGGTCAATTTCATCTGCGCGGGCGGGGAAACGTCCAGCATCGTCGTGCAGCGTCTCGGCGTGGACGGCTTCCACATCGGCAAGCAGATTGCCCCCGGCGTGCCGTGGCTGCGCGTGCTCGATGGCGAAGTCTATCTCGCGCTGAAATCCGGCAACTTCGGCACTGAGGATTTCTTCGCTTACGCGCAAGGGATGTTCGCATGACCGAACTTGAGCAAAAAAACCAGATGGTGGCGCTGGCGGCGTCGCTGTTTAACCGGGGTTACAGCGTCGGCGGGGCGGGCAACCTGTCCTGCCGCCTAGACGGCGGGCGTTTCCTCGTCACCCCCACCGGTTCCTCGCTGGGGCGGCTGACGGCGGAACGGCTGTCGGTGCTGGATGGCGACGGCAATCTGCTCGCCGGCGACAAGCCGAGTAAAGAATCCGTCTTCCACCTCGCGCTGTACCGCAAAAATCCCGCCTGCAACGCCATCGTCCACCTGCATTCCACCTACCTCACCGCGCTGTCCTGCCTGCAAGGGCTGGATCCTGCGAACGCGCTCAAAGCGTTCACGCCGTATTACGTCATGCGCGTCGGCGCGCTGCCGGTTATCCCTTATTACCGCCCCGGCCACCCCGACATCGCGCGCGAGCTGGAAGCGCGGGCGCTCACGGGCCGCGCCTTCCTGCTCGCCAATCACGGCGTGGTGGTCACGGGCAGCGACCTCACCGATGCGGTGGATAACACCGAAGAACTGGAAGAAACCGCCAGACTGCATTTCATCCTGCGCGGCGAAAACATCCGCTATCTGACGGATGACGAAGTTAACGATCTGAAAAACCGGGGGAAATAACCATGCCCAAATTTGCTGCCAACCTGACCATGATGTTTGCCGACCGCCCCTTCCTCGAACGCTTCAAGGCGGCGGCGGACGCGGGCTTCCGCTACGTCGAATACCTGTGGCCCTACGACTATCCCGCCGCCGAGCTGAAAGCGCTGCTGGACAAGCACGGCTTAAAGCAGGTGCTCTTTAACAGCGCGGCGGGCGATACCAAAAACGGCGAATGGGGGCTGACTGCCCTGCCGGGGCGCGAAAACGAGGCACGGCGCGACATCGACCAGGCGCTGGAATACGCCATCGCCCTGGAATGCCCGACCGTGCACATCATGGCGGGCGTCGTCCCCGCCGGCGCTGACCGCAACGCCTATCTCACCACCTACATCGACAACGTGCGCTACGCCAGCGAACGCTTCCGCCCGCACGGCATCCACATCGTGCTGGAAGCCCTCAGCCCGCAGGTCAAACCGAATTACCTGCTGAAAAGCCAGTACGACACGCTCGCCGCCGTCGAAGCCATCGACCGCGACAACGTGCGGATCCAGTTCGACTACTACCACGCGCAGAACGTTGACGGGCAGTTGAGCGCGATGACCAAAGCGATGTTTGCGCGCATCGGCCACATCCAGATCGCCTCCGTCCCCGACCGCCACGAACCCGACGAAGGCGAAGTGAACTACCCCTACATCTTCGCCCTGCTCGACGAACTCGGCTACGCGGGCTACATCGGCTGCGAATACAACCCGCGCGGTAAGACCGAAGACGGGCTGGGCTGGCTTGCGGCCTATCGGGAGAAATGACACCCAGATCGACGATGCACAAGTAATGAGAAAACGCCGCTGTGGCTTGCAGGCCGCACCGGCGGCTGGTCGCTGTGCCGATCGGCCTGTTCCGCCGCCAGCCGGCAAACCGTCTTCTGACGTACAACCTGACTGAGGAGCCTGATATGGAAACAGACACCGCAAATACGCTGTTTGGCCTGCCGATGCCGATCGTCGGTTTGATCATCGCGGTTTTTGTCCTGATCTATCTGGTCTTGCGCACGCGGGTGCACGCGTTCATCGCCATGCTGATCGCTTCCGCCATCGCCGGTATGCTGGGCGGCCTGAGCGCGACCGATACCGTCAATGCGATTACCAAGGGCTTTGGCAACACGCTGGGCAGCATCGGGATCGTCATTGGCCTGGGTGTCATGATGGGGCGGATCCTCGAAGTTTCTGGGGCTGCCGAGCAGATGGCCTACAGCTTCATCCGCTTCCTCGGCAAGAAAAAGGAAGAATGGGCGCTGGCGATCACCGGCTATATTGTCAGCATCCCGATTTTTGTCGATTCCGCCTTCGTCGTGCTCTATCCCGTTGCCAAGGCGCTGGCGAAAAGCAGCAAACGCTCGCTGCTGACGCTGGGCGTCGCGTTGGCGGGCGGCCTGGTCGTTACCCACCACACCGTGCCGCCGACGCCGGGGCCGCTGGGTGTGGCCGGGATTTTCGGGGTCGATCTTGGCGCCATGCTGCTTTCCGGCATGATTTTCGCCGTGCCTTGCGTCATCGGCATGGTGCTCTATGCGCAATGGCTGGACAGACGTTACCCGGACTTCAACGCGGAGGCTTTTGGCGAAGCGGCCATGCCTGAGCCGTCCGCAGACGACACGGAGATGCCGCAAGGCAAACCGCTGCCCAGCCTGTTTCTGTCCATGCTGCCGATTGTTTTGCCGATTGCGCTGATTTTCATCAAAGCGATTGTCGACATGGGCGCCGGCTATTTTATTGAAGGTGGCGATGCCCTCAAGCTGTTCAAAACGGGTGCGTGCTACCAGACCATTGCTTTTGTCGGCCATCCGGTCGTTGCGCTTGCCCTGAGCGTGCTGGTTGCCGTGTATACCCTGATGCCGCGCGCCAGCGCCCACGATACGGCCATGCGTCTGGAAGAAGGGGTGACCAGCGCCGGTATCATCCTGCTGGTCACGGGAGCCGGCGGTGCACTTGGCGCCATTCTGCGCGACAGCGGGGCGGGCAAGCAGCTGGCGGAACAGATCGCCCAGCATCTGCCGTTTTCGCCAATCATGATTCCTTTTATCGTCGCCACCCTGATGCGTTTCATCCAGGGGTCGGGGACGGTGGCGATGATCGCCGGCGCGTCCATCTCGATGCCGATTCTCTCCGAAATCGAGGGGATCAACATGCTGATGGCTGCTAATGCCGCGACCATGGGGTCGCTGTTCTGCGGGTATTTCAACGACAGCCTGTTTTGGGTGGTTAACCGGATGATGGGCATTGCCGAAGTGAAAAAGCAGATGATTGTCTGGTCGGTTCCGACGACTATCGCCTGGGGCATCGGCGGCGCGTGTGTCGCTTTGGCCAACTTCGTTTTCGGTCAAGGCGGCAAACTGATCGATCCGCTGCTGCCGCTGGTTATTCTGGCCTTGGTCATGGCTTACGTGTTACATATGAACAGGCAGATTGCCGAATGAATCATGGCGGTCGAGGCTGGGAAGCTCGTGTAATACGGGCTTCCCAGCCTCGGTACGTCAGAAAAGACGTCAGAAATTTTTGAAAAACAGGGGCAAAATTGCGGCAGGAGGGTAGGTGTCCATGAAATGCGCTCCGGCAAAATATCAATGTGTAAAGCATTCGTTACCTGCAGTGCCGTGTTGCCTCGCCGCTGCGCGTTGCCGGCGCCGGTAGCGCGCAAGTGAGCGTTGTTGCCGGGCGGGCCAATTGACCGGGGCAGACTGAGCTGGACCGGGGTCGCCGATCTTTTTCAGAGAAAACGACATGAAAATTTCCTCTTCCCGCCGCAGTTATTTTCTGGCGGCTTTGTTGGCCTTCCTCGCGCTATGTGCGTCTTGGCTGGGAAATCGCATTGAGCGCGATTTTGGCCGGGTGGACGTCAACACCGTGATATTCATGACCGAGGAACTGCAGCCCATGGTCGCCAAGTTGTATCGCCCGCTGACGGCGACGGCCGAGCACCCCGCGCCGGGGCTGCTTGCCTTGCATGGTTACCAGAGCGATAAAGAAGCCGCTTCCACTTTTGGCGCGCTGGAGCTGGCGCGGCGCGGCTATGTAGTGCTGGCGATCGACCAGTTCGGCCATGGTTATTCCACTCGGTTTCCCGCTTCAAACAAGAACATGAGCGGTTCAAACAATGGTTACCAGTACCTGAAAAGCCTGCCTTTCGTCGATCCAAACCGTCTGGGCATTTTTGGTCACTCCACCGGGGCGCTCAATGCCATCCGTGTCGCCAGGGCCAACCCCGATCATCGTGCGGTCAATGGGCAGAGCAGCAACGGCGGGGAGATGAGGGGGCTGAACAACTACCTGCTGACCCAGGGCTTGTATGAAGAAATCGGGGGGTATCGTGAAAGAACGTTTCCGGTCAAGGATCTTGTCCGCAATGCCAACCGCCTTAAGGCATTCGATTTGCCGGCGGACGCTACGCTGGAATGGAACCATACCTACGGAAATTTTACCGACGGCAGCGCCCGGCGCGCCGATTTGGTAAGCGGCACCCATCTGGGCGTCATGATTTCCGCCGAGACCAACCGGAGCGCCATCGACTGGTTCGGGCAGGCGTTCGATCAGGAAAATGATATCGATGGCTACACTTACTGGTATAAGGAGTTTTGCGGCCTGGCTGCGCTTTTCTTCGCCTTGGCGGCCATGCTCTTCCTGGCTAACGGCCTGCTGGCATTGCCTTACTTTGCCGCCGCCTGCCAGCCGGTCGGGCGTGCGTCCTGGCTGCCTCGGCGGACCTGGCTGGGCTTGGGCATGATCAATATCGCCCTGACCATGCTGCTTTATCCTGTTTTCACCCAATGGGGCGGGGCGAACGAGCCGATCGCCGCTGTGCTGCCGTTCATGCCGCTGGAAATGGGCAATGGCATCATCACCTGGCTGCTGGTCAATGCCCTGGTCAGTATCGTGTTCTTCATTTTATGGCGGCACGGCCAGCCCATTCCGCTTGATCGTCTCGGCATCACGGCGGCGCCTGCGCAGGGGCGGGGCATCTGTCGCCATGTCGTACTGGCGTTCCTTCTCGCTGGCACGCTCTATGCGTTGACATTGTTCATCTATAACCTGTTTGCCCAGGAGCTGCGCTTTCTCTGGCCCTTGCTCAAACCGATGACCAACGCGCGCTGGCAGATTTTTCCTGCTTACTGGCTGCTCATTTTTATCGCGTTTGCCGCCATCAATGGCCTGATCCTCACCGCGCAGATGAAGCAGCCGGTCGGAAAAAGCTTTGCTGTGACCTGGTTGCGCTGGAGCCTGGGCAGCATCGCGATCTCGGTTGGCGGCCTGTGCATGCTCTGGTGCCTGCACTTTATTCCGGATTACCTGCAAATCGGCCCCGGTTTCGATGTGCTGGGATTGCCGAAATTTGGCGGCCGCTGGATGATGATGTTGCCGGTCATCATCAGCCAGTTCTGCGCGATGATCGTCATCAATCACTGGTGCTACCTGAAAACGGGCTATATCTGGCTGGGCGTGACACTCACTTCATTGCTGATGGCCTGGATGATGGTTGGCGGCCAGGTGATTGGCCGTTTTACGGCCTAAGTCCGGGCCGTCCGGAAAATGCGCGTAAAAAATGCGCCCGCCTAAAGGCCGGAGGCCGCCATGCCGGCGCATTTGCGGCCATATCGACCGCGCCACTTCCGCAGGCACCGCCTTGGCGTCGGGCGCAGACATATTTCTCAAGGCCCGAATCTAGCGGGTGGTGTGACGAAACGCCGATGCCGTAGTGACTGCCGCCTACTACGCCTGGGTAGGTCGTGGCGAAATGATGAAAGGCGCCGGAGTGTTTTTAGTCCGGTCAGACGGCGACGGGAGTTTCCGTTTCTGGCAGCAGCAGCCGAACCTTGCCATCCGCGTCGATATCGACGTCGACACGGCCGCCATGAGTCAGGCGTCCGAACAATAGCTCGTCGGCCAGCGCCGCGCGAATGGTGTCCTGAATCAGGCGCGCCATCGGACGTGCGCCCATCTGCGGGTCAAAGCCTTGATCAGCCAGATAGGCCTTGAGCGCATCCGAGAAGGTGGCTTCGACTTTCTTTTCGTGCAACTGGGCTTCCAGCTGCATCAGGAATTTATCGACGACGCGCAGAATAATTTCCGGACTGAGCGGCTGGAATGGAATGATGGCATCGAGCCGGTTGCGGAATTCCGGCGAGAAGATACGCCGGATCTCGGCCATTTCGTCACCGGCCTGGCGTGCGCCGGTAAAACCGATCGTGCTTTTCTGCAAATCTTCCTGGCCTGCGTTGGTGGTCAGGATGATGATGACGTTGCGAAAATCCGTCTTGCGCCCATTGTTGTCGGTCAACGTGCCGTGGTCCATGACCTGGAGCAGGATGCTGTAGATGTCGGGATGCGCTTTTTCGATCTCGTCGAGCAGCAGTACGCAATAAGGCTTTTTGGTGACGGCTTCGGTCAATTGGCCGCCCTGATCGAAACCCACATAGCCGGGCGGCGCACCGATGAGGCGGGAGACGGCGTGGCGCTCCATGTATTCGGACATATCGAAACGCAGCAGGTCGACCCCCAAGCAATAGGCGAGCTGCCGGGCGACCTCGGTTTTACCGACACCGGTTGGCCCGGAAAAGAGAAAGTTACCGATGGGGCGGTCCGGCATACCCAGTCCCGAGCGCGCCATTTTGATGGCTCTGGCCAGCGCCTCAATGGCGGCATCCTGCCCAAAAACAACGGCTTTGAGATCGCGGTCAAGATTTTTCAGCGCATTGCGGTCATCGGCGCTGACCTGTGTGGATGGCACACGGGCGATGTGGGCGACAATCTCTTCGATATCCTGCCGGCCGATGACTTTTTTCTGCCTCGATTTGGGCAGGATGCGCTGTGCTGCGCCCGCTTCGTCGATGACATCGATAGCCTTGTCGGGCAGGTGGCGATCGGTGATGAAGCGCACGGACAGATCGACCGCCGAACTCAGCGCTGCCGCCGAATAGCGGATGCCATGGTGCGCCTCGAAACGCGATTTCAGCCCTTTCAGAATAGCCAGCGCATCGGCCGACGAGGGTTCGCTGACATCGATTTTCTGAAAACGGCGCGATAACGCATGATCTTTCTCGAAAATGCCGCGATACTCGTTATAGGTCGTTGCACCGATGCATTTGAGCAAACCGCTGGACAACGCCGGTTTGAGCAGGTTCGATGCGTCCATGGTGCCGCCGGAGGCCGCTCCTGCGCCGATCAGCGTATGAATTTCGTCAATAAACAAAATGGCTTCGGGCATTTCGGCCAACTGCTTGAGCACGCCTTTGAGACGTTGCTCGAAATCGCCGCGATACTTGGCACCGGCCAGCAGCGCGCCCATATCCAGCGCGTGGACTCTGGCCTGTGCCAGTATCGCCGGCGCCTCGCCGTCGACGATACGGCGTGCCAGGCCTTCGGCAATGGCGGTCTTGCCGACGCCGGCTTCGCCAACCAGCAACGGGTTGTTCTTGCGGCGGCGGCAGAGCGTCTGGATAAGGCGTTCCAGCTCGGCGTCCCGCCCGATCAGCGGGTCGATGCGGCCTTGCAGCGCCAGGGCGTTGAGGTCGATCGTATAACTGTCGAGCGGGCTGGTTTCCGGCAATGTTTCGCTTTCGCCGTGTGCGCCAGGCGCTTCCTTCTGTGATGTGTCCTGCGGTGTTTTGCTGATGCCGTGGGCAATGAAATTGACGATGTCGAGCCGCGTGATGCCTTGTTTTTGCAGGTAATAGGCAGCGTGCGATTCCTTTTCGCCAAAAATGGCGACGAGCACGTTGGCGCCGTTGACCTCCTTCTTGCCGGCTGACTGGACATGCAGCATGGCACGCTGGATGACGCGCCGAAAGCCCAGCGTGGGCTGCGTGTCAATTTCTTCGTCACCATCAATTTGGGGCGAATGCTCGTTGATGAAAACCGTCAATTCATGCCGCAGTATTTCGAGCTGGCCGCCGCAGGCGCGCAGCGCCGCCGCCGCCGAGGGATTATCGAGCAGGGCAAGCAGTAGATGCTCGACGGTAATGAATTCATGGCGATTTTGCCGCGCTTCGACAAAGGCAAGGTGCAGGCTGACTTCCAGTTCTTGTGCAATCATTTAATTTTTCTCCATGATGCAGGCGAGCGGATGACCATTCGCGCGAGCGTAAGCCATGACCTGTTCTGTCTTGGTGGCCGCGATATCGCGCGGATAAACGCCGCAGACGCCCTGGCCTTCCGTATGCACCTTGAGCATGATCTGCGTTGCCCGCTCGTGGTTCATGGCAAAAAATTTTTGCAGGATGTGGACGACGAAATCCATGGGCGTAAAGTCATCATTGAGCAGCAGCACGGTATACAGCGGCGGCGGAGCAAGCTGGGTGTGCTGTACTTCGAGAAGAATGTCGGTTTTCGGCTGTTTGTCGCTCATTGGCGCATTGTATAGCGAATGGGTTTCGTTGAAGCCGTGCAAGGCGGCGATCGCGGATTACTGCCGTAATTTCCGCTGTCGTGCCAGGAAATATTTCACATTTGGAGGTTAAAAACGCTTGACGCATTGTGGGAATTTAGCGTACAAAGCGGGCGTGCCTGAATCCGAATGTTTTGGGTTCCAGGCATGTAAGTCGGGCATGGCCCGGATTCTGTCTTTTTTAAGGATGTAGCATATGGCAACAGGTACAGTAAAGTGGTTCAATGACGCCAAGGGTTTTGGTTTTATCACCCCGGATGATGGTAGCGAAGATCTCTTCGCCCATTTCTCGGCGATCAGCATGAACGGATTTAAAACCCTCAAAGAAGGGGAGAAGGTTTCTTTTGATGTCACTCAGGGGCCCAAGGGAAAACAAGCTTCCAATATTACGCGCGCCTAAGCAGCGACCGATGTAATATCCAAAACCCGCTTCGGCGGGTTTTTTGCGGCCATTTTCCGGCATTCCCCGCAAAAATATGGTGCGTGCTGGCAGGCTCGCAGGCACGGACGAAAAAACAAACTGACACAAACGGATGGCCAGGGCTTCGGTATCATGGCATCCGTTTTTTATTCACTTCTGTGCCATCGATACACTGCCATGAAAGCGATTTTCCGCATCCCTGCCTCCTCGCATCACATCGTGCAGGCGCTCCCCAGCGCCGGCGTTCCAGCGCGTTCTTCCCGGCTGCTTCGGCAGTGTGCGTGCAGTCTTCTGGCGTTGTTCTTGTCTCTGCCATCTGCCGCGTTTGCGCAAGCAGACGGTCTGCCGGAATTGGGCGAGGCGGCGCGCGCCGATCTTTCGCCGCAGATCGAACGCCGCATCGGCGAGCGCATCATGAATGAAATCCGACAACGCGAGCCGGCGTATGTCGAAGACCCGGAAATCAGCGATTACCTCAATCGCCTGGGGCGCCGTCTGGTTGAAGCCAGCAGTGATCCGACGGGCCGGTTTTATTTCTTTGCCATCCGCGACAATGCAATCAATGCATTCGCTATGTTTGGCGGCTACATCGGCGTCAATACGGGAACGATCCTGACGGCACAGACGGAATCGGAACTGGCCGGCGTGATTGCGCACGAAATTGGCCACGTCACGCAAAACCACCTGGCCCGCCAGATTGCCAAGGAAAAACAAAATACGGTGCCGATGCTGATTGCCATGGCTGTGGGCATACTGGCTGCGCGCTCCAACTCTGATGCGGCGATGGGCGCGATCGTCGGGGCGCAGGCAGGCGCTGCGCAGGCACACCTGGCTTATTCCCGTGAATTTGAGCGAGAAGCCGATCGCGTCGGTTACCAGATCCTCAGCAAAGCCGGGTTTGACGTGCGCGGTATGCCAGATTTTTTTGGGCGCATGCAGCAGTCTACGCGGATTTATGAAAGCGCGGCGCCGGTGTATTTGCGTTCGCACCCGTTGACGATCGAGCGGCTGTCCGACATGCAGAACCGTGTGCGGGAATCGCCCTACAAGCAAATCGTCAGTCATCTCGATTTTTATCTCGTGCGCGCCAAGCTCCGCGCCTATCAAGGGACGCCAGAGGAGGCGGTGCGTGATTTCGACATACAGGTCAAGGAACGCAAATCGGTTTCCCTGGCGGCGGCGCGTTACGGGCTGGCGGCGGCCTATCTGCGCGCAAAAAATACACAGGCTGCGCAGCGTGAGCTGGAATCCTTGCTGGCTTTGCGCGTAGCTTCACCGCTGATTTCCGGCCTGGCCGGCGCCATCCGCATGGCGGCGCATGATGCGGCAGGTGCAGCGAGCGTATATCGCGAATCGCTGCAACGTTTTCCGCAGGCAAGATCATTGGTGTATGGCTATGCTGATGCGCTGTTCGATGCGCGCCGGTTCGATACGCTGCTGGATTTTCTCGAATCGCGGCTGCGCCAGAATCAGGCCGATGCCCGGTTATATGCCATTCAGGCTAAAACCTACGCAGCGCTCGGCAAGCGCTTTCAGCAGCATCGCGCCCAGGCTGAGGCCTATGCGCTGGAAGGTCAGTTGGGGGCAGCGATTGAGCAATTGCAATACGCGCAACAGGCCAAGGACGGCGATTTTTACGAGCAGTCGGCCGTTGATGCGCGCCTGCGCGAATTGCGCCAGCAGCAAGCGGAAGAAGACCGCCAGAAAAAAGACCTTTGAACAGGCGGGATTGGGCCAAGAGGTTCAGAAATTCAAAGAGTTGATGGAGAGTCATCATGCAGTTTGACCAGGAAATTGATGTCAAGGGGATGAATTGCCCTCTGCCGATTCTGCGCACGAAAAAAGCCTTGTTTCAGATGGAAAGCGGTCAGGTGCTGCATGTTCTGGCGACCGATCCGGGATCGGTGCGGGATTTTCAGGCCTTTGCTAGACAGACGGGCAATCGTTTGCTGGAAATGTCTGATGCCGGGCCGGTCTTTGAGTTTTACTTTCAGCGTAAATAAAAAGCATTTTAAATTCAAAGTCCCAGACGAAATCTGGCCGCGCTGGGGAAAGCCTTTATGCAGCCGGGCAGATAGTTGCTCAAGCGGCCGCTACATTAAGCGCTGGGCGATTGACGCCGGCAAAGGCATACAGTATGGGTTGTGTCTGTATCCTTGATGATGCCGTCCTTCAGATTTGTCGCGCCTCGGTGAGCCATTTGGAGACCGGCTCGGCGCGATAGGCACTCATGCGCATGAGCAGACGCTGGATATCGGTATCGACGAGCGCAATGTCGCGGTTCGACTGGATCATGAACCGCTCAGCCACGGCGCGATCAAACAGCGCCAATAGCGGGTCGTAGAATCCTGCAACATTGAGCAGCCCGACCGGTTTGGTATGAAAGCCGAGCTGGCTCCAGGTCAGGATCTCGCACAGTTCTTCAAAAGTGCCGAAACCGCCCGGCAGGGCGATGAAGCCTTCCGCCAGTTCCGCCATGCGTGCCTTGCGCGCGTGCATCGAATCGACGATTTCCAGCCGGGTCAATGCACGGTGATCGACGGGGCGGCCGGCGACCTCTTTGCCCATCAGGGCTTGCGGAATGATACCAATCACCTCGCCGCCCGCAGCAAGGCAGGCGTCGGCCAGAATGCCCATCAGGCCGATATTGCCGCCGCCGTAAATAAGAGTGATGCCGCGTTCGGCCAGCGTTTGGCCGAGCGCCTGGGCAGCGGCAGAAAATTCGGGGTCGTGACCTGCATTTGAGCCGCAGAAAACACAAAGTTTTTTCATCTATAGTTCCTGATTGATGTGAAGGCCGTTCTTTAAGGCGGTATGAAGTCGCAGAGATGTTTTTTCCCGCCCAGGCAACACGTGCAAGCAACAGGTGGTGCGGCGTGTTCGTGTCGTTTTATGTCTTGGAAATTCGTCCGTGAGTTTTATCGTATCGCTGTATCGTTGATGCGGGAGGCGTTATTTCCGGGGAGTAGCCGGCGCTATCGGTATAGCTGAAACGGGTAGTGCGGTCGGGGCGGCTAGGTAAGGTGATTGGGTAACTGGGTGATTGGATAATTGGAATAGCGCTGATCAGCCGGGCATCAGTCTGACTTTTCTGTGCCCTTGTGCGGAATGGGGTTGGCGCCCCGCATTCGCCATGGCACGCTTGCCCGCCTTCAGTTCGCCGCTTAGGAGGGGTATATGGGTTTCATCGGCGAGGGCATTCTATTTCAGCCGCACCTGCCGAAGCATAGCCAGGACTTCCGCCTGCACCGGGTCATCGCAGCTTGTCCGCCCCGTGAGCAGCGGCCACAGGTCGATATCTTCCATATCCGCCAGCTGCGCGAAAGCAGCTGCCTGCGCCGGCGTCAGGTGTGTATAGTGCGTATCGAGAAAGCCGCCGAGCACCACGTCCATTTCATGCATCGAGCGCTGGTTGCAAATCCAGCGCAGGCGGTTGTAAGTCACAGGGTCGGGCATCTGATGTTCTTCCACGATGTGTCTGTTTTCCTTTTGGGTGATGTGAACGGTATCTCGCAGTATTTCTGCGGCGCTTTCTTGCTGGCGTTCTGGGCATATCCGGCAATTGCCGGCGTATCGGCATGCGGAAGCGCGTATGCACAACAGTTTAGCGCAATTGTCTGCGCGTTCACGCTGCCCGTCATGCGGGGGCGGAGGGCAATATCTGGCGATCGTCTCAACCTCTCCGGTTCGCGCCGCAGTGCCACGCCATCGACATGAAGTGCGCCTAGCATCAGCCAAGGCGGGGCAGAACGGTAATGGGCCGGCATGATGCAAAGTATGGGTTTTCCGGCGCATTCGCTATAGAATGCCTGCGTCAATCGAGATCTCGGTCTGTTTTTCAACCCAAGGAGCGTTAGCATGTCGAAGACCCCCGTTCGTGTTGCTGTCACCGGCGCTGCCGGCCAGATTGGTTACAGCCTGCTTTTCCGCATCGCTTCCGGCGAAATGCTGGGCAAGGATCAGCCCGTCATCCTGCAATTGCTCGATCTGCCGCAGGCGCAAAAGGCTTGTCAGGGCGTCATCATGGAGCTGGATGACTGTGCTTTTCCGTTGCTGGCAGGCGTTTTTGCCACTGACGATCCGGATACGGCGTTCAAGGATGCCGATATCTGCCTGCTGGTCGGCGCACGTCCACGTGGTCCCGGCATGGAGCGTTCCGAACTGCTGAACGTCAACGGCGCGATTTTTACCGTGCAGGGCAAGTCGATTGCCGAGCATGCGAAAGAGGACGTGAAGGTGCTCGTCGTCGGCAACCCGGCCAATACCAACGCCTATATTGCCCGCCAAGCGGCGATCAAGGTCGGCCGCACTAATCCGGCCAATTATCACGGCATGCTGCGCCTGGATCACAACCGCGCCCTGTCAATGGTTGCCGCCAAAGCTGGCCGTCCGGTCGATAGCCTGCGCAAGATGGCCGTCTGGGGCAACCATAGTCCGACAATGTACGCCGATTACCGTTTCTGCACGGCGGATGGTCAAAGCGTCAAGAGCATGATCAACGACGAAGCCTGGAACAACGACGTATTTCAGCCGGCCGTGGCTAAGCGCGGCGCAGCGATTATCGAGGCGCGCGGCCTGTCTTCCGCGGCTTCCGCCGCCAATGCGGCCGTCTGCCATATACGCGACTGGGTGCTCGGCGCCGATGATTGGGTGACGATGGGCGTGCCGAGCGACGGTTCCTATGGCATTCCAGAAGGCATCATTTTCGGCTTCCCCTGCGAGTGCAAGAATGGTTCATACAAAATTGTTCAGGGGCTAGAGATCGACGCCTATTCGCAGGAGAAACTGAACAAGACGCTGAAGGAGTTGCAGGACGAGGCCGACGCCGTCAAGTCGCTGCTGTGAGGGCAGGGTACGCTTATGCCCGCTTCGGAAAGCCGCAGAAACTCCTGCGGCTTTTTTCATTCATACTTTACCCGTTTTCACCCATTTGCCGTCGCGGCCTTGCCGGCGGTTGATGAACTGTCCTGATTTTTTGTGGAGACTAACATGCGCCATCCGAGTACCGTCCTTTTCCCCGGGGAAAAACCGTTCCCCATCCTGCCCGCCGTCGATCATTACGCGGGTTCGGAGAAATTGCTGAAAAAAGCCATCCAGATTCAGGCTGAACTGGGGCCGATCTTCGATATCACCTGCGATTGCGAGGATGGCGCGCGCGCTGGCGCCGAGCGTGAACACGCGGAAATGGCCGTCAGCCTGGTCATGGGTGCGGAAAACCGCTTCGGCCGCGTCGCCGTGCGTATCCATGATGTGACCAGCGAACACTGGCGCAGTGATCTCGACATCGTCATCCCGCAGGCCGGCGAACGTCTGCCGTTCGTCACCATGCCTAAGCCGCGTAGCGCCGAGGACGTGCGCGTCCAGATCGCCTATCTGCGCGAGGTGGAGAAAAAGGCCGGCCTTAAGCGCGCACTGCCCGTGCATGTGCTGATCGAGACGCTTGGGGCGCTGCATGATGTGTGGGGGATCGCGGGGCTACCCGGCGTCGAATCGATTGATTTCGGCCTCATGGATTTTGTGTCTGACCATCACGGTGCCATTCCCGGCGCGGCCATGAAGAGTCCCGGCCAGTTTGAGCATCCCCTGATCGTTCGCGCCAAATGCGAAATCGCCACGGCGGCGCTGGCACGGGGCGTCGTGCCGACGCACAACGTGACCACAGAACTGAAGGACATCGACTTCATCCGCAATGACGCGCGCCGCGCCCGCAACGAATTTGGCTTCCTGCGTATGTGGAGTATCCACCCGAACCAGATCGTCCCGATTGTCGAGGCCATGCGTCCGGACTTCTCGGAGGTCGAACAGGCGGCCGCTATCCTGGTTGCCGCGCAGGACAAGGACTGGGGGCCGATTTCTCATGAAGGGCTGCTGCATGACCGCGCTTCATACCGCTACTACTGGGAGCTGTTGGCGCGCGCGCATGCGACGGGTATGGATTTGCCGGAGACTGCGCGGCAACGTTTCTTTGCCTGAACACGCCGATTCGGTCGCGGGATGGCCATGCCTGCCGCGACTTGTGGAACCCCCTGTATGTCGTCCCTGACTGAACTGACCCGCGCTGTGCTCGCCTTTCGCGACGCACGCGCGTAGGCGCAGTTTCATGATTTGCGCAACCTGATCGTCTCGCTCAATCTTGAAGCAGCCGAGTTGCTTGAACTGACGCAATGGAAGAGCGATGCCGAGATTGCCGCGCTGCCCGATGCGCCGGCAACGCGCGAAGCGCTGGCCGACGAATGCGCCGACGTATTGCTCTACCTGCTGCTGGTTGCCGAAAAGGCCGGCATCGACCTGGAGCAGGCCGCCAAGGATAAATTGCGCAAAAATGCGGAAAAATACCCGGTCGCACAGGCTTATGGCTCGCGCCGGAAATATACGGAATACCGCTGAATGGACGTTTTATAGTTAAAACCCTGAAGTTGAAGGAAAGCCGGGTAGCATGGATAGAGAAAAAATTCGAATTCCTTCGGTTTCTTTTTTATCGCATTTTCCTGCTTCCTGGGTGATTCAATATTAACATCTGCGGCGCTTCCCTGGCTCGCCCCTAGCAGCACCCTTAGGCCGGCGTTCATACGTACGGGCCGTATCTCAAGGGCGTCAACGCTGTGTATCTATGCCACGCGCAGCGCCGATACGACCGTATACGGCAATGATGAAGCGTTATGATGATCTATCCTTGCCAGAAGCGCCCGACGGAATGGGTAAAATGTCGGAAGATTTATGTATATCATATGCTTATCATGATATAGGCTGCTTGAGTGTGATTCGCTCTACCCTCTACGCTACTTGCGGGATACTGGCCAAATTTCATGCTTCTTCCGAGACGCTTGGCGCTAATCGCCAAAACGCCTGCGCAAAGTCGTCTACCCATCCCAAAAAATAATGTGAATGTGCTGCTGCGCCTTGCCGCACGACCCGTACTATCTTCAGCGACCGCATGTTCCCTTAACTACCAGACTTAACCTCATCCTCTTGTAAGATACCGTGCCTTATTCTCCTTTTTCAGCCCATGATGGCACTGTAACTCCCTTTTATGTCGCCAAATCTCCCTTCCGGATTCCGCGCCTTTTGGGCGTTTCATCCGGGCCGCCTCTACAGCCCTTGTCGATAGGGCGTTTGCCGGCAGGCCGGTTGGAAGTGCCCGTAAATACTGGACTTACAGATAGACCGGCCGGGAACCCGCGTAAACACTGGGCTGGCGAGTAGTCCCTCCGGAGATGCCCGTTTTACGCGGGGTTCGGGGCAGGCCGCTGCCGGCAGTATTGGTCGTACGGCGAGGCGCGCCAATACGCTCCAGTTATTTCTGGAATTCGTCTGAGCGGCTGCTTTGGCGAGATAGCGGCGGGTGGTAGGCTACATTCATGCTGTTCCGCGCTGCCGGCTACCATTTGACATCGATGCGCGCCCACAGGGAGCGCCCTGGTTCGTTGATGCGCACGTTTGATCCCGCGTTAGGGTTGATGCCCAGCGCATTGTAAAACTCGGGCGTTTGCATGGCTTTGGTCAGGTGTTCGGCGTACAGGCGGTTGAACAGGTTATCGACGCCGAAGCTTAGGCGCACGGCGGGCGAGAAGCGCCAGTGACCGTGAATGCCAAAGACGGCGAAGCCGGGCGTTTCGCCGATGTCGACGCCGTTGACATTGCCTTGTCCGACGGCGACGCGCGACTGGCGGGCGGCGAAGCGCAGCGTGGCCATGAGCGAAGCCTGTTCGGTATCGTAGCCGGCGCGCAGGCGGCCTTCCAGCGGCGGAATTTGCCCAAGGGGCTTGCCGTCGCTGCGGTTGCGCCCCCAGGTGTAGGCGAGGTCGCCGCCCAGTTTCCAGCGCCGGTCCCAGACGTATTCGGCGCCCAGCTCGAAGCCGTAGCGGAGGGCGTCGATGTTGCGCGCGAAGGAGTTTGCCGCCAGGTCATTGAGCAGCGGGCTGTCCGTTTCGACGAGAATATAATCGTCGATGCGGTTGGCGAAGGCCGAAGCATTGATGCGCAGGCGTTCGCTGGTATAGGCCGTGCCGATGTCAAGCTGGAGGCTCTTTTCGGGCCGTATGTCGCGGTTGCGGTTCCGTTCCCAGAAGTCTGGCGCGCGCTCGGTGTAACCTAATCCGGCATAGTTGCGCCACGGGCCAAGACCGAATTCATAGCGGCTGAAGCCAGCGGTCAGGTTGTAGTGGGTGTGGATGGGCGTGGTGAGCGTGCTGTTCCAGAATCCCGGGTGCGCCGTAGCGCGCGTGCGGTCGTGCCGCAGCCCCGCCACCCATTGGCGCCCGTTGCCCAGATCCATCGTGTTTTCGGCGAACAACCCCAGGTTATGGCTGCTTTCGCTCTTGCTGCGCGGCATGCCGGTGTAGGCGCGGCGGGCGCGGTGCTCGTCGGAAAACCAGTCCGCGCCGATAATGATGTGATTGGCGTCCGCCCAGTTCAGCTCGGCGCTGGCCTCGCCGTTACGCGTGATGCGGTCGGGGTTGCCGCCCGCCATCAGACCGCGAAACTGTCGTCCCATGATGATGTCTTGGTGGCTCTGGCCGGCTTCCAGCGTGATTTTTCGCACGACGGGCGTGATGCGCATGATTTCGGCCTTGCCGCCAAAGGAATTCCGGTCGATTTTGCCGGCATCCAGTTGCAGGCTGGCAAATTTGGCTTTGCTGCGGTTGGCGTCGCCGAACAGCTCGAAACGCAGGTCGGACGTGGGCGTGACGGCCAAATTGAGCGAAGCGCTCTTGCGCTTATACCAGGAACGAACCTTGTTGCCGCTGCCATCCTCATAATCGTCGCTCCCGCTGGCGGTCAGGATGGTGCGCAGCGCGGCGACAGAATTGCCGGCTGAGAGGTCGGCGAAACCGTCGTAATAATTGAAACTGCCGGCGCTGATTCCTGCCTCGAAATCGAGGGATGGCTTGCTATAGGTTTTGGGGTGGCGAATAAATTCGACGGCGCCGGCAACCAGACCAGGACCTTTAAGAACGGTCTGCGGCCCTTTAATGACTTGCAATTCGTCGTAGGACTGGGGGTTGATGTAAGCCGTCGGCGTATCCATACGGATGCCGCAGCCGCCGTAAAGAAACTGGTCGTTGGCAGTAATCGCCAGGCGTGATCCGCCCAAGCCGCGAAATACGGGGTCGCCGGACTGCTGCCCTTTCCGTACCACGCTCATATTGGGAATTTCTTTAAGCAGAGAGGCGCCATCGGTGAGGCGCGCCGGTTGTTCGGGCTGGCGGGTGTCGATATTAACCTGCCCCGGGACTGTCCAGGGACGGTCGGTGACGTTAACTGGCGGTAATGTATGGTAATCATCTGGTGACGGATTGGCGCTCGCCGATCCTTGCCGTGCCGCATCGGAATGCGCTTTTGTTGGCTGGTCACTGGAATCAGTGCCTTCGGCGTACGCCATGCCGGAGCCAACAGCCAGCATGGCGGTAACCAGTAAGATGACAGAGCATCCTGGCGATATTTTGTTGTAGGGCAACGTGTTCATGGTTCGTGCTTTCGTGAGTTTATGGCGGGGCGATCCGCGGCAAGCCGGGGGACGCAAAGTGTCGGGCGGCGCGGCGGAGCGGGCAGGTCATCTCCCCCTCTCCCACATCCGCCCGGCGTTTGACGTTATTGCCCGTGTTTGGCGTCCTTGGTGGCGGCAGTATTGGGGCGGATGCTGGTGATTTGCAGGACGACGGGTTCATTGCCCGTACGCGCGAAATGCTGCTGCGAAGTGGGGTGCGTGAAGATGCTGCCCGGCGGCAGGGTCTGGAGTTTGGCGGCGTCGTACTTTGACCCGAACCCGAGTTGCAGCGTGCCGCTAATGACGGTCACGATGAAGTAGCCTTCTTTCGGCCCGTGCGGTTCCAGTTCTTTGTTGGCGGGAATCTGCACGCGGATGGTGCGCACATGAAAGTCACTATTTTCGTCGATGACGGTGCGTCCGTCCTTGAGAAGGATTTTATCCGCAGGCAAAGCAATGTCCCCCGCGGCATGAACCATGAATGAAGACAACAACAGGGCAACCAGCGTTGAAAGTTTTTGCATCGATACTCTCCAGTAAAAGGTGATGAACAGAGGAGAAGCGATGATACAAAATGATAATGAATATTATCAACCACGTACAAAAAGTGGGTATGAGCGGGTATACCAGCGCGTAATGGGCAATTGTCCGCCGCGTATACATGACGTGCCCAGACGCATAACGCGCCTAAACGCGGAGAGATGTTTTTTCAGGTAATGTTTGTTTTGGCGGCGGCGACTCGCTACACCACCGGGCGGGCGGATGCGGCAGACGAGGCAGCGGGTTTCTGCCGTTCCAGCGTAAAACCGGCGCCGTCATCCTGCCCCAGCGTTGCCGCCAGATACGGCATGGTTGCGGACAGCGTGTCGTACAGCGTCCACGGCGGGTTGATGATGAACAGGCCGCTGCCGTGCATGCCGAAACCATCTTTTGCCGGCGTCCGCACGCGCAGGGCGGCGTGCAACCAGTCCGTTGCGGGCAGTTTTTTCAGGCGCGCCGGCAGCTCAAAGGCCTCCTTGCGCGTCAGTTGCGGATACCAAAGCATGTATGTGCCGCCAGCAAAGCGCCGTAGCGCGTCTTTGAGCGCATTGACGACGCGCTCGTAATCGCGTTTTTCTTCGTAGGAAGGGTCGATCAGTACCAGTCCGCGCCGGCTGGGCGGTGGCAGCAAGGCTTTAAGGGCGTCGAAGCCGTCGCTTTGCGAGACGATGACCTGCTTGCCGGCATCAGCAAAATTTTCGGCCAGCAGATGCGCATCACGGCTGTGCAGCTCAAACAGCCGCAGGCGATCCTGCGTGCGTAGCTGCCATCGTGCCAGCAGCGGCGATCCCGGATACCTGCGCAGGCGGCCGTCCGGGTTGAGGCTTCGGATCCTTGCCACATACTCGGCAGCGGCCGGCGGCAGATCGTCCCGCGCCCACAGACGGCCGATCCCGTCACGAAATTCTTCCAGCTTGCCGGCGGGCGCCGCATTGAGCGCATAGAGGCCGGCCCCGGCGTGCGTATCGATGATCCAGAAGGATTTTTCTTTCTGGCCGAGGTAACGTGCGATCTGTGTCAGAACGAGATGTTTGAATACGTCGGCATGGTTGCCGGCATGGAAAGCGTGGCGGTAGCTGAGCATGGGGCGGGTAGTGAGGTTCGGTAATGAATGGCGGCAATGCGAAAACAGGCATGATCGCACATCCCACGCCGTCAGACGGTGATCAGCGTCATGACGAGCGGTGTGGTGACTGCGGAAAGTACGGTCGACAGCACCAGACTGCTGGCCGTCGGGCCTTCCAGTGACCGGAACTGGCGGGCGATGATATACACGTTGATGCCCAGTGCAACTGAGCCGAGCAGAACGACGACCTGCGTTTCCATCGCCGGCAGATTGAGCAGCCGCGCCAGCAGCCAGACGGCAAAGGGCTGGACGAGCAGCTTGATGAACGTGATCGCCAGGCTGATTCGCCAGCCGGTGCGGATGCCGTAGTGCACGAGACTCATCCCCAGTGCGATCAGTGACAGGGGCGCAGTCATCTGCGCCATCATGGTGAGCGGCGTGTCGATCATCGCCGGCAGCGTCAGCCCCGACATACGGATCGCCGTCCCGAAAATAATCGCCAGAATCAGTGGATTCATCAGCACATTCTTTGCCGTGAGCGTAAATCCTTTAAGCGAAAAACTGCCGTGGCGCGCCCATTCGATCGAAATCGTCGCCATCGTCCACATGGTCATCGCGTTGAAGACAAGGACCAGCGCAACGGAGGGAAGCGCCGCTTCGCCGATGAGGCTTTTGGCCAGCGGCAGACCAAGCATCAGGTTGTTGGAAAACACGCCGCCCAGCGCGAAGATCGTCTGCCCGGCGCCGTCGAGACCAAAGACTTTCCAGGCGAACAGACGGCCGAGTATAAAAACGATAACGCAGCTGCCAAAAAAGGCGATCAGCAGGCGGATATCGACCGGGGGGAGTTGGCGCATGCCGCTCATCGTTTTGAACATCATGGCGGGCAGAGCAACGGTAAAGACAAATTTCGTCAGGCTGTCGGCGATTTCGTCCGGCCAGCGAGTCAGCCGCATAACGAGATAGCCGACCAGCACCAGTGCGAAAAGCGGCGAAGCCAACGCGATGTGATGCAACAGGGTATCCATGCCGGGGCGGTTAAATATAGTGCGGGAGAATGATAGACGGCAAAACGGGGGTAAGGCAGCCCACAAGCCATTACGGCCGCTAATAATGGCGGAATTGAAGGCAATCGAATGCAATCGGCGCAATTTGGGGCAATTGGGTGCAATTCGCGTCGCTATTCTACCCGTAAGACGGCGCTGCCTGAGCCGGAATAATCCGTTACATTGTTTGTGCTCCGGCGGCAAGCCTGCTTGACCGCGTGCCGGTCGGCAAAGCACTGGAACAGTTCGAGCCGGTTGCGGCGGAGCGCCGGGTTGCCGTATGGCTGGCATGGTTTGCAGACGCCGGTATCGGTGTTTCCGCACCGGCTTACGGTTTGCGGATGAACAGTGCGGCGGCGGTGTTGCAGGCGGCGATAGACGGGCTGGGCATCGCGCTGGCGCGCAGCATCATGGCGGCGGATGATTTGGCCGCTGGGCGTCTGGTGCGCCTGTTCCCTGAAATTACCTGCGCCTCAGCGTGGTCATACTGGCTCGTTTATCTGGCAGAATCGGAGAAACAGGTAAAAATCCGGGCATTCAAACGCTGGTTGCAGGCACAGACAGTTTAATGGCGGTTGCGTGCTCTGGCTGGGATGCCGCGTATGATGTATTTCTATTCGGCACAATGAATGGCCCGGGAAGCGCCAGACCGCACAGTCGGCGCCTCAGCGTTGAATGAGGCATGCCTGGCCGTGTTGATCATCCTGAGTGTCAGAACGGTGCGATCCTGATCGCATATAAGGACGGAGCAAGCAATGAGAATTCATAAAAAACTCGCTGTTTTGCTGGCGGTTTCATGCATGAGTGTTGCGCTTCCCGCGCTGGCCGATGATGACTGGGATGATGACGATGAACGCGATTCGCGCTATCGCCGTCAGGTGTGTGCAGACTATATTGGCCGGCAACGCGCGGCTGCGATTGCGCTTTCCCGTGTTGTTGGCCGCGTGAAGGATATCGACTTGGAATACAGCCGCCGCTGGGGCGCATATTACGATGTTGAAATCAAGAAACGGCGCGGACGGAAGTACAAGGTTAAGGTCAACGCGCGCAACGGGCACGTGATCTCCATACGCCGCGATTGATTGCCCGCTATCATCAATGCACCTTTAACGTTTTTACGGGGCGGCGTGTTTCTGCCGCAAGCATTGCCGACTTTCTATAGAATTTTCAGTTCGCCGTTTGCAACCGTTTTGTCAGCTCCCTGTGAGGTTCCACCATGTCCTACGAAAATCTCTTTCAGCCCTATACCTTTAACAATGGCGTGACCGTGAAAAATCGCCTGGTCGTCGCGCCGCTGACGCACTTTGCCTCAGATGACGAAGGACATATCACCGACGACGAACGCCGCTTTCTGACCGACCGTTTCCATGATTTCGGCCTGTTTATTTCTGCTGCCACGCTGGTGCACGACGGAGGCAAGGCGTTTCACGGGCAACCCGAAGCCATTGGCGAGGAAGACCTGCCCAGTCTGCGCGAGGTCGCCCGGATTATTCAGTCCCAAGGCGCAAAGGCATTGCTGCAAATTCACCACGGCGGCGCCCTGGCCATTCCCGAACTCAACGGCGGACAAATTTTCGCACCCTCCGCGCACGCTGGAAGCAGCGTGCAGGCTCTTTCCGAAGATCACATCCGCCGTCTCATCGCCGGCTACGGCCATGCGGCCGAACTGGCGCTAGAAGCTGGTTTTGACGGCGTGGAAATCCACGGTGCAAACGGCTATTTGATTCAGCAGTTCTACTCCGCGCAGTCCAATCAGCGCAGCGATCGATGGGGCGGCAGCGCTGCAAACCGCCTACGTTTCCCGCTCGCCGTGGTTGATGCCGTCACCACCGCCCGCGAAAAGCACGGACGTCCGGACTTCATCGTCGGTTACCGTTTCTCGCCGGAAGAACCGGGCGAGCATGGCCTCACCATGCAAGAGAGCTTTACCCTGATCGATGCGCTGACAGTCAAGCCTTTGCAGTATCTGCACGTTTCCCTGTGGGATTTTTATAAACATGCCCGGCGCGGCGCGGATGAAACCCGCACACGCATAGAACAGCTTCACGCGCGTATCGGCGGCAAACTGCCGCTGATCGGCGTGGGCGATCTATACACCGCGCAACAAGCTGCGGAAGCCTTGGCCACGGGCTGGGCGGAATTCATCGCCGTCGGCAAAACCGTGCTGCTCAACCCGAATTGGGCGCAACGGGTGCGAACCGGTAGAGACATCCGGACCGAACTCGACCCTGAATGCGCCGCAGAGTATCGTTTGCCGGCGCGCTTGCTGCAGCTCAGCCTCACAGGCACCGTTCCCTGGTTGCCGCCAGTGAAAGGCATACCGCATCAGGGCATCGATATCTGAAGGCTGTGCGGTTTTGCTGCCGCTCATCGAGCCGTAATAACGGCACTCGGCAAAGGGTTTGCATGAGAAGCATTCTTGCCTAGAATGCCGGTGATTTAAAAATAGACCGATTGGGGTTGATGACCGATAGCGCTTTTGATTTTCGGCGAAACGGGCGGGTTGGCGTTTTTCTGCCGGAGCTTGCCTTGGTTGTACTGCTTCATGCAGTGGTAGTGTGGCTGCTGCTGTCTCTGGATGTCATGCCGAGGCCCGTTCAGCGCAAACCGATCATGGTGCGGATTATTCCGCCTCAGATTCCGGCGATGGGATCGGGGTCGATGCCGGCCGAAACGCACGCCCCGCCGCAACCGCAGCCGGTTAAGCCGCCGGAGCCGCCCAAGGCGCCGAAGCCCGTGCCTCCGGCGAAAAAAGTACTGCGCCCGCGCCCGCCAACGCCTGTGCCGCCTGCGCCAAAAGCGCCTGCGCAGGAGATCCTGGCCGCGCCGCCCGTGCCCGCCGCCGCGACCAGAGAAAATGCCGTGACCGCGCCGCCTGACCCCGTGGACACTGCGGAAAGCGAAGGCGGTAGCGGCGCTGCTTCAGGCCAAGGTTCGGGCCTCGGCGGGAGTGGAAGTGGAGGTGGGGGCGGCGGCGAAGGAACGCAGCCGCGCTTCGATGCCGACTATCTGCATAATCCGCGCCCCGTGTATCCGCCGATGTCGCGACGGATGGGCGAGGAGGGCAAGGTTTTTCTGCGCGTGCGGGTCGAGGCGGATGGGCGGCCGAGCCAGGTTGAAATCAAAACGAGTAGCGGCTCTCCACGTCTGGATCAGGCGGCTGAGGACGCTGTTCGCCGCTGGCGTTTCATTCCCGCCAAACGGGGGGGCGAGGCGGTCAGCGCCTGGGTCATCGTCCCGATTTCCTTCAATCTGAAATAGAAACTGAAAGGCTGATTGTGCAAACGCTTGGATTTTCGCATTTCGTTGCCCACGCCGACGGCGTGGCCCGGTTCATCATGATATTGATGCTGTTCGCCTCGATAACGACCTGGTATCTGATCGTTGTCAAAGGCATCCGCATGTACCGGCTTCGCCGGCGCAGCGCGGAGTTCCTGAAAATCTTCTGGGCGGCGCCGAATATCGAGGCCGTCGCCGCGCATATTCGGGAAAATGGCGCCGATGAGCCTTTCTCGCATTTGCTGCATCACGGCTTTACGGCCATTGAGCAGCAGCGCCGCCATCAAGACAGGCAGATTCTGACGCTGGTGGAATCGGGCGCGCCGGACGACCTGCTGACGCGCGCACTGAAACGCGCGATCGACGAGGACAAAACGCAGCTTGAATTCGGGCAGTCGTTCCTGGCGACGGTGGCCTCCTCCGCGCCCTTCGTCGGCCTCTTCGGAACGGTTTGGGGCATTTACCATGCGCTGATCGCCATCGGCATGTCCGGTCAGGGGACGCTGGACAAGGTAGCCGGTCCGGTCGGCGAAGCGCTCATCATGACCGGCATCGGCCTGGCTGTCGCCATTCCCGCCGCCATTGCCTATAACGCGTTTGCGCGCGCCAATGTCAATCTGCTGTCGCAGTTAAATGCCTTTGCCTATGACGTGTTTGCCTTCATGTCGACCGGCGTCAAAACCTCGGCGGCGCTGACGGACGCCCGGGCAACGAGCGAACGCATGATTGCCTTGTCCCGCACCCACGGGGCGCATTGAACCGGCGCATGACGGAAAGAGAGGAATTCCAATGGCCTTTGGAAGCATGGATAGCAGCGACAGCGGCGCCCCGCTGACAGAAATCAACATGGTGCCCTTGATTGACGTGATGCTGGTTTTACTCATCATCTTTATCGTGACAGCGCCGTTGCTGACGCACGCTGTCAAGGTTGATCTGCCGAGAGCGGCATCGGCGGTCAACGAAACACGGCGCGATAGTGTGCAGCTTGCCATTGATGCCGACAGCCAGGTGTTCTGGAACGGCGAGCCGGTGACGCCGGATGTGTTGACGCAACGGCTGGAAGAAGCAAGCAAACAGGAGCCGCAACCTGAATTGCACATCCGCGCCGAGCGGACAACGGCCTATGAAAAGGTCGCGCAGATCATGTCGGAGGCGGCGCGCAACGGCCTATCACGTATCGGCTTTGTCACCGACCCGACGCAACAGCAGCCGATGCCGAAATCACCACAGGCAGCGCCGCTGGCGCAACAACCCGCGCCGTAACCAACACACAGACCCGCGCTGCCGGGGACTTGCCCGGGGGCTCCTTGATCCACGCGCATTTCCAACGGGCTGCCCGCAACCCCTTATGGATAGGGTGTCTCCGGGTAGGTGCCTCTGAAGCCCTTATAAATAGGGCATTTGCGGATAGTTGCCTCTGGAATCCTTATAAGTAAAGGGCTGGCGAGCAGGGTGCTCTGAAATGCCCTAAATACGCGGGGTTCAGGGTAGGGGCACCAGAGACGCCCTAAATACACGGGCTTCAGGCCACCTCTTTCTGGAGATGCATCTGTACTTCTGCCACTGCGTTTTTCCAATTCTTTTCTCGTCGGGGAGAGGCTCCGAAACCGGCTCAGATAAAGAACTTCAGGGCAGGGTGCTCGGAGATGCCCTAAATACACGGAGTTCAGGGCGCCTATATTTGAGATACCGCTAAATATAGCGGCTCGACTTTGCCAAAAGACAAGGCGGCGAGCCGCAGGCAGTACACTCAGTACGGCA
>CALAIL010000039.1 GCA_937923255.1 uncultured Propionivibrio sp. | reverse complement strand
AAGTCGAGCCGCTATAAGCTTCTGGAGCACCCCTCTGAAATCCGTAAAAACAGGGCAGAAAACATAAAATGCCCTAAAGCCCTTTAAATACGTGGGGTTCAGGGCATCAAAAAACATAAACTACCCCGAACCCTTCTTCCTGTGGAAATGTACGCAAATTCAGTGCAGGAGAGAGCAACCACTTTTTCATTGCCGAGGGAATCTGCTTTGCCCGGTTTTTATTTCCTCGGTGCGTTGTTCTGCCCCAAGCCGTACCAGTCGATGCGGCGGGTGCCGATCATCAACCCGGCCAGCGCGGCAAAGAGCAGCAGCGAGCCGAGCAGCAGCGCGTTCTGTTCCGCGCGCAGGATGCCGAAGAGCGCGGCGTAGAGCAGGGCCTGCGCCAGACTAAAGCCGAGCGCGCGCCGCCAGCCTTTCAGGATCGCGGCCAGATAGACGGCGATCAGCGCGATCGAGGCGGCGGCGGAGACCAGATAGGCGAGCCAGAAGCGGATGTGTTCGGAGAGGCTAACGAGCAGCAGGAAGAAAATGGCTTGCGCCAGCCCGACCAGCAGATACTGGATGGGATGGATCGGCAGCGTGCGCAGATGCTCAAAGGCGAAGAAGGCGGCGAAGCCGAGCGCGATGAACAGGATGCCGTATTTCACTGCCCGCGTCGCCTGCTGGTAAATATCGACGGGATTGATCAAGCTGACCTGAAAGCCGTCATGATTGTCGGCAATGCCGTCGGCGGCCAGCGCCGTGGCGCTCCAGCGGGCGGTAAAACCCTGCTCGCCGACTTCGCGGCTGCGCGGCAGGTAGTTGCCGCCAAAGCTCGGGTGCGGCCAATCGGCGCGCAGCTCGGCGGTGGTGGTTTCACCCAGGGGAATGCGCGTCAGGCTGGAGGTGCCGGAGAGCGTCAGTGTGATGTCGAAGGGCAGCGAGGCCGGCTTGCCGTTGTACGCATGCGTGCCCACCGCGCGAAAGCCGGCGCGGATGTTGAAGGCCGCAGCGGCGGCGTGGCCGGCAGAGAACACGTTATCCTCCGGGCGCTCGTCGTCGCCCTTGGCGCTGCGCAGGGCAATCTCGCGCACGCCGGCTTGCCGCTGCGGCAGCTTCATGTCCGCGTCGGTCAGGCGCACCCCCTGGCGCAGTTGCAGCGCCTGACCGTCCAGCATCACTTTTGGCTCGCCGTCGATACCGCGCGGGTCTTCGATGCCCAGGATCAGCGTCGGGTTGCCCCAGACCAGGCGGGATGTGGCATTGCGCAGGGTTAGCGCGCTGGCATCCGGCGTTTCAAAATGGCCGCTGATGTGCTCTTGCAGCGAAAACACATTCGTGTCGTACAGCCCGTAGGCGCGCTTTTCGACCTTCATATCGCCGTTGAAGTCAAGCTGCTTCGGCTTGACGGCGATCCGGTGGCGGATCACGTAGCGCTCGATGCGTTTGATGATTTGCTTGCCCTGTTTCTCGGTGCGTTCCTCATCGAAATACTCATCGACGGGGAAGACCAGAATCGGCCCGGTAATCGTTTGTTCCCCCGCTGTGGCGGCGGCGATCGCGCGGGTTGCCTGGTTGCGGAATTTCGTTCGTTCATCAATGGCGGATTGGATCATGCTCAGCGGGAGCATCAGCAACAGGCTGATGATGAGCAACAGGGCGCATTTCTGGAAGAGCGGGTGGCGCATCGTATTCTCCTGACAGATGGATGGATCGACGTCAAATCCGTGGCGACCGGTGACGGGGCGGCACGCTGGCGGGGCCCCAATGGCAAACCCGCGGCGATTGACAGGCGCAGTCTGCCCGCTCCGCGTGAGGGGAATATGAAGGGCGTGTGAAGTGAAGCGTGAGGCATGCACGGGGGAGGGATGTATCGGGCGCATCACGGCGGGGAATTTACGAACGCCGCGCCAAGTTGCAGCACACCCCGGCGCTCTGCAAATGATGGCCCTTGGCGGAAAGCATGCCCTGTAGCCCGCGTGGATTGGGCGTTTCCGGCATTCCTGCCCGGTAACCCGCGTGGATTGGGCATCGTGGCGATGCCCGCCCCGAAACACTGATGCGACAAGGGCTGCGCAAGAGCTTGCCCGGGAATCCGCGCCTGGCAAGGATTGCGAAAAAGTGCGGCGCGTAAGCCACATGGGATGCGGCTTCTGGCAGAAGGTGGCTGGAAACGGCGCGCGCCGGGCGCTGGTATCGGCCGATCGTCCGTATAGAAGATTTCATGCCGGCTCAGGCAGCGCCATGACCCGAATCCGCCGTCTCGGTCGCTTGCCATCACAAGGGGGCTTCATCGTTCGCCCGCAAGGTTTCGCATAGTCGTGCGCTGGTCTGGTTGGGCGCGGCAGCAGAACACCGTTTCCGATTTTTTAGTGGCTGTGCATCGCCGCGAGCGAGGCAAGCAAATCGGAAAATATCTCACCCTGGACGATCACGTGCGTATCGGCAAGGCGGAGCGCGCGCCGGGTCTATGACGAAGCCGGGCGCAGCGGCAGGCGCAGGCGGGCGAGGGCGCCGGTGTTGTTTTCGGCGTCCTCTTTAGTGTCATCCGCGCTGCTTGCGTGATTCACGTTTTCCAGCGTGACGGTGCCGCCGTGGAGAGCGGCGATTTCGTGCACGAGGGGCAGGCCGAGGCCGCTGCTCCTGGGTGCGCCGTCCGGTCGGGGCAGCGAGAAGAAGCGCTCAAACAGCCGTGTATGGGCGTAATCAGGGATGCCGGGGCCGTGGTCCCGGATGCAGATTTCAAGCCAGTTTTTGGCCCGCACGTCAACGCCTTCCGCATAGGCCGCTGCATGACCCCCTGCATAACCCGCTGCATGAGCCGCCACGCGCGCCAGCGTGCATTCGACCACACTCCCCGGTGGTGAAAAGTCGAGCGCGTTTTGTAAGAGGTTGGTCAGCGCCAGACCGAGCAGAAAGCAGTCGCCCCGGATGGCCGGTAGCGCCGGAGCGGCGGTGAGCGTGAAGACGACGCGCTTGCGCGCGGCCTGCGTCGCCAGATGCGCCTGCTGCTCGGCAAGCAGTTCGGCGAGGTCGACGGCGGTCGGCGCGTCCAGCGCGCGTTGCTGCTCGATCTGCGCCAGCCGCAAGAGCGTCTGGATCAGGGTTTGCAGGCGTTCGCTCTGCGCCAGTGCGTTGTTGGCGAAGCGCTGGCGCTCGCCCTCCGGCAATCCGGCTTCCGCAAGCAACTCGGCGGCGCCGTGGATGGCAGCGAGCGGGCTTTTCATCTCATGCGTCAGGTGTTGCACGTAGCGTTCAATGTAGGCGCGGCCGTCGACCTCGTCGCGCAGTTGCGCCAGGGCACGCGCCAGTTCGCCGATTTCGTCACGCCCCCGCGAAGGTGGCGCCGCGGGCTGCCCGGCGGACAGCGCGCGGGCATAGCGCAGCAGTTTACCCACCGATATCGTCAGCCAGGCGGTAAACAGCGCGCCGATTACCAGTGTCGCGCCGAGCAGAAGCAGGCCGTGGCGCAGCATGGCGCGTTCGCCGCGCGCGATGATCGGCACCAGTGTGCGCGAGGGCTTGGCGACGGTGACGACGCCGACAATGCGCACGGGGTGTTCATTGGCCTCCGTGCGGCCACCGGCATGGGAACCACTGTCATTCACCTGGCTCCGGTCATGGATCGCGGCGGCGACGTGCATGACGCCGCTGGCCTCGTCTTCCGGGTTGTCGCGCGTCGAACGCGCGCCGTATTCGCCGCGCAGGGTGAGGGCGACGTCGCGCCAGTTGGAATAATCTTCGCCGATGGCGCGGTTTTCCGAATCGTAGCGGACGATGCCGGCCGCATCGGTGACATAGATCCTGAAGTCCAGCGTTTGTTTTTCCAGCCCCCAGATTTTGGCTTTGATCGGCCGCTGGCGGTACGCTTCGACGCTGGCGGCGAAGCGGCCATCCGGCAGGCGGTGGGCAAGCAGGTCGTCGCGGGCCAGTTCGGCGAGCAGGTTGGCGGTATCGATCATTACGTCTTCCACCGCGTCGCGCACGCCCGGCTTGACTTCGGAGACGAAAACGCGCAACAGGAACCAGCCGGCCAGTCCGACGATGAGGAAATAGCCGAGAAAGACGCGCGCCCAGAGTCTCATCGTGGAGCGGCCTGTCGCAATCTGCGCGGGGCGTTGCGGCACAGGGCGCATTGGTTGCCGCGTCGGCCTGGTCGGCAAGGGGCGCGCGAACGTTTCATGAGACAGAGGCGGCCAGTGCGTAGCCGATACCGCGGTGGGTGGCGATGACCTCGTCGCCATCGTGAACGGCGCGCAGTTTGGCGCGCAGCGTCTTGATGTGCGTGTCGATGCTGCGGTCGGTTGTCTCGGGCGCGTCGGCCCAGACGCGCGCCATGATTTGTGCCCGGCTGAACACGCGCCCCGGCGAGGAGAGCAGGAGTGCGAGCAGCTCGTATTCGTAACGGGTCAAGTCGAGCGCCTGCCCGTAGTAGCGGATTCGGCGGGCTTCCGGCGTGTGTTGCCAGATGGCGTCAGGGGCCACGATGTCCGCCGCAGGCGGGCGCTGGCGCGCTTCGCGGCGCAGAATAGCGCGCACGCGGGCGGCCACTTCGCGCGGCGAAAAGGGCTTGGTCACGTAATCGTCGGCGCCCAGTTCGAGTCCGAGGATACGGTCGATCTCCTCGGTGCGGGCGGTCAGGAAGATAACCGGCAGGTCGCGGTGGCGGGGCTCGGCGCGCAAGGCTTTCAACACCTCGAAACCCGTCGTGTCGGGCAGGCCGATGTCGAGAATGGCGAGCACGAAATTTTCTGTCTCGTCGGCGCGCAGGACAGCCAGCGCATCGCGTCCGAGCAGGACATGGCGGACAGAAAAACCTTCGCTGCCGAGCGCGTAGATCAGCGTATCGGCAATGGCCGGCTCGTCCTCGGCGAGCAGGATGGCCGGCAGGGGGGGCGCGGAAGAAGGCGTTGTGGGGGGCGACATGGCGTGCGGGTGATTCCGGGAGTTCAAGGCCCCGTCCGTCGGGGGCATATAAATCAATGAGTGCGCATATTTTACCGGCGGAACGGTCGTTGCGCGCCAAGGCGGAGGACAGATACGGGCGGTTGGAAATAAGGAGAAAGAAGCGGGACGGCGGGCGCAGCATGCCCAGCCAATGCACCGGCGGCTTCCCGGCGGCGCCGGCATATTGCTGACGGCATCGACCAGCGCCTGAATGGCGTCGGGATTATGGCCGTAGTCGGTGATGATTGTTGTGGTGAGGCGGCAGTGGCTTTGCCGGGCGTCGGATAAAATGCCGTGTGCCGGCAGGCTCAGGCGGCATCGGTGCGGCGCCCACCGGCGCCGGAGAAAACGTGCGGATACTGCGTGGGCAATAAGTTTGGATAATTTTCGGACTATGGATACGACGTATGCTATTTTCCCGAAGTGCGGGGCATACGCATATAGGCCATTCTGCACACTACCCCTATCCGGGACATACGCAAATCCGTATCATCGCTATGTGCATGAAAAACGCTGCTTTGCCTGGCGTGTGTACGTGTGCTGCGCGGCCGTGACGGTACGCGCTCCCGACAGGTGTCAATCGCCATGAACCACAACTATTCGGCGGCGCTTGCCGCCATCCTGCCCCGGCAGACGAGCAATATTGCCCACTACACCCTGGCTGGCAACGAAACCGTTTGGGTGCGCAAAGTGGGGAAAACCATTCCGCGCTGGCGTTATACCCTCATCGGCTGTCTTGCCGCTACCCTTCGCCTGCGCGCCCTCAAACCCGTGCCCAACACCGGTGGGCGGGCAGCCATTGCGGTGGAAGCGGCGCGTCTGCAAACGCTTGCGGCACATGGCGTGCGCGTGCCGCGCTTGCTCGCCTCGGATGACGACGGCCTTATGTTTACCCACCTGGGCGAACATACCCTGCTTGAATGCATCGAGCACGAAGATAGCCTTGCCCGCTGGCAACAAGGGCTTGCCGCCATCAAGAGCGTCCATGAGCGCGGACAATACCTGAGCGAATCCTTCGCACGTAATATGATCGTCGGCGACGATGGTGGCATCGGTTTCATCGATTTTGAGGAAGACCCTGGCCGTTATCTGCCGCTGCCCGCCTGCCAAAGCCGCGATTACCTCTGTTACCTGCAATCCACGGCGCTTATCCTCAAGCGGCGTGGCTGCCTGGATTCCGCCGTCCGTCGCTGGTCCGATCATGCCGCCGCCTTGCCGCCCGCCATTGCCGACGACATCCGTACCGCCGCCCGTCCGATGCTGTGGATGCGCGCCCTGCATCACCCCCGCTGGGGAAAGGACACGCTGCGCCTTGCCGCCCTGGCGGAAATGTTCTACCGGGCGCGCTAATCCGGGCGTGAAAAATACCGGCATACGGGGGGATGCGGAGCATTTTTAATTCCGGCCGTTGCGCCGGAATGCCTGCCGATACGCGCCGCTTCCCTATGCGCCCCTTTTGCCCCTTCGTATACCTCGCGCGCCGTTAAACCGGGCTTATTGTTCCGCGACGCGCTTGGCGATGTGCGCGAGCGACTCGTCAACCTGGTCGATCAGGATCAGGCAGATATCGCCAGATTGGAGCTTGTCGAGGGCGGTATCGATGGCCAGGAATTCGCCGTGAATTTCCTCGATTTCGCGCGTCCGCCGCGCATCCTTGAGTCCGTCGCGCAGCAAGGCAAGCACTTCGCCGTCGGCGCGGCCGCGCTGGCAGGCGTCCTGATAGAGGACGACACGGTCAAAGGCGCCTCCCAGGATTTCAGTCTGCTTACGGATATCCTCGTCACGCCGGTCGCCGGCGCCGCTGATGACGACGGTACGGCGGCTCCCCGGCGGCGCCGGCATATTGCCGACGGCATCGACCAGCGCCTGAATGGCGTCGGGATTATGGCCGTAGTCGGCGATGATCGTGGCGCCGCGGTAATTGAACAGATTGAAGCGTCCGGGGGCAGAATCGGCATCGTTGACGAAGCGGGCAAGCCCCTGACGGATGGTGGCTGGGTCGATGCCCAGCGCCCAGGCAGCGGCGACGGCGGCCATCGCATTTTCCACCTGAAAGCCGATGGCGCCGCCTGCGGTGATGGGAATCTCCGCAAGCGGGAAGCGCTCCAGCACGGTGCCATGCCAGGTGACGATGGCGTCACCGTCGAGATAAACGACACGCTTGCCCTGGGCGCGGTGCATGGCCATGATCCGGTGCCTGCGGTCGCGGGCGAAAAAGATGACCTGACCGGGGCAGGCGTCAGCCATGCGTGCGACCATCGGGTCAGCAGCGTTGAGTACGGCAAAGCCGGTCACGGGCTTGACGTTCTGGACGATGACGCGCTTGACGACAGCCAGATCCTCTACGGTGCTGATGTAAGAAAGGCCAAGGTGGTCGCCGCTGCCGATGTTGGTGATGACGGCAATATCGCAGCGGTCAAAGCCCAACCCTTCGCGCAGGATGCCGCCGCGCGCGGTTTCCAGCACGGCCGCGTCGACGTTGGGATGAAAAAGCACGTTGCGCGCGCTGCGCGGGCCGCTGCAGTCGCCAGTATCGATGCGCTTGCCCTGAATGTATACGCCGTCGGTACTGGTCATGCCGACGCGATAGCCCTGGCTGCCAAGGATGCTGCCGATCAGGCGCACGGTTGTCGTCTTGCCGTTGGTGCCGGCAACGGCGACGAGCGGAATGCGCGCATCCTCGCCCGGCGCGAACATCGACGAGATGACTGCCTCGCCGACGTTGCGTCCTTTACCGAAGGAGGGGTTCAGGTGCATGCGCAGGCCCGGCGCGGCATTGAGTTCCACGATGCCGCCGCCTTGTTCTTCCAGCGGGCGCAGAACGTCTTGGCAGACGATATCGACGCCGGCGATGTCGAGGCCGACCATCTGGGCGGCGGCGACGGCGCGCGCGGCAAAATCCGGATGCACGTCGTCGGTGACGTCGGTGGCCGTACCGCCGGTCGACAGATTGGCGTTGTCGCGCAGCACGACGCGCTGTCCCTTGGCCGGCACCGATTCGGCAGTCAGGCCGTTCTGCGCCAGCCGCGCCAGGGCAATGTCGTCAAAGCGGATTTTGGTCAGCGAAGTGGCATGGCCTTCGCCGCGCCGCGGGTCGGCATTGACCAGATCGACCAGCTCGCGCACTGTGCGCACACCGTCGCCGATCACGGTCGGCGGTTCGCGCCGCGCAGCGGCAACCAGCCGATCGCCCACAATCAGGATACGGTGGTCCTGGCCGGCAAGGGAGCGTTCGACAAGTACGTTGCTGCTGATGCGTACGGCGGTGGCATAGGCCGCCTCGACCTGCGCGCGCGTTGTCAGGTTGACGGCAACCCCTTTGCCCTGGTTGCCATCCTGCGGCTTGACGACGACGGGAACGCCGCGTTCGATGCCGATTTCACAGGCGGCGGCCCAGGCATCGGCGGCGTCGCGCACGGGACGGCCGATCGGCACCGGCACGCCGGCGGCGTGCAGCAGGCGCTTGGTCAGCTCCTTGTCCTGCGCGATGGTTTCGGCAACAGCGCTGGTGGTGTCCATTTCGGCTGCCTGGATGCGGCGCTGTTTGCTGCCCCAGCCAAGCTGTACGAGGCTGCCCTGGGTCAAGCGGCGGTAGGGGATGTTACGGGCGATGGCGGCATGCACAATGGCGCCGGTACTCGGACCGAGGCGCACGTGCTCGTCGAGCTTGCGCAACTGGCGCAAAGCTTCGTCCAGATCAAAAGGGGCATCGTCGACCGCCGCCCGACAAAGCTGCATGGCGAGGTCAAACGCCAGCCGGCCGACTTCTTCTTCGCTGTATTCGACAACGACCTGATAAACGCCGGTTTCCGTGGCGGGTGTCGTGCGGCTGAACGTGACCGGGCAGCCAGCCTGCGCCTGCAAACCAAGGGCGGCGAATTCGAGCGCATGTGCCATAGCGACGGCGCGATCCTCTTCGGCTGGGTGCAGGTAGGCAATTTCCGGAAAACGCTCACGCAGGCGCTTTTCAAAGCCGGTGATGGCGCTGATGTCGCGCTCGTTTTCGTCACAGCTGACAATGGCTTCGATAGCGGTATGGCGGCTCCACAGATTGGGGCCGCGCAATGCACGGATTCTCGAGACTTCCATAAATTTTCCTCGTAGTTCTGATGCGCCGCCGGAATTCTGTGGGGCGGCGGCGATTTCTGTCGGGCGGAGCGTGTCCGGCGTTCCTTTCGGAGAAGCGGTCTAATCGGGCAAGAAGGTTTCGATGCCGATGCGCATGACGTCGTGGCTGAGGCCAAGCGCCCAGGCGGCGGCCACAGCGGCCAGCACGTTTTCGGTCTGCGCCGCGGGCTGACCGTTCTCCCCGCTTTCCTGACAAAGCGGCACGTCTTCCAGGCTCACCAGTTTGGTTTCCCCTTGATGGTCGGCCAGCATGATGTGTCCGTGGCGCACGAACACTGCGCGCCCGCCGTGCTTCTGATGCGCGCTGATGGCGGCCAGATCCGGGTCGTCGGCAAACAGGATGATTTCGCCGTCGCACAGCGGAATCATGTCGATCAGCATCGGTTCGCGCGCATTGAGCACCGCCGCGCCTTCCTTGAGCACGAGGTCAACCTGCGTGCGCATGATGTTGAAGACCTGTTCGGGCGTGTTGGTGTAACGGCGGCCGATGTGGCGGGCAGGGTCGATGTTGGTGATCACGCCGACCTGACAGCGGTCGTAAGCCACACCGCTTTCGAGAATCGTGTCGCTGCCGTTTTCAAAAACCGCAGCTTCGACGGCGCGGTTCAGTAGCGTTCGATGCGCCGCATCCCAGTTGGCGCGATCGCCTTTTTCCAGCAGGCGACGATCGATGAACAGGCCGTCGCTGCACGCCAGGCCGGTTCGTTTGCCGGAAATGGAGAGCAGGCGGGCAACCAGCCGGCAGACAGTGGTTTTGCCGTAACTGCCGGTGACGCCAACCACCGGAATACGGCCGTTGCCATCGGCAAAGAGGTGGTCGACGATGGCTTGCCCGACCGGGCGCGGTTTGCCGACGCCGGGCTTGAGGTGCATCAGCAGGCCGGGGCCGGCGTTGACTTCGACGATGGCGCCGCCCTGTTCGGCGAGCGGTTTTGAAATATCCTGGCAAACGAGGTCGATGCCGGCAATGTCGAGTCCGACGATGCGTGTGGCGAGCGCGGCGATTTCGGCGGTTTCCGGATGCACCGCATCGGTGACGTCGAATTCGTGATTGGCGTTGCGCTGGATGAGTACCTTGCGCCCGGCGTCCGGAATGGAATCGGGCGTCAGGTTCTGGCGCGCAAGGTTGATGTGCACCGCCGGATCCATGTCAATTTTTGCAAGCGGATGGTTCTCGCTCACGCCGCGGCGCGGGTCGCAGTTGATCTGCGTTTCAACCAGTTCGCGGACCGTCGATTTACCGTCGCCAGTGATCTGCGCCGCGTCGCCACGATTGGCGGCGATGAGCTTGCCGCCGATAACCAGCAGGCGGTGTTCGTTACCGGGAATCGAGCGCTCGACGATGACCCCGTTGCCTTCCTCAAGGGCAGCGGCATAAGCTTTTTCGATTTCCTCGCGCGTTTTGATGTCGATGAAAACGCCGCGCCCGTGATTAGCATCGAGCGGCTTGACGCAGACCGGCAGGCCGATATCCTGCGCGGCCTCCCAGGCATCTTCCGGGCTGTCGACCTCGCGTCCCTCAGGCACCGGCACGCCGCAATTTTCCAGCAATGTCTTGGTGAGATCCTTGTCGTGCGAAATGCCTACGGCGATGGCGCTGGTCTGGTCGGTTTCTGCCGTCCAGATGCGGCGCAGCGCGGCGCCGTGGCCGAGCTGGACGAGATTGCCGGAGCGCAGCAGGCGGATGTACGGAATCTTCCGCATATCGGCGGCCTCGACAATGCAGGCTGTCGAGGGACCGAGGTAGTGCGCATCGACCAGTTCGGCGAGCTTTGCGATCGATGCGTTCACATCGAACGGCTGATCGGCCATGGCCGCCAGGACCAGTTGACGCGCCTCGAACAGCGCGGCGCGGGTAACATCCTCCTGCCAGGCACGCACGACAACCTTATAGACGCCGCGCGGGCCGGCTTCGCGCGCCTTGCCGAAGCCGCCGGGCAGGCCGGCGAGATTTTGCAGTTCGAGGGTGATATGTTCAAGGATATGCGCCGGCCAGGTGCCTTCCTCAAGGCGGCGCAGAAAGCCGCCGCGCTCGCCGTAGCTGCAACGGTGCTCGATCAGCGAGGGCAGCATCGTCTTGAGCCGTTCGTAAAAACCGGGAATCTTGTTGGAGGGAGAATCCTCCAGCTCGCCGATATCGACGACCGCTTCGATGACCGGCCGGTAAGTCCAGATGCTCGGGCCGTTCAGATAGCGGATTTCAAGGAATTTGATGTCTTTGTTGGTCATGTCCATGATTTTTATGATCTCGGAAGGACTGCGCGCGATGGGTGGATGGGCGCATTGGCTCGAATAACGTAATGGTGTGGTGTTTGGATTACTGTCGGCATCTCACAGAAAACGGTCGAGAAATTTTCGGCTTTGCGCATCGAGCGCCAGCCGGTCGCGGATCAGGTAATTGATGCCGTGACTGTCGGCGATGAGCAGCGCATTGCCCGGCAGGCGGCGGATGTTTTCTTCGCCCTTGAGCGTCAGCGCCGTTTCGCCGCGGTCGGTGATCACCTGCCAAAAGCTGGGGGTGGCGTAGCTGGAAACGCTGAGGATGCGTTCGATGACCGGCATGAATTCGCGTCCGGCCAGTTCGCCGGTGACCAGCTCGCGCAGGGCGGCGGGCAGGGCGTCGAGGCGGTCGATCCAGGCCAGTTCGTGCCCATGCGCGTCGACGAGGGCGATACCCTCATCCGGCGCGCAGATCGGAAAAGCGCGCACGGGCGTAACGTCCTCATGCGCCGTGCCGTCGGCATCGGTCAGGATCAGGCGGCCGAAGGCGTCGCGGTGTAGCCGGTAGGCCGGCGATATGGTGGATAGGGTGGGCAGGTTCATGCCTTGTGTGCTCCTTGGTCGTTTTCATCGTCGCGCTTGCCGGAACTGCCGGGGTAGGGGGCGTCGGCCTCACTTTCTTCCTCGGCATTGCGCGCCTGCGCCTGGTAAAGCTGGTAGTAATGGCCTTCCTTGGCCATCAGCTCGTCGTGGCTGCCCACTTCGACGAGGTCGCCCCGGTCGAGGACGATCAGCCGGTTGGCGTTGCGCAGCGTGGACAGGCGGTGGGCGATGGCGATGGTGGTGCGCCCGCGCACGAGGTTGTCGAGCGCTTTCTGGATTTCCTTCTCGGTCGTCGTATCGACCGAAGACGTCGCCTCGTCGAGAATCAGAATCTTCGGGTCGATGAGCAGGGCGCGGGCGATCGAAATACGCTGGCGCTCGCCGCCGGAAAGCGCCTGGCCGCGCTCGCCGACCAGCGAATCGTAGCCCTGCGGCAGGCGCAGAATGAATTCGTGCGCATGCGCGGCGCGGGCGGCGGCAATGATCTCTTCGCGCGTGGCCTCGGGTTTGCCGTAGGCGATGTTTTCCGCAATGGTGCCGAAGAACAGGAACGGCTCCTGAAGGACGAGGCCGATATGGCGGCGATATTCGGCAACCGGCAGCGAACGGATATCGACGCCGTCGATCAGGATGGCGCCTTCGGTGACATCGTAGAAACGGCAAATCAGGTTGACCATCGTGCTTTTGCCCGAACCGGAATGGCCGACGAGGCCGACCATCTCGCCCGGTTCGATGGTCAGGCTGATATTGCGCGCGACGCTGCGCGTGCCGTAGCGAAAGCCGACGTCGCGCAGTTCGATGCAGCCTGCGACTTTTTCTAGATGCACGGGATTGACCGGCTCCGGCACGCTAGAAACGTGGTCGAGGATGTCGAAAATGCGCTTGGTGCCGGCGGCGGCCCTTTGCGTCACCGAAACGATGCGGCTCATCGAATCCAGGCGCGTATAAAAGCGGCCGATGTAGGCCAGAAAAGCAGTCAGCACGCCGACCGAAATTTCGTGCTGCGAAATCTGCCAGATGCCAAACGCCCAGATGACCAGCAGGCCGATTTCGGTCAGCAGCGTCACGGTGGGGCCGAACATCGACCAGATCTTGTTGACCTTGTCGTTGATTTCGAGGTTGTGCTGGTTGGCGGCGCGGAAGCGCGCCGCTTCCCGGTGTTCCTGCGCAAACGCCTTGACGACGCGGATGCCGGGAATGGTATCGGCCAGCACGTTGGTGACTTCCGCCCAGATACGGTCGGCGCGCTCAAAACCGGTGCGCAGTTTTTCGCGTACCATGTGGATGAGGAAGGCAATGACCGGCAACGGCAGCAGGGTGACGAGCGCCAGCCAGGGGTTGATCGAAACAAGGATGGCGGCCGTCATCGTGATCATCAGCACGTCGGTGGCGAAATCGAGGAAGTGCAGCGAAATGAACAGGTTGATGCGGTCGGTTTCCGAGCCGATGCGCGCCATCAGATCGCCCGTGCGCTTGCCGCCGAAGTATTCCTGCGAAAGCTTGAGCAGATGTTCGTAGGTCGTCGTGCGCAGGTCGCGCCCGATGCGTTCGGAAACCAGCGCCAGAATATAAGTGCGTGCCCAGCCCAGCCCCCAGGCGAGCAGCGCGGCGGCGAGCAGGCCGGACAGGTAAAGCGCAACCTGCGTCGAATCGATCGGCTGGCCGTTCTGGAAAGGAATCAGCACCTTATCCATCAGCGGCATGGTCAGGTAGGGCGGCACCAGCGTTGCCGCCGTGCTGGCCAGCGACAGAATGAAGCCGGCGAGCAGTTGCCAGCGGTAGGGGCGGGCAAAGCGCCATAGGCGCAGCAGCGTCCAGGTCGAAGGCGGCGTCAGGTTTTCCCGGTTGCAGTTCGGGCACTCATCCTGGCCGGCGGGCAGGGGCATGTCGCAGTTAGGGCAAAGCGCCTGCACCGGCTTATGCGGCGCGTGTCCCGTCGTGCGGAATTCGATCTGCCGCACAAACTGATCGATCAGCCGGCCCGCGGTAATGTCGCCGCCCAGCGTATAGCGCCAGATGGCCAGCCGCCCGTTTTCGTCGAATAACTCCAGGCTGCCGACGCCGGCGTGATCGCGCCGCGTCAGCCGCAGTCCGGCGCGGCATGGGTAACTTTGCCAGCTCGCTGTATCTGCCGTTTTTGCAAGCAGGCGCTGGTCGGTCAGCACCAGCATCCCGGCGGCAAAGCGCAGCCGCTCGTCAAGATCGGTTTCCAGACAGGCAAGCAGCGTCTCGTTTGGCGCCAGTTGCGCCTCGACCTGCGTTTGCCAGACGGCCGGCAAATGCGCCGCTGCGGCGCCGGAAGAAGGGGAAGGGGAAGGAATCGGGTGATCGGTCGTTTTCGGTTCAGTCATTGTCAAAAGTGGGCGGCCGCGAAGGCCGGCGTATCAAATATCAATATTGATCTATCTATATTGTGCAGCCGAAGTATACCCGCCCCTAACGCGCGACCCACCCCGCCGGTTGATTGCGGCCGATGCAGACTGCCCGATTTGCCCCGATTTGCTCCAATTCGCCCAGTTCGCCCGATGGTTCAAAACCTTTAAACACAAAAAATGCCCTTTTTGCGGCTCAAAACAGGTCAAAAAACGGACGCCATAACGGCGATCGGCGCTGAAAATGCAACGGTTGCAAGCGTTGCGGTAAGCGTTTCAGCGGCGGGCAAAAGCCAAATCCCGGCACACTTTCAAAACCCTTTCAAAACCTTTTGCAGCGCTATAGTTGAATAAATAAAAAAGCTTAGGCTCGAAACCCGCGCGGAATAAGGGTTTCCGCGCTGCCTGCCCGCAAACGCCCAATCCACGAGGGTTATAGCGCTGCCCTCTCTGAAACGCCCAAAGGACGCGGGCTTCCGGGCAGCTTTTGCGGAAGAACAGGGACTGCGGACGTTCGGACGCTACAGACGTTCAGCACGCCGCGCGCCGCCGACGCGCTCAACGCGCAATGCAGGCAGAGACCGGCCGCGGCGGAGCAGGCCCCAAATCCCGCGTGAAACGGGCATCTCCGGAGAGCCTGCCCGCAAACGCCCAATCCACGCGGGTTCCAGCGCTGCACTGTCTGAAACGCCCAAAAGACGCGGGCTTCCGGGCAGCCGCCGCAGACAGTCCAAGGCGTACGGCAAGGCGGCGCAACGCAGTGACGGTTTTTTAACCATTTGACGCTGCGCGCACCAAGTGCCTGCCCGCCGCGTACGGAGTCCGACCTGAAACGGCACATGCCGTGCTTGTTGACCTACGAACGTTTTTCTGACTTCGGTCGCTGGACTGCTGCCCGCTGACCCGCGTGGATTGGGCATTTCCGGCGTACTGCCCGGCAACCCGCGTAGATTGCGCGTCTTCGGCCTGCCTTCTTCAATTCTTTTGTTTAAAACGCCGACATCGGCAGCCATGTTTAAAAAGGAGAGTAAGTTTCTGCTTATAAAAATTATTTCGCCAAGAGTCCGTCCTAAAAACACCTATTTGGGGCATTACACCCCCATTACCCGATTCATTCCCATCCGGCCGCCTGCCGGCCCGTTCCGGGCGCGCCCGGCAGCTATTTTCCCTGCCACGGCGCCGGCGAATGCCTTGTAAATTAAATGGTTGACATCCGTCGGGCGCAGTTCTAGAGTTTTCTCCATCCCACAAGCATCCTCGTCTCCACAAAGTGCGCGTATTTTTAGGAGGCATTATGTCGAAGCAAGCCTGCGGCAGCGCCTGGATGTTTATAAACCGAAACCTGCGTCGGAACGCCCTCTATTGCTACATGCTGGCGGGGATATTCATCGGCGTTGCGCAGATTGTGGGTCACCGCTATTACAGCGCAAACTGGGCGATCGACCTGCTCATCGCGCGCCTTCAATTCGACTCGCTCGGGTGGGCGGTGATTTTTACGCTCACCGTCAGACTGTGGGTCGAAGGGGCTGAAAAACGCTGCGGACGCAAAAAGCCCTGCCTGATAACGTTCATTGATCACATGATCGAAATTGTTTCCCGGCGCGCGGCCGGGCTCGCATTGGCCGCAGCATCCACGCTGGCCGGATACACAATTGTCGTGGCGCTTTCCGGCGCTTACTTTCGCGCCCTGTTTTTCTTGTTGTTCAGCCTTTATCTCCTGTCGCTGGGCGAGGCGGCCGTCAACCCGCTGTTGAAAGGAAAACAGTCCGAAGCCTTCTTTCCGGCGCTGGGCGTAATGGCTGGATTGCCTTTGGGCATGAACCTCCTGAGCTGAACCACCGCAGGCTCGCGCGGCACGGAAATCTTTATTGAAAGGCATCTGAAACACCTCTGCCCACAGCACCGTTACACCCACATATCTTATCGAGGAACCGACGCTATGAAATGCACCATTGGTCTGGATGGGATCGGAAATGGCAGCGACGGATAACAGCATCCTGCAACAGCCGGGCGGCTGGAACGGGCGGTTTATCGAAAATCGCTGCTTTAAAACCTACGGCGGCTACAGCGCAATCCAGATAACCGACAGTACCGGGCAATTTGATGCCCGCTGTAGAGAAAACATCTACGGCCTGTGCAGGTGGTTAGCCTGTAACGAATCCGAATTCAAACGGGTTGCCTGACATGGGCGCGGTCATTCTGCCCCTGATGGGGATTTACCTGATCCTGCTGATCGTCGGCATGGCCTACGGTTGGCGCTGGGCTAAACGGCGAGGCTATTCGACAATCAAACGCGCGCTCTGCGCCTTTGGCGGTTTCCTGATTGTCTATTTACCGCTTATGTGGGACTGGATACCGACTGAACTGGCGCACCGTTATTACTGCAAGAAAGAAGCCGGTTTATGGATTTACAAAACGCTCGATCAATGGAAAGCGGAAAATCCCGGCGTATTTGAAACGTTAGTATATAACAAGGATCGGCCGCTTAAAGTTTATTATGATGATAAGACAGCTCGTAAGTTTGTCAGCTTTCTCAACAAAAGAATAAACTATACTTCTGAGAAAAAGCGTGTAATTTCTTTTTTACCGCTGCGAAAGGAAATACTGGAAGTTATTGATGCAAAAAATAATGAGGTTTTGGCACGATATGTCGATTTTAGTTATGGTGGCCCGCTAGCATTTGGGATAATGCCTAAAATCTGGATGAGCGGGCCATTTTGCGAAGATACTGAACATTTGGAGAAACCATTTTTTGATTTTGAAGAAAGTTTTGAAGGAGCTAAGAAATGATCAACTCGCTATCTCTCTTTGAGCAAACCCAATTAGCGGAAGCGGCTTATGCCAGTTTTAAAGGTAATACCGGTAATGGGAAATTGATTAGCAATGCACTTCAGAATATCCAAAAGGAAGGCGAGACAGGAGACGCTTTTTCCTCAACCCAAGCCGAAGAATTCCTCAAGCACTGGCGGGTAGCGGATCAATACGCCACGGGCGGCACGGGCGAAGATCCTTTCTGGACCAATAAAAAAGGCTCCGGCTTTTCCGCCACCTTGTTTGAAAGCTTGGATCGCCCGGGGGAATACACCTTTGCCATTCGCGGCTCCATCGGCGCCAATGA
>CALAIL010000038.1 GCA_937923255.1 uncultured Propionivibrio sp. | reverse complement strand
GTACGAGGAGTACGGCAAGGCGAGCTAACGCCGTGTTTTGGCAAAGGAAGCCGCTATGGCTTGACTTTGCAAAAGACAAGGCGGTAAGCCGCAGGCAGGCCACTCAGTACGCCAAGGTGAGGCCAACACAGCAACGCCGTATTTAGGCAAAGGAAGCCGCTATCTCAGGCCTCCGGCAAGATGCCTGCCTTGACCGAGGCGGCAATCAGCCGGTTGGCCAGCGCGCCGAGTTCAGGCGCGCCGCGCGTGATGGATTCGGCGCGATGGCGCACCTGGCTGGCGACGACACCGTTGGCGCGCCAGGCGCTGCCCTCGGTCAGGGCATTGTGGATCATCGGCATCAGCCGGTCGACGGCGAGCGCGTAGCGTGCCTCCGGCGTTTCTCCCGCATCAAATTCCTCCCAGAGCGTGCGGAAATCTTGCGCCTGTGCCGGGGGCAACAGCCCGAAGATGCGCTCGCAGGCCGCCTGTTCGCGTTGCCGCTGCGTGCTGATTCCCTGTGCGTCGTAGGCAAAGGTATCGCCGGCGTCGATTTCGACAAGATCGTGGATGAGCAGCATGCGCACGGCGTGAGCGACATCGATCGGCGCGGCCGCGTATTCGGCCAGTATCAGCGCTAGGAGCGCCACGTGCCAGCTGTGCTCGGCGCTGTTTTCGCGCCGGCTGCCGTCGGCCAGCGAGTTCTGGCGCAGAACGCCCTTGAGGCGGTCGATTTCGACGATGAAAAACAATTGCCGATCCAGCGCCGAAGCGTGTTCGTCCAAAGGCGGCAGGATGGCCGGTGATTTGGGATGCGTCATGGTGTAGGGATTTCTGAAGGTGCAGGGGAAGTTTTGTCCTGATATTCGCACAGGTCGGCGATGAGGCAGCGCCAGCACTCCGGCCGGCGCGCCTTGCAGACATAGCGGCCGTGCAGAATCAACCAATGGTGGGCGTCCCGCCGGAATGCTTTAGGCGTCGTCTTGAGCAGCCTCTGCTCGACGGCAAGCGGCGTTTTCCCGGGCGCGAGCCTCGTCCGATTGGCGACGCGGAAGATATGCGTATCGACGGCAATGGTCGGTTCGCCGAAGGCCGTGTTGAGGACGACGTTGGCGGTCTTCCGGCCGACGCCGGGAAGCGCTTCCAGCGCTTCGCGCTGACGCGGGACCTCGCCGCCGTGCAACGCAAGCAATGCCCGGCAGGTGGCGATGACATTTTTTGCTTTGGTGCGGAAAAGGCCGATGCGGTTGATATACCCGGCCAGCTTTTCCTCGCCCAGCGCCAGCATGGCCTGGGGCGTGGGGGCGTCGGCAAAAAGCTTGCGCGTGGCGATATTGACGCTTTTGTCAGTCGCCTGCGCCGAGAGGATGACGGCAACCAGCAACTGGAACGGCGTGGCATAGACAAGCTCCGTCGTCGGCGTCGGGTTAGCCTCGCGCAGGCGACGGAAGATTTCGGTACGCTTGGCGGCGTTCATGGCAGATACTCTGGATCAGAATCGGGCTTAGGATCCGGCGCCTGGCAAGGCTGGCGCTGCCGCCGGTTGGCGCCGGTGGGCGGCGCGGCGGGCTTCCAGCCAGTTCTTGGCAGCGATCAGGCAGCCGAGCAGGATGAATGCGCCGGGCGGCAGAATCGTCAGCAGAAAGCCGGGATAATCTTCCGGCAAGACTTGAAGCGGCGACAGGCCGGGAATGATCAGATCGATGCCGGAAAACAGTGTGCCGCTGCCGATCAGCTCGCGCAATCCGCCGAGCAGGGAAAGCGTCCATAACATGCCGATTCCCATGAAAATTCCGTCGAAGAATGCTTGCAGCGGCGGGTGCTTGGAGGCATACGCCTCGATCCGCGACAGTGCGATGCAGTTGGTGACAATCAGCGGGATGAATATGCCGAGTATTTGATACAACTCGTGCAGATAGGCGTTGAAAAGCAGATCGACGATCGTCACCAGCGTCGCGAGAATCAGGATGAATATGGGAATGCGGATCTCGTGCGGAATCCATCGGCGCAGGCTGGCGACGGCCAGGCCGGCCATGGCCATGGCCATAATCGTCGCCAGTGAAAGCATGGCGCCATTGACGAGATTGGTGCTCACGGCAAGCAGCGGACACAGGCCGGTGACTTGCACCAGGCTGGTGTTTTGTTCCCAGATGCCGTTGGCGGCAATCTGGCGGAATTCCTCACGGGTCATCGTGGTCATGATGTCGGTGCCTTATCGATGATGTCCAGGCGGCATCGAAGAGCACGAACACAGCGTACACAGCGTGCAGAGCGTACAAAGCGCATAACACGCAATGCGGGTTCCGCTGCGGTGGACAGGATGCCGAGATGGGTTGCGGAATGGGTTGCGGAAAGAGCCGATATCAGCTTCAGTTTCATTGTTTGAACAAGGCCTCATGGTTTGCGGCGACATACAGCGCCGCCTTGCGCACGGCCTTGATGACGGCGCGCGGCGAAACCGTTGCGCCGGCCATCGCGTCGAAGCGGCCCCCGTCTTTTTTGACGCGCCAGTTGCGCTCACTTTCGGCCGCCGGGTTGGCGTTCGTGAACTGCCCAATCCACGGGCGTTTTTTGTTTTTATCTTTCTTCGGGTCAATGTAATCGCCCAGACCGGGGGTTTCCCGGTGTTGTAGGACACGCACCCCAAACAGCCTGCCATCGGGGGCGACCACTAAAAGCAGGTGGATTCTCCCGGCGTAACCATCAGGCGCGCTCGCCTGGAGTATCAAAGCGACCGGCTTGCCGTCTTTGCGGGCGCGGTACGCGATGCTGGCTTCATTCTGCCCGAGTGCCGATGTGGCGGGAATTTCGACCGTATCTTTGAGCAGCGTGTTGTCGTAGGCCGAAGTCGGGAGGATTTCATGAGCCAGACGCATGATTTTTGCGCTTCCCGACGATTCTTTGATGATGGGATGCGCCAAAGTGTACACGCCGGACAGTAACGCGGTGAACACGCTGACGAAAACCAGCAAAATGGTTGAAGTATGTAGCGCTGTTTTCAGGGCGCTGGAGGGTTCGCCGGATGATGGTGTCGGAGTCATTTTCTTAAGCCGAAAACCGGCGGTTGCGTATGCATATCGATGAGCGGTACGCAGATGTTGAGGAAAAGGACGGCAAAGGCGACGCCGTCGGGATAACCGCCGAAAACGCGGATGACATAAGCGATCAGGCCGGCGAAGAAGCCGAATAGCAACTTGCCGCGCGGCGTCGTGCAGCCGGAAATCGGGTCGGTGATGATGAAAAAAGCGCCAAGCATCGCGCCGCCGGAAAAAAGGTGGAAGAGCGGGCTGGCGAAACCCTCAGCGTCAAAAAGCCAGAAGGCGCCGGCGATCAATGTAAGACCCGCAATGAAGCCCAATGGCTGCCGCCAGTCGATGATTTTGCAGCGCCAGAGCCATAGACCGCCCAGCAGATACGCGAATGAAATCCACTCCCAGCCGCGCCCGGCAATGCTGCCAAATATTTTTTTATCCGCGACGATGGTTTCGATTGGCAGTAGAACTTTGCTGTACCTGAGCGCATTTCTCAGCTCGCTGAGCGCAGTTGCGCCGCTGAAGGCGTCGATGCGCGGCGCCCAGCCGAAAATCACCGCCAGCTGCTCGCTGAAGCTTGCCGAAAGACCGGCGGGCGGCCATTGCGACATCAGTACGGGAAAAGAGACGATGCAGACGGCAAAGGCGACCATTGCCGGATTGAACGGATTTTGCCCGAGGCCGCCGTACAGATGCTTGGCGACGATGATGGCGAAAGCCGTGCCGGCGACGATCAGCCACCACGGCCCCAGCGGAGGGAAGGTCAATGCGATCAACCAGGCGGTAACGACGGCGCTGCTGTCGCCCAGGAACAGCGCGAGCGGTTTGCCGCGCAGCTTGAGCATCAGCGCTTCCGATGCCAGTGCCGTGAGGGTGGCGAGCGTTATCTGGACGAGAATGGCCGGGCCGATCTGCCAGACGTAAGTGGCGATGCCGGGTAACAGCGCGGCCAGCACGTACAGCATGATGCGCCGGACGCTGACGTTTTGCAGCAGATACGGTGAAGTCTGAAAATCCATCATCGCTGGGGTCCTGAATCTTCGGCGTCGGCTGCCGCAGTTTTGTCCCCGGCTGCGGCTGCCTGGGCGGCGGCCTGCCGTGCCTCGCGCATCCGCCGTGCGCGTTCCTTAGCCGCGGCGATAAGCGCCTGCCTGGCGGCCGCTTTGTCATCGGTAGATTGTTCGCCGGTCGATTGCCCGCCGTCCGGTGCGTCGGATGATGTGTCTGGCGGAGCGGATTGTTCTGCGACATGCTTGCCTGCGGCATCCGAGCTAAGCGCCTGTTCGGCTGAGGCATGGGGATTGGCTGCGGCCATTTTGGCTTCGCGCATCCGCTGCGCACGCTCCCTGGCCGCGGCGATGAGCGCCTGCTTGGCGGCAGCTTTGTCATCGGTGGATTGCTCGCCGGTCGATTGCCCGACAGCCGGTGCGTCCGCCGCTGCAACGGGTGGGGGGGGCGCCGTATCGGGGGATGTGGGGGACGCAAGCGGTGTGGCAGAGGGGGGCGTAGGCGGGTGATGCGGCGGCTGGGTGTCGGTTTCCGCTTCATGCGTTGCGGCGGCGGCTTTGGTTTGTGCGGCTTCGCGCTGTTTGCGGGCGCGCGCCATTGCGGCAGCAATGGCGGCCTTTTTGGCTGCATCGGCATCGGTCGGTGCGCCGGCTGCCGATGTTGCGCCTGTATCTGCCGGTTTCGCCGCCATACGCGCCGCGGCGGCCTTGGCAAGCCGTTCGGCCTTCTCGGCCTTTTCACGCTCGCTGCGTTCGTTACGAAATTCAAAACGCGCCTTGGCGGCCGCAGCCTGCGTCTTTTCGCGTTCGCGCGACCGGATTTCGTCTTTGGCAAAACGAAAGTACTGGACCAGCGGAATGTGCGACGGGCAGACGTAGCTGCAACAGCCGCATTCGATGCATTCGAACAGGTTGTAGGCCTGCGCTTTGTCGAAATTCTTCGCGCGCGAGAACCAGTAGAGTTCAAACGGCTGCAATTCGTGCGGGCAGGCCTGCGCGCATGCGCCGCAGCGGATACAGGGCATTTCGGGCGGCGGTGGTGGGAACAGTGCCGGCGAGCCGGCGATGATGCAGTTGCTGGCCTTGATCATGGGGGCGTCGAGGCCGGGCAACTCGAAGCCCATCATCGGGCCGCCCATGAGGTAGCCGGTGGTGTCCGGCCGCGGGCGGCCGAGCGGGGCGAAATCGCGCAGGGGCGTGCCGATCAGCGTTTCCCAGTTGCGCGGCGCATCGAGGTTGCCGGTCAGGGTGATGATGCGCGAAATGACGGGTTCACCGCACGCGAGCGCCTTCCAGGCCGAATACGCTGTGCCGACGTTGAAGCACTGTACGCCCATGTCGGGCGAGCGGCGGCTGGCGGGTACTTCCTTGCCGGTGAGGACGCGGATCAGTTGTTTGGCACCGCCTGCCGGGTACAGCGTCGGTACGGCGGTGACGCTGAAGTCGACGCCAAGTCGGGTAACGGCTGCCCGCATCGCCTGGAGGGCTTCCGGCTTGTTGTCTTCGATGCCGATGAACACCTGCTTGGGTTCGAGGAGATCACGGAAGATCGAAACGCCACGCACGATCTCTTCGGCGCGTTCGCGCATCAGCCGGTCGTCGCAGGTCATGAACGGCTCGCACTCCGCGCCGTTGATAATGAGCGCATCCATTGCCGCCGTGCGGGAAGCGGAAAGCTTCGCATGGCTGGGAAAAACCGCCCCGCCCAGACCGACAACGCCCGCGTCGCGCAGCCGTTCGCGCACGCGCTCCGGCGACAGGGCGAGATGATCCACCGGTTGGCGGTCGATCCATGCCTCGTGTCCGTCCGGTTCGATGACGACGGAAAGCGTCGGCAGCCCGGAAGGATGCGCGGCCAGGCGTTCCTCAACGGCCAGCACGCGGCCAGAAGTGGGCGCGTGTACGGCGGCGGAAATCCATTGGTCGGCCTCGCCGATGCGCTGGCCTTTGAGTACCCGGTCACCTATCTTGACCAGCGGTCGCGCAAAGCCGCCGATACTCTGGTGTAGCGGCACGATCAACTGCGCTGGTAGCGGCGCCTGCCCGATCGGAGCGCCTGCCGATTCCGCTTTGTGCGTCTGGGGCTTGACGCCGCCTTTGAACTTGAACAGGGAAAACATCAGGCGGCTCGCTTGACCTTGAGTTCAAATACGGGATAGCGCCGTTTCCAGGTTTCGATGCTTTCGCCGACCGCTTCCATGCGGATGCATTCGACCGGGCAAGGCTTGACGCACAGCTCGCAGCCCGTACATAGCGATTCGACGACTGTGTGCATCTGCTTGGGCGCGCCGACAATGGCATCGACCGGACAGGCCTGGATACACAGCGTACAGCCAATGCAGCGCTGCTCGTCGATGATAGCGACCTGTTTGGGCTTTTCTTCCGCAGAGAGTGGCTTGACCTCGCGGCCTAGCAGATCAGCGAGCCTACGCACGCCTTCCGCGCCGCCGGGCGGGCACAGATTGATGTCGGCTTCGCCGCGTGAGATCGCCTCGGCATACGGTCGGCAGCCGGGATAGCCGCATTGGCCGCACTGCGTCTGTGGCAGGATGGCGTCGATCTTTTCAACCAATGGATCGCCTTCGACCTTAAACCGGATCGAGGCATAACCCAGCGCCGCACCGAGCAGAACGGCGCCCAGCGCCATGATGAGGAGGGCGGCTAGCATCAGTGGTACTTGTCCAGACCGGCGAAGCCCATGAAAGTGAGCGACATCAGTCCGGCCGTTATCATGGCGATCGCAACGCCGCGGAAAGGCGCGGGCACGTCGGCACCATCAACCCGTTCGCGAATGGCGGAGAAAAGAATCAGCACCAGCGTAAAGCCGACGGCATTGGCGGCGCCGAAGAGCAGCGATTCGACAAAATCGTGCCGGTTGGCAACGTTCAGCAGCGGCACGCCCAGCACCGCGCAATTGGTCGTAATCAGCGGCAGATAAATACCCAGGACGCGGTAGAGCAGCGGACTGGTTTTTTGGATCACCATTTCCGTCAGCTGGACAATCGCGGCGATGGTGACGATGAACGAGATCGTGCGCAGATAGCCCAGGTCGAAGGGCGTCAGGAACCAGCGGTCGATGATATAGCTTGCACCGGAGGCCATCGTCAGCACGAAGGCGGTTGCCATGCCCATGCCCAGCGCCGTTTCGAGTTTCTTCGACACGCCCATAAACGGGCACAAGCCGAGAATCCTCACCAGCACGACGTTGTTGACGAGAACGGCGCCAACGACGAGGAATACATAATGGGTCATGGTTTGCATTGCTGCGGGAAAGGCTGGGAAATCGTCGCGCGCGGTACGATTCCGGGAAAAACTGGCGCGCGTTTTCAAAGGCTCAGATTATCCCAGTTCGTCAGATCGCCTTCAACCCGCCTTCAACCTTGCAAAGGCGAAGGCATTCTAACGGCTGGCAGTCAGGGTCAAATCGCCACCGGAGGCGAGATCGACGAGCTTGCCGCGCACGACCCCGCCGGCGTTGGCGAAGGACTGTGTGGCGACAGCCTGAACAAGATCGCCTTCGATGAGGCCGCGGTTGTCGATGTGGCCGGCGACAATGCGCGTGTATTTGCCGCCGGAGAGACGGGCGCCGGTAGATTTGACGGCGCTTGCCCCGCCAGCAGCATAGACGACGGGCACCAGTACGTTCTGGCCGTTAATCACGCGCGTTTCCATCCAGACGATGTGCTCGGAGAGCTGGGCAACCTGTTCGGCCGACAGGGAAATGCCCGGGGTGAAGTTGAAACGCTTCGCTGCATTCAAGCACTCTGGTTGTTAATTCTGCTGCCTCTGCATATTCTGGACGTGATACTCGATGAATCGGCTGCCCGCAAGCCCGCGTCAATAGGGCGTTTGCGGGCAGGTAGTCTGGAAACCCACGTAAACACTGGGCTTGAAGATAGGTAGGCTGGAAACGCCCGTAAACAGTGGGCTGGCGGGCAGCCTCTTCGGAAAAGCCCATTTTACGCGGGGTTCAGGGCAGGTGTTGCGGCAGATGCTGTGGCGGGGCTACGGCTACAGCGTGAATGAGTTGCAGTTCGTGGTGACGCTTTAGGAAACTTTTCATTCTCTGCGGCGGCGGTGATTCAGCCGGCGATGCTTCCTTCCTGCGCTCACGTATATAGAACCATATTAGAGATGTTATTTATCCTAAATAGATAGATTAATAAACGGAAAGGTGGTTTTAAATTTCTCCAATATTTGTGGTTGTTCAGTTAGTTTTTGTTTTGCTTGTGTGGCGCTTAATGGTGCATCAGAGGGTAGTCGATTTCGATATGCAGCAATTCCTATTAGTGCATCATCCTCATCGTCTGTTCGTGTCCATGAAGGCACAAATCCAATTGTATTAAATATATGCATAAGTGATTGATTAAAGTCAACCAAGTCAAAAATGTAATCAGGTATTTCGTTAACAAAATTATTTTTAATTACAATATCAGTACACCATTTTTTTAGTTCACTGAGGCTGATTGCTGAAGAAAATACACAGGCAATTACAAATCCGATTGTTTCATTGTTATCGCGTGTAAGCCCTTGCATTTTACTTTCCTCCTGCCATTGATTCACCGCCAATGTGGCCTGTTCGCTTATGGATTTCTCGTGGTACTAATTGCATACGACCATAATCTTGGTGATGATGCTATGTAAAACCATCAATCCTTGTAGAACCTCTTTCAATTTGTTGAAGCTGTGTGGGAGTAAAACGTGAAACTGGAATTTCACCTCTTTGAATTGCTTGCCAAAGATCGCGCGAGGCCATTTGCATTTGTTGCTCATAGCCAACAGCGCGGAACTGATTGCTCGATAGCCTTGTATCAAAGGCAGCAACATCATCAAAGGTAGGAAAGCCACGGTTGTCAAATATGATTTCTGATACTGGATGTTTTTGTCCAGCAAGTTGTACGTTGGGTGCATTAGTTGGTGGAAAAGTTGTAGAGTTTATTTTTCTTACACCGTATTTGGTCTCCAGAATATTCCGAATATTTTGCGGATCGTAATATCCGCGGGAAACGGTCTGACCCGCCTCAACGAGTTTTTCAGAAGCCTTAGCGGCCTGTCCGGCCATGTAAAGGCTTTTGGCCTCACGAATAAGAGCCTTAGCCGTATCGCCGACCGGCCCCAGCATGCCGACACCGGCCAAAGCATAATCGAATTTATCCTGAGCTTCGAAGAAAGCCTTGAGATCACCGACGACAGGAATCGCATCAAGCGTAAAATCAAGTGCGCTCTTGATCGCCTCGCCTGCCATGGCAATAGCCTGGGCATCGTAATGCGGCACATTAAGCAACGCTTTGATGCTCTCTCTTTCCCCGGTCGCGGTATATCTCTCCGCCAAACCGGCACGCAAATCACCGGCGAAGTTACCGTCCGTTTTCCCTTCATACGAATCATAAGCCTCGCGCATCATGGCATAATGCGCCGAACACGCAGCGCTGGCGCCATCGGCATAACAGGCCGCTTTCAGATCAGCGTCCCGCTGCCAGTCAAGCGCATCCCAAGCATCACGCACGCCACAAGCCTTCTGGTCCCCCTGATCACAGGCCAAGGCTGCCTTGCGCCGCGACTCATTTTCCGAGTGCCTCAAATAATTATTCGTCACCTTATTCTGAGCGGCCTGACCGGCCAGCGTCAAACGCACCGAACCGGATGCATCGGTGACCGTCATCGGCGAGATTGCCGGGGAGAGCAGGGCGGTGAGCGAAGGATCGGCGGCTGCTTCCCGCGTCAGTCGAGGTTTTGAGAACGTAGGCAGTGAAATTTTTACGATTGATAATCCTCAAACTCCCAAGACCCCATAATGCGCAATTTTCTAGCTACTGCCTGCCAATCCTCCCCTGTACAGCCAATAAGATAGCGCTCAATTTTTTGCTGAATTAGTGAAAAATCATATTCCATAACTATTAACATATGATGCCCCCACACACATTTTTCTTCGATATATTGGCTCTTAATCCAATCGGGCGTACATACTAAAATATCGAACGATTCAGAGCCTAAGCTATCCTCCGGGCCAATCATCAGGCGAATAGGAATTGCAAAATTACTTTCGTCTTCTGGCCAGAACTCGTCCAAAGGTTGTGACAGTTGTAAAGAGTACATTTCTTTTAGTTTAGGTTTCATTGCGTTATATCCAAATGCCCATTACTAATGACTGTAAGTCGGCCTTTAACAACTTCTAGTCGTTCAAAGTTTGCCTGTACGCCCGTGGTTGCATATGGGCTGTTTTTTTGCGAAGGTGGTCGATATGTTCGCAAGCCATCCAAACTAACAAGAGTTTTCCCATCACTCGCAACCCGATAATTTGGACCAACCCACGACCGACCTAATGCATCTGCTTCACTCAGCGTACTCCGGCCCAAACCAAAATTTCCTTTACCTTTAGCAGCATCTCTCAATAGTCCAATTTGTTCAGCAATGCTAAATTCCCTACTACCAGCCCGCATTTCAGTGGCAAAGATTTTAGAACCGGCAGACAAAACTGGCGCCCCGGTTCCGGCGGGCAAACCCTCGGCGCCGACTAGGAGGCCACCTCAATGCCGAGGGTATTGCAGACCAAAGGATTCGCGAAACAATAC
>CALAIL010000037.1 GCA_937923255.1 uncultured Propionivibrio sp. | reverse complement strand
GCCGCCTTGTCTTTTGGCAAAGTCGAGCCGCTATAGATTGTCTGGCTTTTAAAAAGGGCTGCCCGCAACCCCGTGTGGATAGGGCGTTTCCGGGAAGACACCTCTGTAACCCTTATAAACAAAGGGCTGGCGGGCGTGGTGCCCGGAGAAGTCCTAAATACGCCGGCTTTAGGCCACCTCTTTTTGGAGATGCGCCTGCACTCTTTTTACTTTTTTACCCTCTTCCCAAATTCCTCTCCTAAAGGGCGAGGGGATTTTCGGGTGCTCTGAACCCCGTGTAGATAAAGGCGCTCCGGGTAGGCACCTCTGGAACCCTTATCAATAAAGGGCTGGCGGGCAGGGTGCCCGGAGATGCCCTAAATACACGGGCTCCAGGGCGCCTTCTATTGGTAGCGATGAATGCCGGTTTACTTTGCGTCCAGGACGATCAGCGCGCCGCGCGCGCCGTTTTTCAGGCGGTTGAAGTGTAGCGCCACCAGCGGGTCGTCCGGAAAGCGTTCGGCCAGCTGCCGGAAAGCCTGCAAGGCCGGCGAATCATGCGACGCGTGCGTTTCCTGCGGTTCATGGGTGAGCGCCGCCGTTGTGCCTGCCTGGTGAGGCATTATGTTGGCCGCCGCTCCGTGATCGTTATCGGTGGCCTCATCTGTTGCGGAATCGACCATCAGGGCGTAGGCGGCGCAGTAATCAGCGAGCGGTGCATAACCGGCGGCGCGGAAGGCGGCGACGGGTTCGTAAACCTGTAGGGACTGCGTTTTGCCCTTCAGCAGCAGCCTGCCGATGGGGCGGATGTCGCAGATCGGCGCTGCATGGCTGGAATCCTTGCCGCTATCGGGCAGCGCGGCGGCTGAGAGGCAGAGGTTGGTGCCGAGGTATTTATTGGCGCCCTCCAGGCGCGATGCCGTTGATACCGGGTCGCCGAGCGCCCGGTAGTCGAACATGGTTTTGCCGCCGAAGTTGCCGACGACGACTTCGCCGGTGTGGATGCCGATGCGCGTTTTGCCCCAGGCGATGCCTTTTGCGCGCAGGTGTTTTTCGTAGCGGCAGGCGAAATCGTCCATTTCCATCGCGCAGGCCAGTGCACGATGGCGATGGTCGGCCTGCGGCAGCGGCGCGGAAAACATGATTGCCACGGCATCGCCGACAATGCGGTCGAGCGTGCCTTCGTAACGGAAGGCAATGGCGATCATCTCGTCCAGGTAGCCGTTGAGAAACTGGACGGCGACGGTCGGCTCGGTGTTTTCCATCAGGCCGGTAAAACCTTCGAGGTCGGTGAATACGAAGCTGCATTCGCGCTTGCTGCCGCCCAGCGCCATTGATTCACGGTGATTGATGAGGTAAGTGACGCGGTTCGGTGAGACGTAGCGCGCAAAGGCGGTTTTCAGCCAGCGCTGTTCGCGTTCGCTGACAAAAGCGTGAATCAAGCTGCCGGCGATGAAGGCCAGAACGACGGACAGCGCCGGCGTGACGGTGTTGAACAGCAGCCCGTATGTGCGAAAAGCCAGCCAGCCGCCACCGAGGATGCCGGCCAGAATCAGCGTGCTGGCGCCGGCAGCCAGCAAGGCGCGGCAGCGCAGGGCGAGGAGGCTGACGAGCGCGACGGCCGCCAGCAGTATGATGGCTTCCAGCCCGAGCGCCCATGAGGGGCGAACGAGGAAATGCCCTGTGAGGATCTGTTCCAGCGCCTGGGCATGAATCTCGACGCCGGGAATAATGCGGCCCAGGGCGCTGAAGCGCAGGTCGAGCAGGCCTTGCGCCGAAGTGCCGATCAGCGTCAGCGCGCCGGAGAGTTCTTCGGCCGGCGCGTCCCCCGTCAACACTTTCCAAGCCGGGATATAACGTGCCGGAACGGGTTGTGTGTAATGCACCCAGAATTCGCCATGCGCGTCGGTGGGAATCGTCAAATCGCCGATGCGGATCTCGCTAATGCCAGCATGTTCATCGGTTCTGAAATAGATGTTCCTGGCGTCCTGCCCGACGCGCAGCAGTTCGGCGGCGAGTGTCGATACCGGTTCGCCCGACAGGTTGAGCGCCAGGGGAACGCGCCGGACGATCCCATCGTTATCCGGCAAAAAACTCAGCGCCCCATTGCCGTGCGCGGCGCGTTGCAGGAGAGGCAAGGCGGCGACGGCGGATTCAAAACGGGACAGCCAGGGCGCGGGGGATGCGCCGGAGTTGATGTAGCGGTATGGGCGTATGAGCTGGTTTTCCGGCGTTTCCAGCGCTAGTTGCCCGCTCCGGTGCGTGCGTTCGAGGGCAAAGCCGAGCACCGTCGGCGCGCGCGCCAGGCTTTGCGCAAAGGTCTGATCATGGTCAGGCAGCGCGCGCAGGCGCTCGCGCATCAAGGCGTCGACCTGCCAGAGGTCGGCCATCGGTAGGGGCGAAGTCCGGTCGCTTTCGGCAAAAACGACGTCGAAACCGATCGCCGCGGCGCCTGCGGCCTGGAGCGCATCGACAATCTGCGCCAGGCGGGAGCGCGGCCACGGCCATTGCCCAAAGCGTTCCAGGCTGGCTTCGTCAATGTCGATGATGCGTACCGGCGCCGCCTCGTAAACGCGCGGCGAACTGCGCTGGTATTGGTCGAACAGATTATTGCGCAGCCTGTACAGGCTGCTCGGCTCGGTCAGCAGCAAAAACAGGCCGATGAGACCGACGAGTACGGGCAGAATGACGTAGAGGAGTTTCAGCGCCTTATCGTTCATGGCTCATCGGGCATGTTCGGGGAATCTGGGCAAATCCGCGTAAATCCGGTGGGGGTAAAGCGTTTTGCCAGGCAGGGAAGCCGATACGCGCATCCGCCTGCCGGCAGGTGATTACCGTGTGCGGCCTAAAATGCGTGGGATAGTGGGATAGGATGCGCGGCGGCGCTAAGATCGTTATTGGGAAGGCCGGCGTTCAACGTACCGAAACTTCAACCCTGCGGTTGCGCGGTTCGGCCGTTTCGTCGGGCGTTTGGATCAACAGATTGCTTTCGCCGTGCGATTCGACGGTCAGTGCGTGCGCCTTCATCCCTTTTTGTTTGAGCAGGTCGGCGACGATGCTGGCGCGCGCGCGCGCCAGTTTTTCATTCACCGCGGCATTGCCGAGCGTATCGGTGTGCCCGATCACGGAAACATCGGCTGCCGGACGCTGGTTGACGACGGCGATGATCTTGTCCAGTTCGATGGCCGACTCCGGCGTGGGTTCCGATCCGCCAGTCTCGAAATAAAGCAGAAACTGCTGCGGCAGGGCTGGCCGTGCCTTCATGGCGGCGCCGAAGTCATGGGCGATTTGCTGTGGTGTAACAGGCGCCGGCGGCGCGGAACCATCAAGCGGCGCGCCTTCCCCTGCTTTGTCGATGATCTGTTCGCCCTGGTTGCCCTGGACGACGATTTTGCCGGCCGTGCCATCCGGGTTGTCGAGCAGGACGACGTAGGATTTTCCGGTGCAGCCGGCAAGACAGACGGTGCAGACTGCGGTCAGATAAGCCAGAACTCCCGTGATTTTCATGGCTTACTCCTCGACTTTGACGACGAACTGCGTACCGCGCGTGCCGATCGTCCCGGCCGGTGTCTTGATGGTGACGGCTTCGGGACGCAGACGCGAAATGACGCCGGAAACGTAGTTCATAGTGCCCCGGCTGAGTCGGCTATCCAGCTTCAGCTTGCCTTGCGCCGGCGCGTAGAGGTATTCGTCGACCGTCAGTTCGGTGTCAGGTCCGAAGGACATCACGGTGCTGTCCTTGAAGGTGACGCCCATGCTGCCCTGGCGGCCGGTGCGCAGCACGCTGCCGATATGTACGGGCAGGCCGGTTTCCGCCTTTTGCGCGTGTCCGAGGTGGGTGACAAAGGCTTCGCCTTCGGTATTTTTGACATAGCCGATCGGCATTTCCTGATCCTCGGTTTCCGCGCCCCATGCAAATGTTGCGCTCGTCATGCCCAGTACAAATGTGGTCAGCAGGGTAGGTAATTTCAATGGAGTACGCATTGTGCATTCCTTCGGAGACAATGAAACTGGCGCTGATTTTATGGGCGAAAGCGGCAAACTTCAACCGCTTGGCTGCGATCGCCCGATGAACGGCGCTTCCTCCGCCGGCAGGCCGACAAACAGGTTTGATTACGCCGCCTCGTCGCCGTCTTCCGGGGCGTGAGGCGTCAAGGTCGGGTATTGATGCCGGGTCATCGCTTCTCGCAGGGCATCATCCACGATGGCGGCGATGCTGGCACGCAGTTCTTTTTCTGCCGCATTGAGCAGGTTTTCAAGCAGGGCGGGAAGTTCGCTGGCGAGCCGTTCGCGGCATAGGCGGGTGATGTCGGCGGCCAGGTCAGCAGCCGCTTCATCCGCCGGCATTTCGCCGGTAGGCGATGCCGGATACGCCTCTTCAATGTCCCCGGGGCTATCCGCGGCGATATCGATCGTGCGGACAGTGGGGACTTCTTCAGCCGCTTCGCCAAAGGCTTCTTCTTGTTGATGGTCGGGCGGTGATGACTGCGTGGCGTCGGCCGGCGCGGCATCGATCAAAATCACATCGGTCAAAATGGGGAGATCGTCGTCTTCCGTCGGAGGTTGTTTCGGTGGAGCGGAGATGGGCGAAGCGTCTTCTGTCAGCGCTGGCAGGAAGGACTGTTCAAGTAGCCCAGCATCCGGCGGGGCCGCCCATGCCGCAGGGTCGTCCTCCGGTGCGGCTTCCGGCGTGATTTCTTGTACGGCCTGTACGGTTTCCGGTGCCGGGTCTGGCTCGGACATCAGCGATGGTTCGGCAGGCGATAGCGGTGAAACGGCACCACGCCGGCGCATCATCAGCGAATCGACCCGGCTGAGGATTTCGGGCGTTTCATCAGCATCTGACGCATCCGTGAAATCTGTGAAGTCCGTGAAGTCTGTTGAGACGGCCTCTGCGGCATCCGGCAAGATGCCGGGGTCAAACGTATCGAACACATCGAACGCTTCCGGCGCTTCGTACATATCCGCTGCATCGGCTGTGTCCGACATGTCGTACAGACCGTAGATGTCCCGTTTTTCCGGGGCTTCGGGCGCATCGGTATGCGGGGTCGTTTCTGGCATCAGCGCTTCTCCGCGAGATTGATCAGCCGGATCTCGTAGCCGCGATCCTTATAGAACCTGACGCGCTCGCGACCGTCGTTGCGCTCTTGCGCATCCTGCCCGACAATTTCGACCAGGCTGGTGAAGCGCGAAAAACCGGGCGGAACCTCGGCCGAGAGGTTGAGCAGGCGCTCGTGCTGTGTGGCCGTTTCCGCATCATGGGTGATGATGATCGGCGTTTCCGCAGCCAGCGGCGAGTCGCTCCGCACATGCGGCACAAAGCCGGTCGGCATTTGCGTCCATAACTGACGATCGAGGGTGTCGGCGATTTCGCGGTCGGGCGCATAGACGAGCATCGCCTTTTTTTGCCGGGCGACCTTGCCGATCAGTACGGTTGCGGCGCTCAGTCGGTTATCGGCGTTGTAGTAGAAGAAAATTTGCGTCAATCCCTTCTCCCGGCCCGCTGGAGGAGATAGTGCGCGAGCAGGGGAACCGGCCGGCCGGTGGCGCCTTTGTCTGCGCCGGATTTCCAGGCCGTGCCGGCGACATCAAGGTGCGCCCAGTCGAATTTCTCGGCAAAGCGCGAGAGGAAGCAGGCGGCGGTGATGCTGCCCGCCGGCCGGCCGCCGATATTGGCCATGTCGGCAAAATTGCTCTTGAGCTGCTCGCGGTAATCCGCCCAGAGCGGCAATTGCCAGGCGAGATCGAGCGCGGTTTCGCCGGCTTCAAGCAGCTCGCCGGCCAGCGTCTCATCGTTGGCGAACAAACCGCTGGCGACATGGCCGAGGGCGATGATGCAGGCGCCGGTCAGCGTGGCGACATCGATAACCGCATCCGGTTTGAAGCGCTTGGCATAGGTGAGCGCATCGCACAGGATCAGGCGGCCTTCGGCATCGGTGTTGAGAATTTCGATAGTCTGCCCGGACATTGAGGTGACGATGTCTCCCGGCTTGCTGGCATTACCGCCAGGCATGTTCTCGCAGGTCGGCACGAGGACGACCAGTTCGATCGGCAGGCGCAGCAGGATGGCGACTTTCAGCGCACCAAGTACGCTGGCGGCACCGCACATATCGAACTTCATTTCATCCATGCCTTCGCCGGGTTTAAGCGAAATGCCGCCGGAGTCAAAGGTGATACCTTTGCCGATCAGCACCAGCGGCCTGGCAGGGGCGCCGTTCTTGCTGCGCTTGCTTGCCGGGTGTCCGCTGCCGTTGTTTGTGGCCTGTCCACGGTAATGCAGTACGATGAATTTAGGCGGTTGCCGCGAGCCGCGTGTGACCGAGAGCAGGGCGTTCATGCCGAGCTGCTCCATATCGGCGCGTTCCAGGATCTGGCAGTCGATGTCGTACTCATCGGCCAGTTGCAAGGCGGTATCGGCCAGATAGGCGGGCGTGCAGACGTTGCCGGGCGTGTTCGCCAGATTTTTGGCGAGAGCCATTCCTTCGGCGATGGCCAGACCTTCGGCCAGCGCGGCCTGCGCCGCTTTCCGGTTTTTCTCGCTTTGTGCGGCGTTTTTCGCTGCGTCGATGGCAAGGGAAATGTGCTGTAAAGCGACCTGCGGCGCAGCCGGCTGGCTCTTGAAGCTGTCAAAGCGATAGGCCGTCTCCAGTGCCGCGATAGCTGCCTGCCGGATTTTCCAGGCCGTGCCGCGCCGGCGCACGGGCAACGCGCTTAAAGTCAGGTGGGCGGCTTCCGCACCGGTATCACGCACGGCTTTGAATGCGTGCCGGATTGCCGCGTAATAGGCGTGTTCGCAAAATTCCTTTTCCTTGCCCAGACCAACCAGAAGGACGCGCTGGCTGCCGGCGCCGGCAGGCGCGTGCAGCAACAGGCTGGTGCCGGATTTTCCGGTAAAGTCGCCTTGCGCGACGATGCGCTCAATCAGTTTGCCGATTTTCCGGTCGACAGCGGCTGCGGGCGGTGTGAGTTGGCCGGCTTCAAAAATACCGACGATGATGCATGCGTGCTGCGCTTTGTCCGGACTATTGCCTTTTATGCTAAATTCCACCGCTTGACTCCTTTGGCTGACGGGTTTTCGGGGTTGTTTCCATGCTTTGATGCCGGTTGAAGTTTCCGGAGCGAAGCTGGCATGAATCTCCGGCGGGTTTTGGGGCGGTTTGCAGTATTTTTCCGGCATTTCCGCCCGGTCCCGATTATCCGCGCCGTTTTTCGTATCGTCAAAAAATGATCTTTCAACGCGCAACACGGCGTGAATTCACGCAGGCGACGGCAGGCATCTTTGTGGCCCTGTTCGCTATCCTCGTTTCCACGCTGATGATCCGCCTGCTCGGCGACGCGGCGCGCGGATCGATTCTGCCTGAGGCCGTGGCGGCACTGCTCGGTTTTTCGGCGCTCAATTACATCCCGCCACTGCTCTCGGTTTCCACCTTTATCGCCATCCTGCTCTCGCTCTCTCGCAGCTACCGGGATTCGGAGATGGTTGTCTGGTTTGCCTCCGGTATTTCTTTGGGCGCCTGGGTGAGACCCGTGCTGGTATTTATGGCGCCGTTGATCATCGTCATTGGTGCCCTGTCCCTGTTCGTTTCGCCGTGGGCTTTGTCGAAAAGCGCCGAGTACCGCGGCCTGCTGGAAACGCGTAAGGATACCGGGCAGGTACGGCCGGGCACGTTCCAGGAGTCCTCATCCGGCGACCGTGTCGTGTTCGTCGAGGCGATTTCGGAGGACGATATGCGGGTCAAAAACGTCTTTGTCAGCGCGTCAAAGAACGGGCGCGTTGATGTGACCATGGCGGCGACCGGCTACCAGGAGTTCGCCGAAAATGGCGATCGCTTCGTTGTTCTGGAAAACGGCAGCCGTTATGAACTCATGGCCGACTCGCCGGAATTTCGTGTGCTGGAGTACGGACGCTACGCCATCCGGCTCGAAACCAAGGAAGCGCGCCGGATGGACGAGGTCAAACCTAACCAGATGATGTTGCAGGATCTGATCAAAGGCGAGCATCGTTCTTTGAAGGCCGAGTTGCTGTGGCGCATCAGCATGCCAGTGTCGGCCATCATCCTGGCGCTGCTGGCGATTCCGCTGTCCTTTGTCAATCCGCGCGCCGGCCGTTCGGCGAATCTGCTCTTTGCGCTGTGCGTCTGTCTGCTCTATAACAATCTGATCACGATCGGTCAGTCCTGGATTGCGGGCGGCAAGATTTCTTTTCTGACAGGGCTGTTCGGCGTGCATTTGACGATGCTGGCATTGTTGCCGCTGCTCTTTTTCCGGCGCATCGCCGTATTTTCTTTTTCCCGATTTTTCCAATGAGCGTCTATCGTCGCTATCTGATGCGCGAGGTGGCTGCGGCGATTTTGCTGGTGTTTGCTGGTTTTCTGGCGCTGTTTGGTTTTTTCGACATGCTGGGTGAAATCAGGAATGTCGGCGAGGGGGGCTACCAGTTTCGCCATGCACTGATGTTCGTCATCCTGCGTCTGCCGGGGCGTATTTATGAGCTGATGCCGGTTGCCGTACTGATCGGCACGCTGTATTCACTTTCCGCACTGGCGCGCCATTCGGAAATCACCGTATTCCGTGCTTCGGGAATGTCCACCGCGCGGCTGCTGGCCGTACTTTTTCAGGTGGCGCTGCTCTTTGGACTGCTGACTTTTGTCATCGGCGAGGCCGTGGTGCCGCCGAGCGAGCGAGCGGCGCAGTCGCTCCGGCTGCGTGAGCGCGGGCGCACCGTCGGCCAGGATCTGCGCAGCGGACTGTGGGTTAAGGATGAAGGCAGCTTCATCAACGTGCGTACTGTCTTGCCGGACAACCGGCTGCAGGGCATCCGCATCTACACTTTCGACCAAAAATTGCATCTGCAGTCGATTACCGAGGCCAAGGAAGGGCAATTTCGCATGCCCGATGGCTGGATGTTGACCGACGTGGCGCAGACGACTCTGTACGAAGACCGCTCGGAAACGGTTAAACAGCCGGAAATGACCTGGAAGTCGGCGCTCAATCCCGATCTGCTGTCGGTGCTGATGATCGCCCCGGATCGCATGTCGGTCATGCATCTAATAACCTATGTTCGCCATCTGTCCGAAAATGGCCAGCAAACGCAGCGCTACGAGATCGCCCTGTGGAAGAAGCTGATTTATCCCCTGGCGGCGCTGGTCATGGTGGCGCTAGCCCTGCCTTTTGGTTATACGCACAACCGCTTGAGCAACGTCAGCCTGAAAATCTTTGCCGGGGTGATGATCGGTGTCTTTTTCCACCTGCTCAACGGACTATTCTCCAATCTCGGCGCGATCAATAGCTGGTCGCCTTCGCTGAGCGCTGTGGCCCCCTCGGCGTTATTCCTCCTGGCCGCGACGGCAATGATCTGGTGGGTTGAGCGACGATAATTTTCGGGCTGTGATCCGATTGGGCGGCTAGGCGCCCTATTTTCGGAATGGCCTGCACCGGATGCGGAGAGAGGTCGCGTATCGGCCCTGAATGGGCGGCGGCGCAGGCTCGATAATCGGCCGTTCGGTACGGTATGGCGCGGCATCAGCGATTCGTACCGCGGAGATTTTGAATAGCGCGGCAAAGTAGGCCGGCGAGCGTGATGAGTCTATGGATATGCACGGTATGTAATATGTACGATATGCATGGTCTACGAGGAAAAAGAAGATGAGCGATTTACCTATACCGCCTGATCTGAAGGCACGTCTGGATGCGCTTTCATCCGCCGAATTGGCGCTCGTCGCCGGTTATGCCTGGGCGAAAAGCCAGGCCGCCGGCACAACGGCGGTTCCTGCTGCCACATCGGCCGCAGCGGAAAAAGATCCGGCAGCCGCCTTAACAATTTCTGCGCCGCGCCGCGTGCAGATTCTTTCCGCCTCGCAAACCGGCAATGCACGGCGCGTGGCAAAAGCCCTGCACGAGCGCCTGACGGCCTCCGGCCTGGAGACACATCACAGCCCGATGGGCGATTACAACGCCCAGCAGATCAGCGACGAAGACATCGTGCTGCTGATCACCTCGACCTATGGCGATGGCGAACCGCCGGAAGAGGCTTTGCCGTTGTACAAGCTGCTGCGCGGAAAAAATCCGCCGCGCTTGGATGGCGTGGATTTTGCCGTACTGGCGCTGGGCGATAGCCTCTTCCCCAAATTCTGCCAGGCCGGCAAGGACTTTGATGAAAGCCTGGCCTTGCTCGGCGCCCGGCGGCTGCGCGATTGCGGATATTGCGATCAGGATTACCGCGTGGCGGCGGAAAGCTGGTCGAAAGACATTACCGCTCTCCTGCAAACGATGCTGGCGCACAGTGGGGAAAAGCGGCCGGCTGCGCCCGATGCGGATAACACGGCGGCGAAGGCGATGCCGGCTGCCTACGATAAATTCGATCCTTACGCCGCCCGCCTCCTGACGCGGCGGCGGCTGACCGCGCGTACGGCCGAAAAAGATGTCGAACACCTCGAAATCGACCTGGGGGATTCCGGACTGCGCTATCAACCGGGCGATACGCTCGGCGTCTGGTACGAAAATGCGCCGCAACTGGTCGCCGATATGCTTGTCTGCCACCAATTGCGCGGTGAAGAGCGCGTGCAGATCGACGGGCATGAAATCCCCATTGCCGAAGCGCTGATCCGTCGGCTTGACATCACGACGTCGACGCCCGTGCTGGCCCAGTATTACGCCCAGCTCAGCCAGAATGGCGACTTACAGGCCGCCCTGGCGGCAGCCTCAGTGGATGAAGAGGCCCAAACGGCATTCTTGCGCGCCAAGCCGCCGATGATCCTGTTCCGCGATTATCCGCACCCACTCGACGCGCCCACGCTGGCCCGCCTGTTTCGCCCGCTGACCCCGCGCCTGTACTCGATCGCCTCAGCGCAGGCCAAGGTCGGCGAAGCGGCGCATCTATGCGTCGGTGTCGTGCGCCACCGCCACGGTCAGGCGGCTTATGTCGGCGGCGCTTCCGGCTTTCTCGGCGAACGCCTGGCGGAAGGCGAGGCAGTGCGCATCTTCATTCAGGACAATCCGCACTTCCGTCTGCCGGCGGACGGTAACACGCCAATCCTGATGATTGGCGCCGGTGTCGGCGTGGCGCCTTTCCGCGCCTTCATGCAGCAACGCGAGGCCGACGGGGCGCGCGGCGAGAACTGGCTCGTCTTCGGCAATACCCGATTTACCCAGGACTTCCTCTACCACGCCGACTGGCTCAAATGGCGCGGCGACGGGCTGATTACGCGCGCCGATCTGGCCTGGTCGCGCGACCGCGCCGAAAAAGTTTACGTGCAGCATAAACTGCTGGAAGCGGCCCCTGATGTCTGGGCCTATCTCCAGCGCGGCGCGCACGTCTATGTGTGCGGGGACGCCTCGCGCATGGCCAAAGGCGTCGAAGCCGCGCTGCGCGAGATCGCCCGTCAGGAAGGCGGCATGGATGAAGAAGCTGCCGAAGTCTGGCTGGAGACGCTGCGCGAAGCCGGCCACTACCAGCGTGACGTGTATTGAGCGCATCGGGCCAGGGATTGGTGTGTCGAGCCGGAGATTGATGGATTGAGCCGAAGGATTGGCGCGTCGGACAATAAATTGGCGCGCGGTCTACGCCGGGTAGTCCGACTACCGAAGCCGGCCGGAAAAGCCGGAAAAGCCGGTGTGTAGGGCATGTCGCTGAAAGCCCCGTAAACAGTGGGCTTCAGCGGCGCGCCAGCCCAGGTAAAACGGGGCTTTCCGGGCAGGGTGCATAAATGCTGAGGCTGCTGGTGGCCGGTTTTCCCGAGCGGTTTATATGCCGACTTGCGACGGGTGATGAAAAGTTGCGCGTCGGCCCCGGCGGGTGCCGGGGCGATGCTTCAGTGTTTTTTGTCCGGATTCGGAATCATGACATCGCGCACGATGCCTTGCAGTTCGTGGTAGTGCTCGCAGAAAACGCGCAGCGTGCGGGCAGTGGCGCCGAAGGTGTCGAATTCTTCGATGCGCATGCCGTCCTCATCGTAAGCGCGGCGGAAATCCGGAACCGTGGTGTATAGCTCGTCGATGATGTGCGGGGCGACGGGATCTTGCATGCGCGGCTTGACTTCCACCGATGAGGTGTTGAAGAGTTTTTGCCATTCGTAGGGAATCGTCAGGATGACATCGCCGCCGATGAATTGCGACCAGTGCAGGTGGTTGCGGTAAGCGGCGGAAAGCAGGCGGGTGCGGTAGCCGCGCGCCTGGTAGATGCCGTAGGCTTTTTTGAATGCGGCGACGCCGGCCCAATCGGCTACGCCGGGCGTCAGCAGAACGCCGTCGTGGCTGGCGGCGATCTTGATCCAGTCATCAAGGCGGCCGACCATGATCGTGCAGGCAGGGAAGAGATGATCGACCGGTTTGCCTTCCTGTTCGCGGCGGCGCAGGCCGCGTTCGACGGCTTCGGCGACGGCGATTGCCTGCGGTACGGTGAAAGAGACGGTGGCGTTGATGGTGACGCCGCGGTAGGTCGCTTCCTCGAAGGCTTTGACCCCGGCCGCCGTGACCGGTATTTTGACCTGGATGTTCGGCGCCAGTCCGTCAAAATGGACAGCCTGTTCGACGAGCGCCTGCGTGTCGCGGTAGAAGGTCGGGCTGGTCTGCATCGAGAGCCGCCCTTTGCGGCCTTTTTCGCGCTCGAAGATCGGCAGGAGCATGGCCGCGCCTTCCAGCCCGATCGCTTCGATCAAATGCCAGGCAATTTTGTCTTCCGCTTCGCTCGGGTGGGCGGCGATGATGTCAAGCAGCGTCTTTTTCCAGTTGGCGAATTCTTTTTTGAGTACGTTGAGTACGATGCTGGGGTTGGTCGTTGCGCCGACTGCGCCGTTGCGAATGGCGTACACCAGTTCTTCACGCGAGCAGGAGTCGTTCCAGTAATCGGTCGGCGTGGTGCTGACGGTGCGGTACAGCGGGCTAGAGGTGTCGTATTCCTGCGGTTTTGCGGTAGCGTTCATCGTCTTGCCTTTCAGGAGGGGTTGAGGGCTGGAGAGCAGGCATCCGGCATGCGCTTCCATGATCGATGGCGGCCGATGCGCCGGGTGCGCACCGAGATGTCGATTAGACAATAGATATTCTAAAACTAAATGTCAATAGAAATTAAATTCTATTTTTGGCGTTAGCTGTGATCGCGACCGGCATGATTGGCATGCGCCGAACCGGTTCAGTGATCGGCGTGAATGGCCTGCCAGGCGCGGATTAAGCGTTCAAAACTCGTACAGCAGCGGCGGATGAGTTCAGCATCATCGATGCGGCCGTGCAACCAGTCCTGCGCGGGCGCGTGGAAGATGCTGCGGCCGACGGCAAAACCGCGGCAACTGCGGCTGTAGCGCGCTTCGGCGAAGGCTGTGATCAGCCGTTCGATCGGTGCGTTGAGGCCGAGCATGACGACGCCCCGGCTGTAGGGGTCGCGCTGCACGATCAGCGTGTCGATGCGTTGCCAGTTCTCGGCGCTTTGCGGCGGCAATTTCCACCAGTCGGGGCGAATGCCGAGATCGTAAAAACGGGTCATGGCGCGGATGACGCTGTCGTCGTTGCTGGGCACCTCGTGACTGGGATCGCCGGGGATGGCCGGGATCAGTTCGAGCAAGAGTTCGTGACCGCTGCTGGTGGCGGCCTCGCTCAAGGTGCGCATTTGATTTTCCTGCGCCTGCCGGCGCGGGGCGGGGTCGTCAGGATGGTAAAACACCAGGCATTTGACGATCTGTTCTTTGGGCCAGTGTTCGAGTACGGCGGCGATGGGGCCGACGGCCTCGAAAACGACCGGGTTCGATTCCGGCCGTTCGACCGGCCGGCCGATCCACCAGCCACGGCCTGTGGCGGCATGCAGTGCGTCTTCGCCGTACAGGTCGTCGATCAGCGCGCCGATGCGGCCTGCCAGGCCAAGCCGTTCTTCCGTCAGCGCGACGGTATCGACCAGCAGTTTTTTCAGATGCGGCAGCCGCTTTTCTGAAACGCCCGCCTGGCGCGCCAGTTCATAAAGCTGGCTGCGATGGTCAAAAGCGAAGATGAAAACCTCGTTCCAGATGCGCCGTTTGGGCGTGACATGGTGCAGCCAGTTCAGAGTGAGGTCGTGTGCCGGCTCGGTCAGGCGGTCGGCATGCGCGAGAAAATAGTCCAATTCGGCTTCGGTCGGCATGGCGGGCGCGCAGGCATGACGCGCGACGACCAACGCGCCGCTGGCGTTGCCGCGCCGGCAGCAGACGCCGTAGTCCGCCCCGCGCAGCCAGCCGGAGAGGAAGCCGGCGAGAAAGGCGTCGCCAGCGCCGAGCAGGTTGAGCACTTCGACGCGCGGGCTGGGGACGGAGAAAGCCTGGTCGAGACATGCCGGGATCTCGCCTTCGATAACCGCACAGCCCCGCGCCCCCAGTTTGATGACGAGGGTGGCCGGCGTCAGCTTGCGCACGGCTTGCAGGGATACGCGCAGATCCTGGGCGCCGCCGGCAATGTTGAATTCTTCTTCCGTGCCGACGATGAGGTCGAAATGCGGCAGAATTTCCTGAAAATGGCGCGTGACCGCCAGGCTTGGGATATAGCGCGTTTCGCCGTCGCCCGGTGTTGTCAGCCCCCATAAAACGGGACGGAAGTCAATGTCGAGCAAGGTGCGGACATTGTGCCGGCGGGCGTATTCCAGCGCCAGCAGGCTGCCGGAGCGCACGCGCGGCGTCGAAAAATGTGTGCCGGTGATATGCAGCGCCATGCAGTCGGCGATGAAGGCTTCGTTGACATCTTCCGGACCAAAAGCCATGTCGGCGCAGTTATCGCGGTAAAAGAGCAGGGGGAAGGTCTGCCGATCCTTGATACCGAGGATGGCGAGCGCCGTCATCCGCTCCGGATCGACCTTGATCTGCGAAACGTCACAGCCTTCGTCAACCAGCGTTTTGATGAGAAAGCGCCCCATCTGCTCATTGCCGACGCGGGTAATCATCGCGCTACGTAAACCGAAGCGCGCGCAGCCGAAAGCGACATTGCCTGAGGAGCCGCCTAGGTATTTGGCGAAGGTGGAGACGTTTTCAAGGTCGCAGCCGTACTGGTTGGCGTACAGATCGACCGCAAGACGGCCGATCGAGGCGATCTCAAAGCGGCGTCCCGCGGCAAATTGTGTTTTGTTTTTCATCGCAGCCCCCTACCTTGGGATGCGCCGGACTAGGCGCCGGTTTTTGCCGGCATGGCGGGCGGTGCGTCCAGGTCGAGTTCGAGCCGGTAGGCCAGGGCGATGAACAACGATTGCGCCAGGCACATCATGCTGGACAGTGCCCGGAAGAAGTAGGTTTCCGGTTCTTCCACCCTGAGCGTCGCGGCGGCGAGCCGGGCAATCGGCGAGAGCGAGCTGTCGGTAATGGCGATAATGTTGGCGCCGCGTTCTGCGGCCAGTTCGGTGCAATGGCGGGTTTCTGCGCCATAGGGCGCGACGCTGATGGCGATCAACGCATCCCCCGCGGCCAATGCGCCTACCTGTTCCCGAAACATGCCGCCCATGCCGTCGATCAGGGCGACCCACTTGTTTGTGTGCGACAGCGTATAGCTCAGATAGGCGGCGACGGGGTACATCCGGCGCACCCCCATGATGTAAATGTGATGCGCTTCCTGAAGAATGCTGACCGCGCGTTCAAAGGCGGCTTCGTCAAGTTCCTGGCTGAGCGCGGCGATGCCATTCTGGCAGCTTTGCATGAAACCGCGCGCCAGTTCGGCGCTGCGCATCTGCGCCGTATGTTCGCTGATGACGGCCTGAATGCGCTGCCGGTATCCCGCTTCCGCAGCGCCGCTGGCGTAGGCGTCGCGGAATACCGCCTGCAATTCGGAGAATCCGGAAAATCCGAAGCGCTGGGCGAAGCGCACGACGGCCGACGGCTGTACGTCGCAGGCATGGGCGACGTCGAGAATGCGGGCGACGACCATATTCTGGCGATGCTGCGTGACGTATTGAGCAATCGATTTCAATTGCTTGGGAAGGCTCTCATAGGCCTGGGCAATGTGCTGAATCAGGTCTTCGATGCTGTTTTCTTGTTGTGCCATAAGCGTATTTATGCGCGTGTGCGCGTCTCATGCCAAGGATGGAACGGCGGAGCAATGCGGTAATGGAGCGATGGAATGCCGGCTGCTCATGCGGTCAATCTAAGGAAGCCGGGCGCGTCTGTCAAACAGAAAAAGCGAGAAAAAGCGGAAGAGAAGGGCGCTGAGATGCGGCTCAGGCATTGTCGATGCATCGGAACAGCAGCGAAATAGAAAAAATATTTTATTTTGTGTGTATAAAAAGAAAAAAAGTTGCAATCCGGCGTGAAGGGCGCTATGTTTGAAAAAACCGCCTCTCTTTCGAGACTTATCCCACCGTGATTTTTCAAGCGAGGAATATCAACATGGCCGAAATCAAGCGACTCAAATATTGCATCAATAACGAATGGCTGGCGTCCGCAACGGGAAAATACATGCCCGTGATGAATCCGAGTACCGGCGTGCAGATTGCTGAAGCGCCCTGCTGCACGCAGGCTGAGGTCGATGCGGCGGTCAGCGCCGCCGCCGCCGCTTTCCCGGCCTGGGCGGAGACGCCGATTCCGCAGCGGATTCAGTTGATGTTCCGCTTCAAATCCCTGCTTGACAGGCATCTCAATGAACTGACGGAGCTGCTGGCTACAGAAATGGGCAAGGTCGTCAGCGAAGCGCGCGGCGACGTGCTCAAGGCGATCGAAGTCGTCGAATGTGCCTGTGCGACGCATTACCTGATGCAGGGCGATACCTGCATGAACGTCGCCAGCGGTTACGACACCGTTTCCTACCGTGAGCCGCTGGGCGTTTTTGTCGGCATCGCGCCGTACAATTTCCCAGCCATGATTCCGATGGGCTGGATGCTGCCTTTCTGCATCACGACCGGCAATACGTTCGTGCTCAAGGCGGCGTCCATGGTGCCGCAAACCTCGATGCGCATGCTGGAATTGCTGATTGAGGCCGGTTTGCCCAAGGGCGTTGTCAATCTCGTGACCTGTTCGCGCATCGAGGCCGATTCGCTGCTTGCCAACCCGCTGGTCAAAGGCATCTCCTTCGTCGGCTCGACGTCGGTCGGCCAGCATATCTACGGGACGGCCGCCGCCGCTGGCAAGCGCGTACAGGCTTTGTGCGAAGCCAAGAATCATGCGCTGGTGCTTGAAGACTGCGTGCTGGAACGCACGGTCGCTGGCGTGATCAATTCGACCTACGGCTGCGCCGGCCAGCGCTGCATGGCGTTGCCCGTCGTCTGCGTGCAGGAATCGATTGCTGATGATTTTGTCGCGCTGCTCAAAAAGAAAGCTCTGGAACTCAAACTGGGTGCGGCCTACCTGCCGGATTCGCAGCTGGGGCCTTTGGTTTCGGCGGCGCAGAAGCAGTCGGTAGAAAACTGGATTGCCCGTGGCGTCGAGGAAGGCGCGAAGCTGGTGCTCGACGGCCGCGGCGTCAAGGTGCCGGGCTGCGAGAACGGCTATTTCGTCGGCCCCACCATCTTCGACCATGTCAAGCCGGAGCACGCCGTCGGCAACGAGGAAATCTTCGGCCCTGTGACTTGCGTTAAGCGTATCCGGGACTTCGAGGAAGGCCTGGCGATCATGAACGCCAATCCTTTTGCCAACGGTTCCTGCATCTATACCCGTTCCGGGCGTTATGCGCGGGAATTTGCCAGACGCACGCATGGCGGCATGGTCGGCGTTAACGTCGGGATTCCGGTGCCGTATTCGATTTTCCCGTTTGCCGGCCATAAAAAATCGTTTTTTGGCGACCTGCACGCGATGGGCAAGGACGGCGTGGCCTTTTATACCGAAACGAAAACGGTCACTTCCGTCTGGTTTACTGAGGAAGACGCCCAGAAGGCGGTGTCCACCTGGGACGGCACGCTGACGCGCAGCTAAACGTTCTGGCGCGCGGCGGGCAAGCCAAGGTTGCAGCCGCCTGCCTGAGCGCACCACCGATGCACGGCGTATGGGTCGTGCAGGAGTGCGGAAAAAATGAAAGGCGCACGGCCGGTAATCCGGTGGTGCGCCTTTGGCCTATTGGGGAATGGTTTTGGAATGGGTGAAATCGACTAAATAGGCTTTGATGTGGTTTTGAGCGCGCTGCCCGCAATGCCCCGTGTTTATTGGGCTAGAGAGCCGCGCAAGCCCGCGTATTTAGGGGCACACAGGCCTGCCCGCATCAGCCGGTCAGTTGAAGCCGAGCCAGGTTGGGATGATCGTCGAAATCGGTTCGCAGAATACGGTCAGCAGGATGACCAGCGTCATGGCGAGGATGTACGGCAGCACGGAGATGGAGAGCCGTTCGACCGACACGCCGCTGAGCCGCGAGGCAACAAACAGGTTGACGCCCATAGGCGGCGTCAGCAGGCCGACCTCGTTTGCCATGACCATGACGACGCCGAAGTGGATCGGGTTGATGTCGAGCTGCGCCAGTACGGGCACCAGCACCGGCGTGACCAGGATGACCGTCGCCAGCGTTTCCATGAACATGCCGAGTACGTACAGCAGGGCGACGATGAGCAGCATGATGAAGTGCTTGTTGTCGGTGATCGAGACCATGAAGGCGGCAAGCCGCGTGGGCGCTTCTTCATAAGTCAGGATTTTTCCGAACAGCGTGGAAGCGCCGACGATGATGGTAATGGCGCCGCAGAGCATGACGCCTTCCATCAATGAATCGTAAATATCTCGCAACGTCAGGCTGCGGTTGACCACAAAGCCGACGAATAGCGCCCAGAGCACGGCGACGATGGAGGCTTCGACAGGCGTGGCCAGGCCGGAATAGATGGAGCCGAGCACGATGACCACGGTGGCGAGCGAGAAAAAGGACTGGCGGCAGATGCCGAGAAACGCTTTCAGGGAAAAACGCTCTACCGACTCGTCCGCCTTGAAACCGTTGCGTTTGGCCAGCAGCCAGGCTGTAAACGAAAGCGCGGCTGCCATGATGGCGCCTGGCAGGAAGCCGGCGGAGAACATGCCGGTGATGGAGACGTTGGCGATGATCGCGTACAGAATCATCGGGTTGCTCGGCGGAATCAGGATGCCGATGGTGCCGCCCGTCGCCGCAGCGGCGCCGGCGTAACGCGGGCTGTAATTGTTGCGCATCATGGCGGGCACCATGATGGCGCCCACGGCGGCTACCGTACTCGTTGCCGAGCCGGTAATCGAGGCAAATACGGCGCACGCCAGGATGGTGGTGATGCCGATCCCGCCGTACAGGCGTCCGACCAGGGCGCGCACAACATTGATGATCTGATTGGTGATGTTGCCGCGTTCCATCAGGCCGCCGGCGACGATGAAACAGGGAATCGCCAGGAGCGGAAAGATATTCAGGCCGTCGAACAGCGAGGAGTGGATGACCGAGAGGGGCAATATGTCGCTCGTCAGCAGTGCGATGGATGCCGCAATGGTCAGCGCCGCGTAGATGGGCAGTCCGAGCAGGAAGAGGACAAACATGGCGATGAGGGCAATGGAGAGGATACTCATGATGCGTTCTCCTCGGCGGGAATGCCCATTTCCGTTTCCAGCGCCACCAGTTCATAGAGCCGCCCGTTTTTCATACGGATGAGGTAGCTTTCCACGATGCGCCACGACATGAGCAAGGCGCCAATGGGGATGACCGCTTCCACATAAGCGATGTTGATGCCCAGTGTTGCCGAAATTTCGCCGAACTCCACGGCTTCAGCGACGAAGCCCGCAGACAGGTAAGCGAGCGAGAGGTTAAATCCGATCAGGATGAGGTCTGCAAAGATGCGAAAAGCCAGCCGCGCTTTGACTGGCATCAGCATGAACTGTGCGGTGACACGCACATGCGCCAGCCGTTGCGCCGCCACCGCCGTGCCCAGATACACCGTGCCAATGAAGCAGAAACGGCTCATTTCTTCGGCCCAAGCCAGGGAACCGCCGGAAACGATGCGGATGACCACTTGCAAGGTCAGGCAAAGAATCATGACGGCCAGCAGGATGACGCAAATATAGGCCTCGAAATTGTCGTACAGTTTCCGCATGAAGCGCATGGCAGATCTCCGGTTCGCGGCAGAATTTCCGGTCAATGGTTCCATGGCTCCCCGGCCGGCATGAGCCGGGGAGAAGGGGGCAGGCGCTTATTTCTTGGGCAGTGAGCCGATGATGGCAAGCGCTTTGTCCGTGAGCGCTTTCATTTCCGGCGTTTTGACGAATTCCGGCCAGATGGCGCGGGCTTTTTCCTTCCACTTGTCTTCGTCCGTCAGGTAATCGACTTTCATGCCGTTGGCGATGCTTTCTTTTTTGCATTCTTCTTCATAGGCGGCGGCAAACTGCCAGTCTGCTTTTTGCGCTTCCTTAGCGGCGCGAAGCACCAGCGCCTTGGTGTCGGCATCGAGCTTGCTGAACCAACGATCGCTGGCAAGAATGGCGCCGGTCCAGAGCATGTAATGGATTTCGGTCATGTATTTCTGGATTTCCCAGAACTTGTGATCACGGTTGGTGGCGTACATGTTTTCCTGACCGTCGATGACGCCTTGCTGGAGCGCGTTGTATGTTTCTGACCAGGCCATAGGATGCGGCTCAATGCCAAAAGCACGGAAGGCGGCAAGCTGAATGGCCGAGGGAGAGACGCGCAGTTTCAGCCCTTGCAGATCTTCCATTTTCAGAATCGGTTTCTTGTTATTGGTAATGCTCCGGTAACCACCGATCATCCAGCCTAGCGGGCGCGTTTTGGATTCTTTGGCGACCTGATCGGCCAGCATGTTGGTAAACGATTCGTCGCTCAGCACGGCATAGGCTTCGTTCAGGTTGGAAAAAAGGTAGGGCAGAACAAGCGCATTGACCGAGGGGGCAAACGGCGTCAGGTTGCCGTTGAAGAGGGTGGCGATATGCAGCTCGCCATTGCGCAGTTGCTTGACGTTGGCGGTTTCATCGCCCATGGAGCCGCCCAGGAAGATTTTCACCTGAATGGCGCCTTCCGATTCCTTTTCTACGATTTCCTTGAATTTGTTCAGCGTGACCGCATGCGCGCTGGTCAGGCTGTTGGCGGAGGCCGTCATGATGGTCTGCTTCTTGTATTTCGCGGCAAATGCCGTTGTCGGCATCAATGTGGCACTGGCGATAGTGACGGCGGCGAACAGAAATGAAAACCCAAGCGTTCCAATGGCGCTTCCCTTGCGTAAAAACTTCCCCCACCGATTAGCGGGAACTGTTGATGCGGTGGATACCGTAATGCTGGATGACAGAATCGTTTTCATACTGTTTTTCCTCTTCATGCTTTCGTGAATGCTGCTCTGACATTGGCTGTTTGCCGAAGCGTGTGTTGATCTATGCTGCCTGACGTTGTTGTAGTCCTCCTTTTCAATAAATGGAAGGGTGAGTGCTGCTTTTCGGGTACGGGGAAAGTCGGCGTTTCGTCCCCTTTTCTGGCGTTTTGCCAGCGTTTTGCGCAATATATCGCCCGCATCCGCTCAGGAAGACAATAATTTTTCCAAAAATAAAAGTCAATAGAAAATTGTTTCTATACGGCGGGTAGGCTTCGCATATTTTTGGATTTTCAAGGTCATACCAGGCGCGGCTGTCCGGCAAAGTGTCAATCAATGACCAGAATTGCCCGAACCTGGGTTTAGACTTGATTACAAAATAGAGTAACTTGGCATACCGGAAATTGCACCGTTGCTTGGTACTATCGGACTTTCCGATTCATTTGTTTGGAGATTTTCATGCAAAGACTCGTAAACTGGTTCGTATGGCTGATTGTGGCCGCGCTCGTGGCGTTGTCGATAATCAATTGGGAAACCCTGGCGATCCCTGCACGGCTCGATCTTCTGCTGTTCAGCATTGATGCACCGCTCGGCCTGGTTCTGGTTGGGGCGCTGGGAATCCTGACAGTTTTATTTTTTCTGGCGACACTGCATAACCAGATCGGCGCATTGCGTGAAACAAACCGTTTGAATAAGGAGATCAATCGTCTCCAGGCACTGGTCGATCAATCGCAGCTGTCCATGGTCGATACCATGCGCGCGGAACTGAAGGACGAATTTGCCGCGCTGCATCGTCGCTTTGATCTGTTGCCGGAGGTTTCAAAAACACTCTCGCAACCGCCGGAAACACACACGCCGCCAACGGCGCCCGCCGAAAAGACGGTGGTCGTCGATTATATTTGAGGCGACAAGCATCGGCCGGGAAACCGGCAAGCGGCCAGCCGGGGGCGAACCGATCCCGGCCGTTTGCTTTAGTGGGTAGGGCTTATTGCGCCAGTTTGCTGTTCTGGCAGCCGGCGCTGATGCATTCCCGATAACGATCTTGCAGGAACTGCGCGCGTTGGATGGTTGTTTGCGTGGCGCAGTTGAGATCGACAAGAAAATTGTCGCCTTCATGCCGGCTGCAGTTGTTGTTGCGCGTTTTGATCCAGTCGATCTGCCCGGCTTTTAGCGCGGTCTTGCCATTGGCGTCCAGCTTGCCCATCAGCTTTTTGTAATTCTTGTTCAGTTCTACATCGGCCTCTTGGTACACCTTGCTGAGGCAATACATATCGTCGAAATTGTTGCGCGGTTTGTCGCAGGCGGAATTGGACAATGCGCTGCCAGCAAAACTCATCAAGCCGCTTGCGGCAAGCATCAGGGTAATGACTTTTTTCATAGGGGTTCCTTTGTCGATGGGGTTGGGCCGATAGGTGAGGCGTTAATTGATTGGGATTGGGAATGGGAATTTAACGGATGGATTCCCAGCCGCACACTTTTCGGAGCGAAGCATTCTATACGCCCGCAACCCTTGTGAATAGGGCATCCCGGAAAGGGCGCCCGGAAGTCCTTTATCCACGGGCATCTCCGGGCGCCTGCCCGAAGCGCCTTTATCCATGCGGGTTTGCAAAGGGGTGGCCGGAAATGCCCTATTCACAAGGGGTTGCGTGATGCCGTTTCTGGGATGCACTTTGGATGGCGGTAAAAACAAAGGCAGCCGAAGCCGCCTTTGTTTTTGATGTACGAGCCGAAGGATTACTTGACGCGAGCGCGGTATTCATCCGTACGGGTATCAATTTCGATTTTGTCGCCGATTTCGACGAAGGCCGGTACGGGAAGCTCATGACCGGTGGCAAGGCGTGCCGGCTTCATGACTTTGCCCGATGTGTCGCCCTTGACAGCCGGTTCGGTATAGACGACTTCGCGCACGAGGATCGTCGGCAATTCGACGGAGATGGCTCTGCCATTGTAGAAGACAGCTTCGCAGGTCATGCCGTCCTCAAGGTACTTGAGCGCATCTTCCATGTATTCGGCTTCAATTTCGTACTGGTTGTATTCGGCGTCCATGAAGACGTACATCGGGTCGGCGAAGTAAGAGTAGGTCACTTCCTTGCGGTCGAGCTGAACGGTGTCGAACTTGTCATCGGCGCGATAAACGGTTTCGGAAGGGGTGCCTGTGAGCAGGTTTTTCATCTTCATCTTGACGACCGAGGCGTTGCGGCCGGATTTACTGTATTCGGCCTTGAGGACGACCATGGCGTCGTTGCCGACCATGAAGACGTTGCCAACGCGGAGTTCTTGAGCGGTTTTCATAAAATTGGACCTGTATTCAGAGAATTATAAAAATTACGAAGAAAAATTTTAGCCGCGCATTATAGCCTTGGATTGGTAGAAATACACGAGGGCACTGCATAAATCCTGCTGTTTTGACAGATTTTTCTGCCATTCTTGTGCGTATTGGCGCAATTCCGACAGGCTTTCCAGCCAGTCGTCGATGCAATGCGCGGTGAGCGTTTCAAATCCGTTCCATGCCAGATGGAAGCGACGCAGGCGGGCGCTGGTTTTGGTATCCAATAAGGCTGTGTAGCGGTCAATGAAGGCGTCGAGTTTGGTGCGATGCGCGTGATCGCTTTGCGGATAAATTTGCCAGACCAGCGGGCGGGCGGCCCATTGCGCACGGACAAAGGAATCCTCGCCGCGTACAAAATTGATGTCGCACAGCCAAAGCAGACGGTCGTAATCCGGCTGATCAATCCAGGAAAAAGTGTAGATTTCTAGCGCGCCGCGTCGGTAGCATGCGCCCGCCTTTATCGGCTCCCCGAGAAATGCTTCGATATCCGTCTGCGTGCGTGTCATTGGTGCCAGACAGTAGATGGGGGCATGCCTTTTTGCTCGCTGCTCCAGGCGCTTCAGCAGCATCAGCAGCGCCGGATTCTCGTAGGCAAAGAGAGAAATCAAAAGCGGTGTATCCCGCGCATTTTCAGGCATTGGAAGGCCGATCCTGCGCCAGAATGATGTGCGTTGGGCCGTTGAGTCAAGAAATTGTTGGCGACGTACATCCAGATGATGTTCGCGCAGTAGCCCGCCCGTGGTTTCATCGAAACCGGGGAAAAAGAAGAATTTGCTGAGCGGCAAGCGTGGATGGGGCGAAGGCAGTGTGTGGTAGCCGCTGACCCAGGCTTCGGCGCTTAGGTAATCGAGATTGATCCAGACCGGCGGTACGGGCTTGTGCGCCATGGCTTCGACAAAACTTTCCGGTAAATGGCAGGCAAAGGTTTCGATAACAAGATCACCCGGTTCGATCGTCTCGCCCGTCGTGTCGAATGGATCCTGCCAGCGGAAAATTTCGATTCCGGCAAACGTTTGCGTGCGCTGCTGCGGGTCGATGTCATGACAAATACCGGCAAAAGCCGCCAGGTCATCGACCCACAGGCGAACGGCCAGGCCATGTTCGCCGGCTAGCTGCTGCGCCAGCCGCCAGCAAACACCAATATCACCGTAATTATCGATGACGCGGCAGAACATGTCGCACCGTTGTACGTATACGGGGGCAGTTGTTGTCATCGAAGAGAACGGGCGGTGTGAAAAAGGAGGCATGGGGAAGGCATGGGAGAGGCGTGATACTATCGAAAGCCATATCGTAACAGCGTCAAGAAGATGATAAGGCCAGTATTCCATGGATGAGGAGCCGCATACGCCAGCTGCAACCGAAGCCGAGGCGTTCGACGTCAAGTCGTTCCTGGCGAGGCTGACCGATTTGCCCGGCGTCTATCGTATGCTCGACGCCAAAGGCGAGGTGCTGTACGTCGGCAAGGCAAAAAATCTCAAGAAGCGCGTTGCCTCCTACTTTCGGGAAAACCTGCCGAGTCCGCGCACAGCCCTGATGGTGGCTCAGATTGCCCGTATCGAGACGACGACGACGCGCTCGGAGGCAGAGGCGCTACTGCTTGAAAACAATCTGATCAAGCGTCTTTCTCCGCGTTACAACATCCTTTTTCGTGACGATAAATCCTATCCTTATATCGTCGTAACGCGCGATGCCTTTCCCCGGCTTGCCTTCTATCGTGGCAGCACTGATCGCCGGGCCGATTTTTTCGGGCCGTTTCCTTCTGCCGGTGCGGTGCGGGAGAGCATCGCGCTTTTGCAGAAAATGTTTTGCCTGCGCACCTGCGAGAATTCGGTGTTCAATAACCGTTCTCGACCATGTCTGCTGTACCAGATCAAGCGATGTTCGGCGCCCTGCGTTGGCTTAATCGAAGCGGAGGATTACGCGCGGGACGTTCGGCTCGCCGCCCTGTTTCTGCAAGGGCGGAATCAGGAAGTACTGGGTCAGCTTGAGCAGATGATGGATGCGGCGGCGGCGGCGCTCGATTTTGAACAGGCGGCGCATTATCGCGATCAAATCCAGTCATTACGGCGGGTGCGGGACAAGCAGTTTATCGAGAGCGCGCGTGGTGAAGATGCCGATATTGTCGCTGTTGTTGTCGAAAATGGCATGCTCTGCATCAATCTGGCGATGGTGCGCGGCGGGCGGCATCTTGGTGATCGTCCGCAGTTCCCTGAGCACACGGGTGACCATTCGCCGGAGGCTGTTTTGTCGGCCTTTTTGGCACATCACTATGCGAGCCATCCCGTACCGGGGCGGATTTTTCTCAATCGACTGCCAGGAGATGCCGATATCGCAGAAAATCTGGCCCAGCTTGCCGGTCAGCCCGTTGTGCTGGTCAAGCCGAGAACGACGATGCACAAGACCTGGATGGCAATGGCCGAGCAAAGCGCTCGTTTGTCAATTGCCGGCCGTCTTGATGTCCATTCGCGGCAAAGTGCGCGGCTGGCCGCGTTGCTGGACTTTCTGTCCATTGAGATTGACCCGGTGGGGCAGGGGATGGAAGAAGCGCGTATCGAATGTTTCGACATTAGCCACACGCAGGGCGAGTCGGCCGTGGCTTCTTGCGTTGTTTACCGAGGCAAAGGCATGAGCCGCCAGGATTACCGGCGTTTCAATATTACGGATATTCAGCCAGGCGATGATTATGCGGCGATCCGTCAGGCCGTGCGGCGCCGTTACGAGAAAGTTGCGAGCGGCGAGGGCATTGCGCCCACGCTGATTCTGATTGATGGCGGCAAAGGGCAGCTAGCTGTAGCCGTTGAGGCATTGAACGATCTGGGGCTGGGGATGCTCCCGATCGTTGGCGTTGCCAAGGGCGAGGCGCGCAAACCGGGGCTGGAATCCCTGATTTTTCCGGATGGACGGGAACCTGTACAATTGTCACCCGAGCATCCGGCGCTTCATTTGATCCAGGAAATCCGTGATGAAGCGCACCGTTTCGCTATTTTTGGGCACCGTGCACGACGCAGTAAATCTCGCCAAGGGTCGCAGCTTGACACGATCGAAGGCATCGGCCCAAAGCGGCGAAAAGCCCTGCTGGTGCATTTCGGCAGCCTGCAAGGCGTTCGGAATGCAGGAATCGATCAGCTCGCATCGGTGCCTGGCATTCGCCGAGAATTGGCCGAAACAATTTTCAAGGCGCTGCATTGATGCTATCGAATTTGCCGATGTTTTTGACCTGGCTCCGAATCATTCTGATTCCGCTGCTGGTTGCTATTTTTTATCTTCCCGGCACTTGGCTTCAACCCATTGGCCACGACCTGGCAGCGACGGTTATTTTTATCGTTGCTGCCGCGACTGACTGGCTTGATGGTTATCTTGCGCGTCGATGGAATGAAACCTCCGCCTTTGGCGCTTTCCTAGATCCTGTCGCCGACAAACTGATGGTAGCGGCCGCCCTGATTATTCTGGTTTGGCTTGACCGCGTCGATGCTATTTTTGCCATCATTATCATCGGCCGCGAGATCACGATTTCCGCATTGCGCGAATGGATGGCGCAGATTGGCGCACACAAGAGCGTTGCTGTGTCGATGATCGGCAAAGTCAAAACCTTTGCACAGATGCTCTCGATCCCTCTCCTGCTATACCATACGCCGATCGGTACCTTCAACGCACATGTCTGTGGTACATGGCTGATGTATGTCGCCGCTGCGCTGACGTTGTGGTCGATGGGGTATTACATGCGCATGGCATGGCCGCATCTGACTGGCGATCATGCATCCCTTGAAAAATAGCGGAGAATAGGCGGAAATGCGCTTGACACTGGAATTTCAGACTATATAATTCGCTCTCCGCTCGGGGCGGGAATAGCTCAGTTGGTAGAGCGCAACCTTGCCAAGGTTGAGGTCGCGAGTTCGAGACTCGTTTCCCGCTCCAGTTTCAGATTTTTGGTTTTTAGCGCCTGTCAAAGGATGGGGGCTCCGGGCGCGATAGCAAAGCGGTTATGCACCGGATTGCAAATCCGTGTAGGTCGGTTCGACTCCGGCTCGCGCCTCCAGCTTGCGGGAATAGCTCAGTTGGTAGAGCGCAACCTTGCCAAGGTTGAGGTCGCGAGTTCGAGACTCGTTTCCCGCTCCAGGTTATCGGGGGAAAGCGCCGAAGCGCTTTCCCCTTTGTTTTTTGCCGGTTCTTGCATCCGCTATACTTTTTATTCTTTTGATGGTTGTGTATCTGCGCGATTTTTTCTGAAAGCAATGGCAATTTGGGCTTGATCGAGTGATTTTATGAAACTGAAAATGGCGGAAAAATCCCTGTTTGCTTATCTGCTCCGCTCGCCGTGGTGGGTCAGTATTCTTGCCGCGTGCGGTATCGGGCTACTGGGCAAGGTTATGTTTCATGGGGACTATTTTTCCTATGCCTTAACATTGACCTTGCCTTTTGTCGTGATTGCCATGATTGTCGCGTGGCGGCAAAAAGACGTGCCCAGCCAGTCACGTGTAAACGATACGGTTGAGGCGGTAATGGCGATGTCTTGGCGCGAATTTTCAGCTCTCATGGAGCAGGCATTCCGGCGCGACGGGTTTGAAGTTAGGCGTATAAATGGCGCGGCGGATTTTCTCCTGACCAAGGAAGGGCGTGACTCGCTGGTGTGCTGCAAGCGCTGGAAGGCCGCCAGCCAGGGCATAGAGCCACTGCGTGCCTTAGCGGCAGCACAAGAGGCGCAGGAGGCACGCGAAGCCCTTTATGTTTCTGTGATTGACCTGAGCGACAAGGCCCGGCAGTTTGCCAGGGACAACCGGATTGCCTTGATGCTTGCGCCGCAGTTGACTCGGTTGTTGCGCTTGCCGAAAAAATCCCTACCGCGCACGCCAATAGCCGCCAAATAACGGGCGTGACGGAACGGCAAGCGGGCCGCTGACGCTGCGTGTCATAATGGTTTGCTGGTGAGTGCCGTATTACATACAGGCGTCCTGGCCAAGGAGACAGCGATGAATGAACAGTTACGAATGATCGATCACCTCAAAGAAAATATGCTGGACAAGGCAATCGGGTTCGGGCCAAAACTATTTGTCGCGCTTATCATCCTTGTGCTGGGTTACATGGTTAGTGGCTGGGTGATGCGCCTGTGCGATCGGGTTTTGCAGCGCTTTCATCTTGAACCGCCTGTGCGCTTGTTATTACTGCGTATCGCACAATTATGCGTGTTGTCGCTGTTCATCATCATTGCTTTACAGAATCTCGGTGTCGAGCTTTTGCCGCTCGTTGCCGGGCTTGGTGTGGCAGGGGCAGGCATTGCTCTGGCCATGCAAGGCGTGCTCAGCAATGTGGCGGCTGGCTTGATTATTATCTTTACCCAGCCGTTCCATGTCGGTGATTATCTTTCTATCAATAATGAGGAAGGCGAGGTTCTCGATATTACGCTGTTCAATACGACGCTGGGCCATCCCGACCGTTCTCGCGTCATCATTCCGAATCGTAAGATCGTAGGAGAAATCCTGCATAACTACGGCAAGATCCGCCAGCTCAACCTCCTAGTGCGTGTGGCCTATGGTACAGATCTGGCGCTGGCGTTCAGTCTGATCGAGAGCGTCTTGCAAGCCAATCCACGCGTTCTGGCAGAACCCAAGCCGGTGCTGGGCGTCAGCCAGTTCTTTGATTCAGGCGTAGCTATTAATGTTAATCCTTGGGTAAATGTACCGGACTATGTGCCGTCGATCGCCGAAGTAAATCGGGCGATTCTTGAATCTTTTCGTGAGCACGGTATCGCGATCTCTCTTCCGCAGCGTGAAATTCGCATACTGACTTCGGCTGCCTGAGCATGGCTTGCTAGCGTAATGGCGCTAGCTACTCGCCTGTGATTCAAAACGTGCTTTACGCTGTTTACGCATGATGCTCCGATGCCTCCTTTGCCTTTGCATGCGGACGTTTTTATTGAAAAAGCGCTTCCTGAAGAAAGAATTAAGATAAAATCGCGGCTTTCGTTTTATCGGTCGATTTGATCGGTAAAATTTATTGCTTTTTGCTTTTGGGATTCATTTCGGTTTGTTTTAATTTCATTCTTTTACGCGTGGATTGATATATGGCAAATAAACTGGTTTACCTATTTGGCGCATCGCAGACAGATGGCGCCGCCGACATGAAAAATACGCTGGGCGGTAAGGGCGCTAACTTGGCGGAAATGTGCCGTCTGGGCATTTCGGTTCCGCCGGGATTTACGATCTGTACAGAGGCTTGTAACGTCTATACCGAAAAAGGTGGTGAGACGGTTCGCCAGATGATTGAGGCTGAAGTCAGACAAGGTATTGCCTTCATCGAAAAAGAAATGGGCAAAAAATTTGGCGACGCCAATGATCCGCTGCTGGTTTCCGTGCGTTCCGGCGCACGTGCTTCAATGCCGGGCATGATGGACACCATCCTCAACCTTGGGCTCAACGATGAAGCCGTCAATGGCCTGGCAAAAAAATCGGGTAACGAGCGTTTTGCCTGGGATTCCTATCGCCGTTTTATTCAGATGTACGGCGACGTCGTTATGGGACTCAAGCCCGAGAAAAAGGAAGATCACGATCCGTTTGAAGTCATCATTGATGAGATCAAGGAAAAGAAGGGTGTCGAACTCGATACTCAGCTGGGCGTTGATGATCTAAAACATATGGTCGATGAATTCAAAGCGCTGGTGCGCAATCGCCTCGGCCGTGACTTTCCGAACGATCCTTGGGAACAGCTGTGGGGCGCTATCATGGCCGTCTTCCAGAGCTGGAACAACGACCGCGCCATTTTCTACCGCAGGATGAACGAAATTCCCGATGCCTGGGGCACCGCCGTCAACGTACAGTCGATGGTGTTCGGCAACCTGGGCGAGACAAGTGGCACGGGGGTCGCCTTCACGCGCGACGCGGCAACGGGCGAAGACGTGTTCAACGGCGAATTCCTAATCAATGCGCAGGGTGAAGACGTCGTAGCCGGCATCCGCACGCCGCAACAGATCACCCTGGAAGGTTCGCGCCGCTGGGCGCAACTGGCGCAGATCAGTGAAGAAGAGCGCCGTGCTAAATATCCTTCGCTCGAGGAACTGATGCCAGAGGTTTACCAGCATCTCGTTAAGACCGAGACGGCACTGGAAAACCACTATAAGGATATGCAGGACATTGAATTTACCATCCAGGAAGGCAAACTCTGGATGCTGCAGACCCGTTCCGCCAAGCGTACGGGTGCTGCACTCGTGCGCACGGCGATCGAGATGATGGAGCAAGGCTTTATCGATGAAAAAACCGCACTGCTGCGTGTTAATCCCGATCGTCTCAATGAATTGTTGCATCCGGTGTTCGATGGTGCCGCCATCAGCAAGGCGAAGCCGATCGCCAGCGGTCTGCCGGCCTCGCCGGGCGCTGCTACGGGCCAGATTGTTTTCTTCGCTGATGAGGCGGAAGAATGGGTTGCCAAAGGCAAGCAAGTCATTCTGGTGCGTCAGGAAACCTCGCCGGAAGACCTGCGCGGCATGGCCGTTGCCGAAGGCATTCTGACCGCGCGTGGTGGCATGACCTCGCATGCGGCTGTTGTGGCGCGCGGTATGGGCAAATGCTGCGTTTCTGGCGCGGGCGCCGTGCGTGTCGATCCGAAAGCACGCACGATGAGCGTCGACGGCATCGTATATAAGGAAGGCGATTGGATTTCGCTTGATGGCTCGAAAGGCCAAGTCTATGCCGGCCAGATTCCGACCCAGGATGCCGATCTATCTGGTGATTTTGGCAAATTGATGGAGTTAGCCGACAAGTACAAGAAGCTTGAAATCCGCGCCAATGCTGATAATCCGGAAGATGCCAAGGTAGCGCGTAATTTTGGTGCCGTCGGTATCGGGTTGTGCCGCACTGAGCACATGTTCTTTGAAGGCGACCGTATCAAGGCTGTGCGCGAGATGATTCTGGCGCATGACGAAGCGGGCCGCCGCAAGGCGTTGGCCAAACTGCTGCCAATGCAGCGCGGTGACTTTGAAGGCATTTACAAGGCCATGGACGGGCTGCCCGTAACCGTTCGCTTGCTCGATCCGCCGCTGCACGAGTTTCTGCCGCACGATGAGGCAAATCAGCGTGATATGGCCAAGGAATTGGGATTGTCTTTCGAGGAAATCAAGCATCGCGTCGACGAGCTGCATGAAGCCAACCCAATGATGGGGCATCGTGGTTGCCGCCTGGGGATCACGTATCCGGAAATTACCGAAACGCAGACGCGCGCCATTATCGAGGCGGCGCTCAATGCCAGGGCGCAGGGTGCGACGCCGAAGGTCGAGATCATGATTCCGCTGGTCGGCACCGTGCGCGAATTCAATGCACAGGCCAAAGTAATTCGCGATACCGCCGAGGTCGTCTTCGCCGAACGCAAGGAGAAGATCGATTTCATGTTGGGCACGATGGTTGAAACGCCGCGCGGTGCGCTGGTGGCTGACAGCATCGGCAAGCAGGCTGAGTTCTTCTCTTTTGGCACGAATGATCTGACTCAGATGACGCTAGGCTTTTCACGTGACGATATCGGTAAATTCCTGCCAAGCTACATTGCCGATGGTATGTATGAGCACGATCCGTTCCAGTCGATTGACCAAAAAGGGGTTGGCCTTCTGGTGCGGATCGGCGTTGAAAGGGGACGCTCCGTGCGGCCAGACATGAAGATTGGCGTGTGCGGCGAACATGGCGGTGATCCGGCATCGATCGCCTTCTTCCACAAGGTTGGTTTCACCTATGTGAGTTGCTCGCCGTTCCGTGTGCCTATTGCACGTCTGGCTGCGGCACAGGCGGCGATTAGCAACTAAATCGCGTCTGATTTGTAGGATTCGAGCGCGTGTAACGCGGTTTCATCACATTGATCTATATATCCGCCGGCTCAGCGATGGGTCGGCGGATTTTTTTGCGCCTTGCTGCTGTATTGATCTGCGTAGACGATACATTTTATTGCTGATAGACTGTACAAATATACAGTAAAATCTTTCTATGGTTTGTTTTACTGATTTGGGCAGTTCATCATGGCAGCGGTCAACGTTGAGCGGATTCTTAAGAAAATCATGATATTGGCTGATGCGGCCAAGTATGATGTGTCTTGTGCATCAAGCGGTGTAGTACGTACGGGTGTGCTTGGTCATAAGGCGAAAATTGGCAGTACTTTCCGGCGCGGTATCTGCCACAGCTTTACACCCGATGGGCGATGCATCTCGCTGCTGAAAATCCTGCTGACCAATCAATGCCGTTACGACTGTCTGTACTGCATTAACCGGGCAAGCAGCAATGTACCGCGCGCCCGTTTTTCGCCCGAAGAGATCGTCTGGCTGACGCTTGATCTTTATCGACGCAACTGTATTGAGGGGTTGTTTCTGAGTTCAGGCGTGATGCGCAGCCCGGATCATACGATGGAGCAGCTTGTCGCCGTGGCGCGCAGCCTGCGCGAGCGCCACGGCTTCATGGGTTATATTCATCTGAAAACCATTCCCGGTGCCAGCGCGCTACTGATCGATATGGCCGGACGTTATGCTGACCGGATCAGCGCCAATGTCGAATTACCAGACCGAGCAAGCCTTTCACAACTTGCACCGGATAAAGATGCGCGCGCAATTCACGCTGCCTTGCATCTGGCGCATGCAGGAATTACCGAAGCACGCACCGAGCGTCGTTTGGCTGAAGGGCGTATTCGCGCCCTGCCTAATACAGCCGCACGTCCGGCACAGCTCCCCAGATTTGCGCCTGGCGGACAAAGCACGCAGATGATCGTCGGCGCGGATGCAAGCAACGATGCCACAATCCTTTCGTTCAGTCAGCGGTTGTATCAGCGCTACGGTCTGCGGCGCGTGTATTACTCGGCGTTTTCTCCCGTACCGGGTGCGGCGCCTTGTCTGCCGCATTCACCGCCGCCGCTACGCCGTGAACATCGTTTATATCAGGCCGACTGGCTGATGCGCTTTTACGGTTTTTCTGCTGATGAAATTCTTGATGCCGCGCCGGATGGCATGCTCGCTACCGGATGCGACCCCAAGCTGGCCTGGGCGTTGCGCCATCGAGAATTTTTTCCCGTCGACCTGCAAAGTGCACCGCGCGAAGCATTGTTGCGCGTGCCCGGACTTGGCACGCGCATTGTCGATCGCCTGCTGGCTGCGCGCCGTGTACGTACCTTGAGGCTTGCCGATCTGATGCGGCAGAAAACCGGGGTCACAAAAATGTTGCCCTTCATTTGCGTGAGCGACCACCATCCCGGCAAATCGCTTGAACGCCCCAATCCTTACTGCGGCGGGTATCGTACGGCGTATGCTGGGTGGGTGCCTGAGCAGCTCGTACTTTTCGATCTCCCATGAATTCTGGGCAAAACAAGAGTGCATTGAAGACGGTCCTGCTTGCCCATGCCGATGATTGGGAGGGGTTCAGAAGCGCTGCACGTAATCTACTGTGCGCCGATGTGCACCCAGAATCTATCCATTGGCGGATTGCCGACGATGCGCAGGGCCATCTCGATTTATTTGGAACTGCAGGAGATGCTGGGGATGCCCATTATTTGGCGGGGCCTGGGGATCAAGCGGAAAGTGGAGTAGGGAGAGGGAGTAGGGCTAGGACAGACAATAAGGCGAAAAACAGAATAAACAACGGAATGAAAAGCGAAGCGGATGATGGCGTAGTCATGCGGAATGCCCCGCATAAGGCCGGTAATTCCACGGGCTTACGTTTACCACGTACCTTGCTGGAGGCGTTGTCTTTGGTCATATTGCATCGCGCGCCCGAGCGGTTACATTGCCTGTATCGTTTTCTCTGGCGCTGGCAGAGAGAACCGGCATTGCGCTGTGACCCGCTCGATCCGGACATGAAAGCAATCAACGACTATTACCGCGATGTCCGCCATGATGCTTGCCGTATGCTTGGTTTTGTCCGTTTCCGTTCGTGGATGGCACAGCGCCGTACGATGACCGGATGTCTGGAGAGCGAGCCAGAACAATGGAGACGTCAAAATCATCAGGAGGCGTGGCGCGTTGCCTGGTATGAACCACGTCACCGGGTGCTACGCCTGGTGGCGCCTCATTTCGTACAACGTTTCCCCGGGCATTGCTGGGCAATTGTGACGCCCGATGCCTGTGCAACATGGGATATGGCGCATCTCGAATTTCATGCCGGAGCGGTTGCTGTAAATGTACCGCCGCCCGATGCGGGCGAAGTTTTTTGGCTGACTTATTACGCCAATCATTTTAATGCTGCACGTCGTAATCCCGTTGCTTTCCGGCGTTGTATGCCCGTAGATTACTGGAAGCATTTACCCGAGGCCAGGCTGATTGCGGCCTTGCTGGCAGAGTAATGAATGAACCCGATACGCCTGACACGGAAGCCATTCCGGTTCGTCAAGTTACTGCCATTGACGGATTGATGCGGATTGAGTTTTCCATCTGCCACTGTCTTAGCTTGCCGTACGCCCGGCCTACTATGAAGCGCGGCGCGAATATATCGAGCGGCAGCGTGATGGTTTTTTGCTCTACCGCCGCATGCCAAAACCGCCAGAGCAATAAAAAACCCCGGCGCCGACTCGCCGGGGCTTACTGTGCAGCTTCTTTGGACGCGTCAGGTTCGGAAGCGCTTGTACGGCTGCAATCAGCCTGATCACGACATAGGACATAATCTAAATTATGGCAACCATTGTCGTTACATTGGAAGATAGAAGCATTATCGATGCTTTTAATCGCCTACTGGTTGTCTCGCGCAACATGACGCCAGCGATGAAGGCGATTGCCGGCGTGCTAAAACACTGGACGGCTGAAAATTTTGTCGAGCAGAGCGGCCCGACGGAGAAATGGGTGCCGTTAAAGCGCACGGGCAAAAAGCGCGGCAGTAACCCGCACATCCTGGTCGATTAAAGCCAACCTTAAAGACAGCATCACAATGCGGCTCGGTGCCGACTTTGCCCGCATCAGCACGAACGTGGAGTATGGTCCGATTCACCCGTTCGGCGGCCAAATCAGCATCGCCGTGCGTAGCCGCTCGATGTTTTTTAAGTTCTACCGAGGCGGTGAGCAAGCGCTTTGTCGCGCGCGAAAAATCAAATTTTGAGCAGCTTAACGCCCGCACCTACACGATCAACATCCCAGAGCGGCCGTATCTTCCGTTTGTCGGTGGTAAACTCAAACCCGCTTTGCAATAGCTTAAATACTGTGCCACTCACTTTGTTTGGCGGATTTTTTAAAAACTGCCGGACTGTGTCTAGAACCTGACCGGAATATCGGCCTATATTCCATTACGGAGTGCTTTCCGTTTTATTCCGGTGCAGTTTTTCTGTATCGATCTTAATTTTCTCGTTTGTTTCTCTCGTACAGGGCTTTAATTTGCCGCTTTGTTTGGGATGCTGATTATGCATACACCTTTGCCTTGAAGGCTTTCCAAGATAGGTATTTGGGCATTTTGTGGAGAATTGAGAAGCCATTGTGAAAAAATTCATGGTTCTTGCTAAAAAGAAATGATATTGTCTCCCTCATATCATCAACAATTTTGTAAGATATCGGCGGTAGTATTCTGATTTATTTCAAGGTTATCATCCAAAAAGTTCTGCAGAAAACTATGCTTATCCCTTCGATCAATGCATTGGCTGTTTTCTTATGACTGATTCGTCTTTTGCTGACGAAGCTACTGTTGCCCGTATCGGTAGTCCTGAGCCTGCTTTTTATCCGTTTGCCGGTTATGACCTACGCCTTGGGCGTTCTGGCCGGGCGATGGCCGACTTTCTGGCGGCGCGTATCGAATTGGCTCCCAAAGATTTGCTGTGCCATACACGGCGGATATTTATTGCAATGGCACTGGATGATCCGGAAGAGTTGTTTGGTGCGCTGGTCGATCTGTTCATTGCCACAGGGAACGAGGCCCTTGATTTACGCACCAATTTGTTACGCCAGTCGTTGATCTTCCTGTCGCCCGCTCAACAGGTGTTTCTGTCAAGGCGATTGGAGAAGGGGCTGTTCACGCAGACGCCCGCGCCCGCGCCGCGCAGCCGACTGACGGCCGGGTTTATCGGCACAGGAGCCGTTGTTGTCAAACAGTCGGCACTCTCCGGGAGGAGTCCTTCATAATGGATATCTCGATCCCCCAAGGCGCATTTAAGGTCTATACGCTGGGTATGAGTGAACGCGGCCGGCAGACCATGCGGATATTTTTTGACCGCCATCTGGCCAATCTATGCCAGATTGCGCAGGATGCAGCTGAAGCGCACGCCGTCATCATCGACATTGACGGCTATCATGCGGACGATCTGCTGAAGAAACACTTGGCTGAATTCCCCAAGCATCAAGTTATCATGCTGACGATGACGCCGGAAAAGCACGCGCCGGAGAATGGAATCGCCATCCGTAAACCAATTGATGTAACTGCATTTGCCGGGGCTTTACGTAAGTTGGCGGATCGCTGCCTGACACAGCCTGTAGCCGTGTCCCCACCTACCACCGCTTCTGTAGATAAAACGGCGCCTGCCAGGTTTTCCGTCGCCAGTGAAAGTGTGTTGAAGGAGAAACTGACACGCCTTTCTGGCGCCAGCGCTTCCAGTACCAATGCGTTGGTGCCTGTATCAATGGCGTCCAAAAAAACAGAGAAAAACTCAGATGGCGCAGAAAACGTGATACCGCCTAAGGGTATTGCCGCACCGCCCAGTCTGAGTGCTGGGGAATTTGATTTCTATATCGGTTCCTCGCCCGATGTCGATCTGAGAAACAAGAGCGCACGCGAAGGCGTTTTTTACCGTCCTGACAATTTCCTTCAAGGACACGTTCAGCGCGTCCTGGCGATGGCAAAGGAACGCTCCGTTCCTTTGCGCATGTCGGGGCTTGGATTCCAGGCACTTATCGTCGATCCGGCAAAACAGCGCATTTTTGCTGTCGTGCCGCTATCCAAGCTGCTTTCCGCCGGGCGTATTCCCTTGGCTTATAAAGATTTGCGTATCGATCAGGTTTCAGACAGGGAAATTGCTTCACTACCGTCGACAGCCGAGCAGCACGGCATGAATAGCCTAATCTGGCGTTTTGCCCTGTGCGCCTCGCGTGGACGTCTGCCGGAAGGTACGTCGCTGGATGCTTCTATTTCTCTGGTGCACTGGCCTAACCTGACCCGTTTGCAAACACCGCCGCATGCGGCGCGGATTCTCGGCCTGTGGGCGCGTTACCGTACTTCGCTTGAACAGACGGTTGAATCTCTGGAGGTGCCGCAACGCTATGTTTTTGCACTCTACAGCGCGTGCAATTCAATTGGGCTGGTGAATGTTCAGGAAAAACATACCCCATCGGTAGCAACGGTTGAGCCCCCTGTAGAAACACATCAAAAACAAGGCCTGTTCCGTATGCTGCTCAGAAAATTGGCCGGGTATACGGATTTGGCGAGACCTTCATCATGAACATGGTACATAAAATTATTTTTACCGGGCCGGTGGGTTCCGGGAAAACTACAGCAATCAACGTGATTAGCGACATCCCGACCGTGCGCACTGAAAGCATGGCTACCGACATGACGCGTACGATGAAGGCGGAAACTACGGTAGCCATGGACTACGGCCGGATCAACCTGCCTAATAATGCAGCGATTCACCTATATGGCACACCGGGGCAGGAACGCTTCGATTTTATGTGGGATATTCTGATCGAAGGGGGGATTGGCCTGGTTCTTCTGGTCAATAACGACCGTCCGAATCCTGTTCGGGATCTGCGTTTTTTCATTTCGGCCTTCAAAGACTTCATCCAGCGTACCGCGCTTGTAATTGGCGTGACGCATAGCGACTTGCGGCCACGTCCTTCGACCGAAGATTATCAGCAAGAGCTGGCATCGCTGGGCCTGCGGGGCGTGCCCGTATTTGAGGTTGATGCCCGTGAACGGCGGGATATCGTTCTCCTTATCGAATCCCTGTTATGTTCCATCGATCCGATGGTTGAAAGGCGTAAGGCGGCCAGATCATGAACGATACATCACATAGGCTTATTCCAGGCATGTACCTTTTGCCTTCGCCCGCCGGCGCCTTCAAAGTCATTTCGGAGCCGGAGAGCAATCGCTTACGTGATTTTTTGCTGGCTTTACTTGACCAGCAAGGTAAGGCGCAGGCCAATGACAGCAATCTCTGCCAATGGAGCGGCCTGCCTTCCATCGAAGAGGCGCGCGAATTCGTCTGGCGTCTGCAATCGCTTGGCTGGATTCAGGCAACGCACGAGCCTTATCAATTTCCCTCCGAACCCTTTCAGGAAACTTTACCGGCACTTCTACCGCCGTTGAGTCGGGAAGGCAAAATTCTGCTCGCCGATACGCAAGGCTTTTACCTGTATAGCAGTGGATTCCCGCATGAAACTGCTGAAGAACTCTCGGCGCTTTCTGCCGATTTGGCGAACATGCACGCCCGGCGTGCGGGGGTGCTCAACCGTAACCTGAGTCTGCCCGGCAGCGCCTGGGCGCTGACCAATGCTGCCGGACATGCCCAGCTCGGCTTCTGGCCCGTTTTTGTCGGCCCGGAACGTTTCGTCCTCGTCATTGCTGGCGCACCGGCATTCAATCAACCGCAGCTCGTTGAACTTGCTTTTGTTTTGCATCAACGTTTCGGCCGTTAATCGGCATTTTTCAATTTTTACCTAAGGAGGCATATCCATGCTTGCAGACATGCTTAAATCCGTATTGAATGACCTCAATGGCAGCTCTACCGATATTGAGGCCTCGGCCATCATTTCCATTGATGGTCTGATGATGGCTTCGCTGATGCCACAAGGATTCGACGAGGACCGCATGGGCGCGATGAGTGCCGCCATGTTGTCATTGGGCGATCGCACCGCGCAGGAACTGGCGCGGGGGACCCTTGAACAGGTGCTGATCAAAGGCAGCCAAGGTTTCGTCATTTTGACTGGCGCAGGCAAGGAAGCCGTGGTTACCGTTCTCGCCAAACCGAACGCCAAGCTTGGCCTGATTTTCCTCGATGTCAGGCGTGCTTCTGAAAGTATTGCCAAAATGATCTAAAGACCGATCGGCGGCCTCATTGATGACCGATCTCCGGTTCGGATGTGCGGCGAGTCTGCCGTTTATCGGCAGGTCTGACGCATGCACTCTGAATAAATGATTTTACGAGGACTATCATGAAAGACATGGAGCCTAGCCAGGTCGTTGGCTCTGGCAAGGAATATACGCTGGCGTATTACGATGGAAGTCAGCGCAAAATTTTCGTCACTGATATCGAAACGGATTTTCCGGAAGGCAAACTGATCGTTTCCTGTACCGACCCGGCGGGCATTATCACGCAATGTAATCAAGCGTTCGTCGATATGTCCGGCTATACGCGCGAAGAGCTGATTGGTCAGCCGCACAGCATTCTGCGTCATCCGGATCTGCCCAAGGCGGCTTTTGCCGATTTGTGGACGACAGTTCAGTCGGGAAAAAAATGGCACGGATACGTCAAGAATCTGCGCAAGGACGGTGGATATTACTGGGTATATGCCGTCGTTGTTCCCAATATTCGCGGCGGCAAGATCGTCGGCTACACTTCGGTGCGCCGCAAGCCCTCGCGCACCAAGATTGAATCGCTCATCCCGGTATATGCAGATCTCAAGGCGAAGGAGGCGTCATGACATTCAACCTGTCCGTCAGTCCGGATTTTAGTCCCGACAAACTCGCTTCCTGGCATATCTTCAACACCTGGCTGCAAAAGAAGCTGGATATTCCCTGTCATTTGGCGCTCTACGACAGCTTTGAAAAGCAGCGCGAAGCCATCGCTGCCGATCAAATCGACCTGATTTACGCCAATCCGGCCGACGCTGCCATGCTTGTTCGAGAAAAGCAGTTCATTGCCATTGCACATCCCAGTGATTTGGCAGATGAAGCAGTCGTGGCCGTATCCGCCAGTTCGCCGGTCAAACGCATCGAAGACCTCAAGCCCGGAATTACCATAGCGTCAAGTGGGGATCCTGATGTGCTGATGATGGGCATGATTATGCTCGAGCCGGCTGACATTGCGCCTGCCGACGTGAAGCAAACGACTTGCCCGACGTATGTGCTGATTGCCAAGGCCTTGATGAGCGGTACGGCAGATGTCGGTATTTTCCCGGCGCGTGGTTATGATGGACTGTCTGCCATTGTGCGCGGTTCGCTTCATCCCTTGGTCCGCAGCCAGATCAGCGTCGTTAAACACATGTTGCTGGCTGGCCCAAAATTCGCAGACCATGCCGCGCAACTGCAAGCGGCACTTGCCGGAATGGCCAATGATCCGAAAGAGGCAGCAATCCTCAAGGATTTGGGACTGGATCATTGGGAAGTGACGCCGCAGGAAGACGTCGAGTTTATGATCGACCTGATGCATACCTTGATCGACTGAGCTACGCTCTTTCAACGCCCGTGATATTTATGGCGGGCGCCAAGCCCGGTGAAGCCGCAAGCCCGCCGGGCTTTTGCTTTTGGGCGCCCCGGAACCCCGCGTAAACAGGGCATCTCCGAAGGGGGGCCCTGAAACCCTTATAAACAGGGCGCCTCCGGGCAGGCACCCGGAATCCCTTTATCCACGCGGGTTTCCGGGGAGGTGCCGGGAAACGCCCTGTTTACGCGGGGTTCCGGGGTGCCTGTCGACAACCCTCTTGGGTTCATTGCAAGGATTTTGACGCCAATTAATGCTTTACGGCATCAGGTTTGCAGCGATTTTTATTACCCAAACTTGCCCTTGAGTTTGCGCCGTTATCCGGCGAATAGCGCCGGCTTGCGGTATGATTCTGCCGGCTTTCATTCTTGGAGGCAGGCGCTTTCATCAGGAGTTGTGCATGGCCGACCGTAAAATTCTCGTCGTAGATGACGACAAACGTTTAAGGGATCTTCTGCAACGCTATCTCGGCGAACAGGGTTTTTTCGTGCGTACGGCAGAGAACGCCGTCGCCATGGATAAAGCCGTCTCACGCTATCGCTTTGATCTGATTGTGCTCGACCTGATGCTGCCTGGCGAAGACGGGCTGTCGATCTGCCGCCGTCTGCGTGCCGATGATCCGCAGCTGGCGATTATCATGCTAACGGCCAAGGGCGATGAAATCGACCGTATCGTCGGACTGGAAATGGGGGCGGACGACTATCTGCCCAAACCGTTCAACCCCAGGGAACTCGTTGCCCGTATTCAGGCGGTATTACGCCGCCGGATCGACGTGGTGCCGGGAGCGTCGACCGTAGAGGATAAACGTATCGTTTTTGGCGAGGTTGAAGTCGATCTGGCGACGCGGGAACTCAAAAAGAACGGTGAAACCCTATCGCTGACGACCGGTGAATTTGCTGTCCTGAAAGCGTTGCTTGAACATCCGCGGCAGCCACTCTCGCGCGACCGCCTGATGTCGCTCGCGCGCGGGCGGGAACAAGGGCCTTTTGACCGTACCATTGACGTTCAGGTGTCACGCCTGCGCAAGCTGGTTGAACCAGACCCGGCCAATCCGCGCTATCTGCAAACCGTTTGGGGGTTTGGTTACGTATTCGTACCCGACGGCCAAAACCGTTGAAACTCAATGGTACGGGAATGCTCAGCCGTTTTTATCCACGCACGCTGCTCGTCCGTACCTTTCTGCTGATCAGCATTCTGCTGGCTGTCTGCATTTCCATCTGGGCGACACTGATCACCCTCACTGAACACGCACCGCGCGCCCGGCAACTCGGCCAGCTTACAGTCAGTGTCGTCAATCTGACTCGGGCAGCCTTGGTTGCCGCCAACCCGGAGTGGCGCATGGCTTTGCTGCGTGATCTTGCTGAAAATGAAGGCGTGCAGATTTATCCGATTGAACCGGGTGATGTCGTTAAGGATTTGCCCGATACGCCGTTTTTCCGCGATTTTATTGCGGCAACGCGTGCCGAACTGGGGGCTGGAACACGGTTTGCGGGCGCAGTCAACGATCAGCCCGGCATTTGGGTCAGCTTTCCGCTCTATGCCTCCGAGGAGGCCGAATACTGGCTCATGCTGCCGGGAAAACGCGCCGAGAGCGAGTTTCCGTTGTATTGGCTGGGCTGGGGATGTCTAGCCCTGTTGCTGGCGATGCTGGTGGCTTGGCTGATCGTTTCCCGCATTACACGGCCATTGCGGAAGTTGATGGAAGCGGCGCAAGCGGTGGGGCTTGGCCTGCATCCTGAACCGATTCCCGAAAATGGCGCCTGCGAATTGGCGCGATTGGCCGCTTCATTCAACCGTATGTCGGAAGATCTCAAACGCATAGATGCCGAACGTACCGAAGTGCTGGCCGGTATTTCGCACGACCTGCGCACCCCGCTGGCGCGTTTGCGGCTGGAATCGGAAATGTCGATTGCCGATGAAGCGGCGCGCCAGGCGGTTGCCAGCGATATCGAGCAGATGGACGCCATCATCGGTCAGTTTCTCGATTATGCGCGCGGTAACGATGAGCCGGCCGAGCCGTGCGATATCGGCGCCCTGATCCGGCAGGTCGCCGAATCTATTCGTCGCACGGCGGATTGTCATCTGACGGTGCATCTCGACGCGTTGCCGCCGCTGGCTGGTCGGCGCAAAGCGCTGACCCGCGCCTTGACCAATCTGATCGACAATGCCCGGAAATATGGCGGCGGCGAGATTACGATTACCGCTTGCCAGACAAATGGTCATCTTTGGGTTGATGTCATGGATCGCGGCCCGGGAATTCCGCCTGAAGAGCTGGAGCGGCTCAAACGTCCCTTTACCCGCCATAACACTGCCCGTAGCAATGTTGATGGCACGGGTCTGGGACTGGCGATCGTCGAGCGCATCGCACGCTTGCACGGCGGCTCTCTGCACCTGTGTCCACGTGCGGGCGGCGGCCTGCTGGCCCGCCTTGATCTGCCGCTTTCATTATCGCGATCGGCAAGTCCGCTTTTTGACGACCCCACAAAAAGCCAGCGTGCTTGAAGCTGTCATCCGATGGCCGGGTCGGTTCTTATATTGTTTATTTGCTGCTTGAGATTATTGGAGAGCCGGATTAGAAAGCCGACTTAGGGAAAGTGGAAAGATGAAGAGAAATGGAGAGCATGGATTCACGAAAAATAGAGGAAACAAATCATTACATCTTTGTGTGAGCCCAAAAATCAGATGATCTGTATCATTGCGTTCGCTTTCTCGTAATCTAGGAACTCACAGAAAAGCATCCCCTGTCTAGTGAATTCACAATCTTTACAATGCGCTCACGGAGTACCCGAGTACAATATCCGCATCCGATACCTCGTGTTTTTTATGCCCAGTAAAGTCATTTGATGGATAACACCGTGAAACAACGCTTTCGTTTCATCGCAGCATTGGCGGTGTTATTGGGGCTATTTGCGCCATACGCTCACGCAAGGCGCGGTGGGGAGGAGGGCGAATTACCGCACGGTCAGCGCCCGGCCGCCTGGGTATCGCCACAAGGAGAAGATTTTGGCGAGCGCGCGCCTTCACAAGCGCATGGGTATGAACATGCCGGGGAGCCGCCCGAAGTGCAGCATTTTCGTCGCCTGTCGCCAGAAGAGCGGCGGCAATTGCGCCGTGACATCCGCAATGCCGGACGCGAGGTTTACCGGACGCGGCCGTAAATCGTCGGCTGGGTAAGGCGTTTCCGGTGAGGCGCCAGGAAGCCTAAGTGGATAAATGGTTTCCGATGGGGTGCCCGGAGATGCCCGAAATACGCGGGCTTCAGGCCAGACAGTTGTAGCCAGTCCACTATCGCCAGCCGGCCAGATACCGCCGGAGTCCGCGACAACAGGGCGATTCCAGCCCCTCTGAAACCCGCGTGGATAAAGGATCTCCGGGCGCCGCCTCTGAGAGGCCCTGTTTACAAGGGCTACAGGGCAGGCGCCTTTGATGCGCTTTTACCGTGTTGGCTCCTCATCTTCGGTACGGGAAAGCGGCAGATGCCAGCCATATTTCAATGACAGCAGGCGAATGAGAATACAGGCCGAAGCGCCGAGCCAGGGGGTAAAAGTCGCCGACCAGCCGAGCGTGTTGCCAAGCACCTGAATGCCTGCGCCGGTCAGTGCCGCGACGGCATAGATTTCCTTACGGAGAATATTGGGAATGCGGGCAAGCAGGATGTCACGGACTACACCGCCACCGACTGCCGTTGCTGTGCCCAGCAGAATGGCGACTTGGGCGTTATGGCCGTAAAAAAGCGCTTTTTGCGCTCCGACGACGGCGTAAAAACCGAGTGCCAGCGCATCAAAAAAAGCCACAGGATGTTTGAAGCGGTCAAACCATTGCGGCGCATAGAGCACGATTGCGCCGCCGGCCAGTGTCGCGCAGAGGTAGCGCCAATCGGCCAGTCCGATGGGCGGCAGGGCGCCGATGCAGAGGTCACGAAAGATTCCGCCCGCCATGGCCGTGAGATAAGCGATGATGATGAGGCCAAACAGGTCAAGCCGGCGTTGCCGCGCGGCCTGGGCGCCGCTGATCGATGCGACGAAGGCCGCCGTAATGTCGGCTGAGGCATAAAGCGTCCGCTCGATGCTATCAAGAGGAATGGCAGGAATAATCGGCAGCATGGGATGTACAAAGACAAAGTGATTCGTAATGGTAGCGTACAGTCAGGGAATCCAATTTTTTACGAAATCCTTTGCCAATAAAAGCCATTGTGATGGGTCGGACGGCTGTACGGCGTGCCGATAATTGTGATGCGCGCTGCCAAACCCGGCGTACTGTACCTGAAAATGCTTTCAGATGACTCGTAGATGTTTGACACGATCTGCCAAAGACGGGTGGTATGGCGGATGATCTACGTTCGCGGATAAAACTGAGGAGTTTTGCCTGTAAGAGATATTTACATTGCGCTATTCATGCAGCGCCGCGCGGATGACGCGGCGCTGCAATCGCTTGGCTTCGATATCCTTAACCGCAGGTGCCAACAGCGCCGCAGGCCGTGCAGAAGTCACAGCCATCCTTGCGGATCATCGTGTAGTTGCCGCATTCGGCACATAACTTACCTGCGGTAGGTTTGGGCGAGGTACGGCTGGCTGGCGCCTCCAGAATTCCCATCTGCTGCAAAGGCAGTCCGTTTTCGTCGAGGATGCCAAGCATCGCGTAGCGGTGGATGATGAGCCGTGCGATGTAGGCAACGGTTGACGGATAGGTCTGCTGTTTGCGCGAACCTGGAACGAACGCCATAAAATCGCCGAGGGGTTCCGGGTAATCGAGCAGCTTGCGCAGCTTCATGCCAATCCAGGCCGGATCGAGCACGCGCATATCGAGCGAAAGCAGTTTGGTCAGACCGTCAAGCGCGCGCGGATAATTGCCGGATAGCCAGACCGAGTAAGGACGCGTGACGCCGTCAGGCAAAGTGATTTCCTTGAGGCCCAGAACAAAGTCTTCCTCGGTCGCCGGATTATAGATATCGACTGTCCAGGACAAGGTGCCGTCTGTTCCGGTCTTCGGCTCTTTGAGGCTGAACAGTGCGTCAAGCACGGGGGTTGGTCCGGACTTGTTGAAAGCGTCGAGCTGCTTGACGCGGTATTCAATCAATCTGGCCATGGCCGAAACGACAGAAGGCATGCGTTTGCGTTCGCCATACGGCGGGAAGGGCATGTCGAAGCCTTCGCCATCGGGCGTGCGCGCAAGCGATTCGAGCTTGAGTTTGAGCCAGCCGTGGTCGTCGGCACGCATGTCCATTGACAGCGTTTTCGCGACGGCGCCCAGGCCGCGGGGCTGTGCGGGGCCGTTGACCCAGGCCTCGAACGGCCAGACGCGTCCTTCTTGTTCAACATGACCGACGAACAGCGCAAATTTACCGAGTTCGTGCTCGATCATATACGTCCAGGCCAGGTTGCCTTCCGGCAATTCGGGGCGCCCCGGCCAGCGCAGGCTGGCAAGTACGGGCGCGGGCAACGTTTTGATCGACAGGCGTCGGTTGGCATCGCCATTGACGAAATCTTGTGGCTGCTTCTTCTCGTCGGCCTTTTTCGGTTCGACCGAAAGGACTGAGCCGAGCACGCTGTTGGGGCGATAGGTCGCCAGCCCTTTCAATCCGGACTTCCAGGCCGACATATACAGATCCTGAAAATCTTCGTAGGGATATTCGGCCGGCACGTTGACTGTTTTCGAAATCGACGTGTCGATGTAGGGGGCAACGGCGGCAACCATGTCTTTGTGCGCTTTGGCCGAAATTTCCAGCGCAGTGATGAAGTAATCCGGTAGGTGCTCGACATCGCCACCAAGATGGCGGAACAGACGCCAGGCGTAATCTTCCACCGCGTATTCCTTGAGCGTACCGTCCGGCATCCGTTTTTTGCGGTTGTAAGTCCAGGAGAAGGGCGGCTCGATGCCGTTCGAGGCGTTATCGGCAAAGGCCAGCGAGATGGTGCCGGTGGGCGCGATCGAAAGAAGGTGCGAATTGCGCAGGCCATGCTTGCGGATTTCGGCCTTGATCGTAGCAGGCAGGCGCGAGGCGAAATTGCCGCCGGAAAGGTACAGCTCGGCGTTGAACAACGGAAAGGCGCCGCGCTCCTTGGCCAGCTCAACCGACGAAAGATAGGCCGTATCGCGCATGAATTCGGAAATACGCGCCCCCATCGCGGTTGCCGCCGTGGTGTCGTAACGCAGACCCAGCATGCACAGAGCATCGCCCAGGCCGGTGAAACCCAGACCGATGCGGCGCTTGCTGGCCGCTTCCTGGCGCTGGCGTTCCAGCGGCCAGGCAGTGACGTCGAGCACATTGTCGAGCATGCGCGTTGATACTTTGATGACTTCGCCAAAGGACTCAAAGTCGAATTCGGCACGGTCGGAGAACGGGTGCCTGACGAACAATGTCAGGTTGACCGAACCGAGGCAGCAGCAACCATACGGGGGCAGGGGCTGCTCCGCGCAGGGGTTGGTCGCCTCGATCTGCTCGCAGTAATAGAGGTTGTTATCCTTGTTCATACGATCCAGGAAAAGGATGCCTGGTTCGGCGTGGTCATAGGTGGATTTCATGACCTGATCCCAGAGATCGCGGGCGCGGACTTTGTGATAGACCCACATTCCGTCGTCGCGCTGGTAGGCGCCGCCCGCTTTCATATCGGCGTTCGGTTCGGCGCGATGTACGAGTTCGACCTCGCCATCTTCCTCGACAGCCTGCATAAAACTATCGGTCACGCCAATCGAAATATTGAAGTTCGTCAGGTCGCCTTTATCCTTGGCGTGGATGAAAACCTCAATATCCGGATGATCGCAGCGCAGGACGCCCATCTGTGCGCCGCGCCGCGCGCCGGCGGATTCGACGGTTTCGCAGGAACGATCGAACACGCGCATGTAGGACACCGGCCCGGATGCGCGCGATTGTGTGCCTTTGACCTGCGCGCCTTGCGGGCGGATTGAAGAAAAATCATAGCCGACACCGCCGCCGCGCCGCATGGTTTCGGCCGCTTCGGCCAGCGCGCTGTAAATGCCGGGGCGGCCATCGACGAATTCGACGATCGAATCCCCCACCGGCTGCACAAAACAGTTGATGAGCGTTGCCGCCAGCGGCGTGCCAGCGGCTGAATTGATGCGTCCGGCCGGAATAAAGCCGTTTTCCTGCGCCCACAGGAATCGTTCTTCCCATTTGGCGCGCATCTTTTCTTCTTCCTGGGCGGCGAGCGCCCGGGCAACGCGGCGACGTACGTCATGGACATTGATTTCGGTGCCCTTGGCGTATTTTTCAGCGAGCACTTCGCTGGAAATTTCCTGCTCGGTTAAGGGCGGGATTTCTGGTGCTTGGGCGACTTCGGAGAAAGACAGTTGCTGTTCACTCTGGCTCATGGGAGGTTCCTTGAATTCTGGGTAGATTCAGACAAATTTGGATGAAATGTCGTCGATAGCTGACCAACTATGTGGCCAGGCAGGAAAATCATGCACCGGGTCCGGATCGCGGCGGCCGGTAGCGTTCGCCATGACCTAAAAAACATCGCACAGGCGATGTGGCGACGCCCTGTAAATTACTACATCTAGTATGTGAATGCAAAAAATCGACTATATTTAGTTTTCGGCAAGTGGCTATTTGTCTTAAAAGCCGGCTTGAATCATGGGGTTATAAAAACCTTTCGGCAGGCGCATACGTTCTGGATTCAGTTTTTTGTTGCCTGCCTGCCTGGCTTGGGTAGAATGCAACGGAATGGGCTTAATGCTGGCGGATGGATGGAATTACGCGCTTGAAAATGGCGTGCCTGGCGTTGAAAGTGTCAAAAAGGTGAAGTAAGACAAAACAGTAAAAGGCGGAAAATTCAGAAAAACGCGCAAAGGTACGGAAAGGCAGGGTAAACATCATGTTCGTTTTTGTATTGAATTGCGGCAGTTCTTCCTTTAAGTACCAGTTGCTGGATATGAGCAACGAGCGGCGGGTCGCGAGCGGCCTGGTTGAGCGCATTGGCATGCAGGACGCAGCGCTCACCTACGAGCCGGTCGGCGGCAAAAAAATACGCGAGGTGCTGCACGTGGCCGACCATGCCGCGGCCATTGCGCATATTCTCGAGCTGCTGGTCGATGCCAAAACCGGCGTCATCGGGTCGCTCAAGGACATCACCGCCGTGGGACACCGGGTCGTGCATGGCGCGGAAAAGTTCTCCAAATCCGTGCTCGTCGATGAGAAGGTGATCGCCGTGCTCCAGGAAAACATCCCGCTGGCGCCATTGCACAATCCGCCGAACATCACCGGCATCAAGGCCATGATGCAGGATCTGCCGGGTGTGCCGAACGTTGCCGTCTTCGATACCGCCTTCCATACCACAATGCCGCCCGAATCCTATCTTTATGCCGTGCCTTACGAATGGTATGAAAAGCTCCACGTCCGCCGCTACGGCTTTCACGGCACCTCGCACCGCTTCGTTTCCGAGCGCGCCGCGCAGATTCTCGGCATCGCCCTGGATCGCTTCAACTGCATTACCTGCCACATGGGCAACGGCTCGTCATTTACCGCGATCAAAAACGGCAAGTCCTACGATACCAGCATGGGCATGACGCCGCTCGAAGGCATGGTCATGGGCACGCGCAGCGGCGACATCGACCCCGGCGTGCTCCGCTTTCTGGCCGACACCAGCAGTTTGTCGATTGACGATATCGACGTCGTGCTCAACAAACAATCCGGGCTGCTCGGCATTTCCGGCGTCAGCTCCGATATGCGCGACGTCGAAATAGCGGCCGCGCAAGGCAATGTTCGCGCCCAACTGGCGCTCGACGTTCTGTGCCATCGTAGCCTGAAATACATCGGCGCTTACGCCATCGAGCTGGGGCGTGTCGATGCCATCATTTTTACCGGCGGTATTGGCGAAAACGGCACCGATTTCCGCGCGACGGTCGTTAACCGGCTCGCCCTGCTCGGCATCAAACTTGACGCTGCCGCCAACAATGTCCGCGGCAAGGAAGCGATCATTTCGACGGCCGATTCAGCGATCAAGGTCATGGTCGTACCGACGAATGAAGAATTGGAAATCGCACGCGATACGCGCGATATCGTCGCCGCATTGCCGGGGCATTGAGCGGCCGAGCTTTTATCAAGGCTATCCGCCAGCCCGCGTATTCGGGGCGGCTGCCCGGAAACCCTTATAAACAGGGCCTCTCCGGTGAGGGTGCTCTGAAGCCCTTATAAACAGGGCATTTCCGAGGAGAGCGCCCGCCAGCCCTTTGTTTACGCGGGTTCCGGCGGGGCTATCTGGAAAAGCGGCGTCATCGGCGCAAATTCTTCGTGCCGGCTTGCTTTCCGAACAATAACTGTATATAAATACAGATATTTAATGCGTCGGAAGTATCATGACAGCCAGACTCACACCGCGCCAGCAGGAAATCCTCGACTTCATCCGGAACTCACGGGAAGTGTTGGGGGCGCCGCCGACGCGTGCCGAAATCGCCCGTGCTTTCGGCTTTGCTTCGCCCAATGCGGCGGAAGATCACTTGCGCGCGCTGGCTAAAAAAGGATTGATTGTGCTCGAACCGGGATCAGCGCGCGGCATCCGTCTGGTTGAACAGCTTGGCTTGCCGCTGATCGGCAGCGTTGCCGCCGGCAGCCCGATTCTGGCCGTGGAAAATGTCCAGGCGCGCTATCCGCTCGATGCTTCGCTGTTTAGTCCGCGCGCGGATTTTCTGCTGCGCGTACGCGGCCTGTCGATGCTCAATGCAGGCATCCTTGATGGCGACCTGCTGGCGGTACACCGCTGTGCCGAGGCGCATAACGGCCAAATTGTCGTCGCGCGCCTAGATGATGACGTGACGGTCAAGCGCTACCGCCGCAAGGGCGAAACCGTCGAACTGATTGCCGAAAATCCGGACTTTTCGCCCATCATCGTCGATACGCGCGTACAGGCGCTGGCGATCGAGGGCATTGCCGTTGGCCTCATCCGCACCGGCGACGCGTTTTAACACCGCGCCCCGAACAAAGCGCCGCCGAAGCCCTTATGGATAGGGCGCTTCCAGACCTCCTCTGAAATAGCGGCTTCCTTCGCCAACCTACTGCGTTGCCGTGTTGACCTGGCCTTGCCGTATTGAATGGTCTGTCTGCGGCTTACCGCCTTGTCTTTGGCAAAGTCAAGCCATAGCGGATTCCTTTACCAAAATACTGCGTTGGCTCGCCTTGCCGTACTACTCGTACTGTCTGCGGCTCGCCGCCTTGTCTTTTGGCAAAGTCGAGCCGCTATATAAGAGACTTAGGGCACCTCCTCGGAAACCCGCGTGGATAGGCTATTCTCCCGATACACCCTCTGAAGCCCACGTGGATAGGGCGTTTCCGGATGGGCGCCTCTGGAACCCTTATCAATAAAGGACTTCAGGGCAGGGATGCCGGAGATGCCCTATTTACGCGGGTTTCAGCGGCGCCTGCTTTTTTTATGCGGCCAGCCCGCGCGTTTCGCGTCCCAGCAGTGCCACAGCCAGCGCGCCCAGGGCAATGGCGGCGGCAAACAGCGCAAAGATACCGCCTGTGCCCCAGCCATGCGCGCCAAGAAACGGGATGGCCAATGGCCCCAAAATACCGCCCACGCGACCTATGGCGGCAGCTGTGCCGACACCGCTGGCGCGGATGGAGGCGGGGTAGTTTTCGGGCGAATAAGCGTATAGCGCGCCCCACGCTCCCAGGTTGAAAAACGATAACAGCGCGCCCGACAGCAACAGTGCCGTCTCGTTGCCGGCATTGCCGAACGCCCAGGCACTGGCGGCTGTTCCCAGCAGGTACACGACCAGTACGGCCTTGCGCCCGATGCGCTCGATTAGCCAGGCGGCAGTGAAATAACCCGGCAACTGCGCCAGCGTCATCAAAAGCACGTATTCGAAGCTTCGGATCAGGGCAAACCCTTTGGCGATCATCACGCTGGGCAGCCACAGAAACATGCCGTAATAGGAAAACACCACGGTGAACCACAAGACCCACAGCATCAGCGTGGGGCGGCGGTATGGCGCGGACCACAGGCGTGCCAGCCGCGCTGTCCACGACAACGTCGCGGGGGCGTCGTCGTCCGCGTTATGTCTTGCCGCAGCGGGCGTGTCGTCGGGTAGCCCGCAGCGCAGGTAAAGCGCGTAGATCGCCGGCAGCGCGCCCAGTAGCAGGGCGATGCGCCAACCCATATCGGGCGCAAAGCGCGGCATGACGAAATAGGCGATCAGTGCTGCCAGCAGCCAGCCAACGGCCCAGAAACTCTCCAGAAGCACGACGATGCGCCCGCGTTCATGCGCCGGCACGCGCTCGGAAACATAAGTGGCGGCCACCGGCAGTTCACCGCCGAGCCCCATGCCGATAAAAAAGCGGAGTACCAGCAGGATCGCCAGCGTCTCGGCCAGCGCCGATAGTCCGCTGGCCGTAGCGAATAACAGTAGGGTAATGATGAAAACCTGTTTGCGTCCAATGCGGTCGGCCATCATTCCGAACAGGAGGGCGCCTGCCGCCATGCCGACTGAATTGACAGCGCCCAGCCAGCCCATCTGCGCGGGCGACAATCCCCAGTCGGCTTTGAGTGCGGCCAGAATGAACGAGAGCAAGCCCACGTCCATCGCATCGAACATCCAGCCTACCCCCGAAAGTGCGAGCAGCCGGGTGCGGGAAACGGGCAGCGCAACATTGCCTGGCGGTATGACAGTACGGGTCATGATCTTCCTGGGTGTAACAACGAAAAATGCGGGCAGACATTATACTCCGCGATCGTTTGCAGGGTGATTCCCTGAAAAATGCTTAAAAAGCTATGATCTTGCGCCCCACATAATGATCGTCATCCCGCTCAGGCACAGGGCAATGCCGATCCAGTCCGTCCATTGCGGTCGAACGCCATCCGCCAACCAGAGCCAGAGCAGTGCGACGCTGATATACACGCCGCCGTAAGCCGCATAAATACGGCCGCTGGCGGCGGGATGCAGCGTCAGCAGCCAGGCAAACAGTGCCAGCGAAAACGCGGCCGGAACAAGCAGCCAGGCCGATCCGGCCTGGCGCAGCCAAAGATAGGGGAGCCAGCAGCCGGTGATTTCGGCCAGCGCGGTCAGGATAAAAAGCAACAAGGTTCTGAGCATGATTAATCAGTCTGTCGGTCGGGCTTGCACAAGATTTTCAGCGAATTTTTCCATAAGCCGGCAAACGCCAGCACCAGAATGCATGCATCGACCAGGCGGATGACCCATATTGCCGCCGCCTTCGCGGCGACCGGCACGATCAGCTGCCACGCCAGCAATAATGCGCAGACACTGGCGCCGATCCGTAGCCAGAATTGCCGTTTCTGCCGTCCATTTTTGTGGGAAACAGCGGGGAAGCGTCGCGCCATCCGGCGCTGATACCAAAGCAGCACCGCCAGCCCGCCGATACCGCCGCCGTATTGCAGCCATTTGAACAGCGCCAATCCGCCGACAGGCTGGCGTAGCACCTCGAAATGCAGTACGAAGCCGCCGTTCCCATGCGTAAATGCATCCAGCACGATATGCGAAAACGCCCCGAGCGCGGCAGACAGGGTAAAGCAAAGCACATGCTGCCAAGACCGTTTGAAACGCGGCGTTGGGGGATAGGCGGCATTCAGGCAGTCAGGCAGGTTTTCGTGCAGAACTTCCGCCAGCAGGCGGCGATAAAACAGCCAAAACAGCGCTGTCAGCGGAACGTCGAGCCAAAAAATATCTTCCCAGCCGTGCCCGCAGTTCACTGGTTTGCCGTAAAGGAAATAGGCGAAATCGGGCGACATTGCGCCCAAAACCAGTGCGGGAAAATGCAGAAAGCGGCAGCGTGCCAGCGGCAGAATGAATGCGGGATGGGCGAGGGTAAAAGGCATGGCGTGGGCATGGCGTCGATCGGGAACGATGGGCGAATCTGTCTGTCCGCCCTAATCGCGTGATATGGCGATGGTGTGCTTGATATGTTTCAAGTTGGCGACGATGACAAAAGTCATAATGACCAGCAGCGACCATGCGCTCCATTTGCTGATGTGAACCGCCGACCAGGCGCCGAGCTGGTTGGGGTATTGCCACACACCCGCGAAGGTGCCGATGTTTTCAGCCAGCCAAATGAAAAAACCGATGAGCACGAAAGCCAGCAGCAACGGCATTTTGCGGACACGGTCGTAGGGAGTGAAGTACACGGTGGTACGGGCATAGAGACCGAGGATGAAGGCGCCGATATACCCACGGTAGTCGCCGATATAGTGGTGGGTAAAGAAGTTGGCATATACCAAAAGCGCGGCAAGGGTGGCGAGCCAGTACGGCGGATGGCTCTGGATTTTGATGTTGAACAGCCGCCAGGCCTGGATGATGTAGCTGCCGACGGCGGCGTACATGAAGCCGGTAAAGAGCGGCACGCCGAAGAGTTTGGTATAGCCTGCGCCCGGGTACGCCCACGACTGGATGCTGCCGGAAGTTTTGAATACCTCAAGCGCGAAGCCGATCACATGAAATAGCGTGATCGATTTCACTTCGTCCCATGTTTCAAATCCATACGCCAGCATCGCGGCCTGCACAGCCAGCGCAAATATTAATAACAAATCATAGCGGGCCATGCCTGCCCAGCCTTCGCGCGGTACGACAAACATGGCGATAAAAAACAGCCCTGCAAACAGGCAGGCGCGAGCCTCTTTCAGGCCGAAAAACCAGAATTCGGTGAGAAAACGCCTGCCGCCGCGCAGATCGGGATGATCGGAATGATGGGTGAGCCAGTTATCAAGTCGGTTGAGCATTTATATTGATACACGTCGGCGGGTCGTCGCTCCCCACATCGTTTGGGGATGTCCAGACAGCCCGCCTGATTATTAACAAGCAAACCGAAACGTCAGAATAGCCCGACGATGTTGCCGTTTTCGTCCACGTCGATTTTTTCGGCGGAAGGCACTTTTGGCAGGCCAGGCATTTTCATGATTGCGCCGCAGATGGCGACGATAAAGCCTGCGCCGGCCGAGAGGGTCAGGTTGCGCACCGTGATGTTGAAACCGCTTGGGCAGCCCAATAGCTTGGCGTCGTCGCTGAATGAGTATTGGGTCTTCGCCATGCAGATCGGCAGTTTGTCCTGGCCGGATTTTTCCAGCGCGGTAATCTCGGCGAGCGCCTCGCGGCTGAAATCCACATCGGCGGCGCCATAGATGCGTTGGGCGATGGTGCGGATTTTGTCTTTGATGCTGCTGCTGACCTCGTAGGCATAGGCAAAATTGTTCGGTTGCTTGTCTATTGCCGCCAGCACTTTATGTGCCAGATCGGCGCCGCCCGCGCCGCCTTTGCCCCATACCTCGGTCAGTGAGACATCTACGCCGTGCTCAGCGCAGGCCGCCTGAATCAGGGCAAGTTCGGCCTCGGTGTCGGACACAAAACGGTTGAGTGCGACGACGACCGGTAGGCCGAACACATTTTTCAGGTTGCTGATATGACGCAGCAGATTGGGTAAGCCGCGTTGCAGTACGTCGAGATTTTCCTGCCCCAGGTCTTCCCGCGCGACGCCGCCGTTGTATTTCAGGGCGCGCACGGTGGCGACGAGCACGGCGGCATCTGGTCTGATTCCGCTCAAACGGCATTTGATATCGCAAAATTTTTCCGCCCCCAGATCGGCTCCGAAACCGGCCTCGGTCACGGTGTAATCCGCCAAATGCCGCGCTACGCGGGTTGCCAGGACGGAATTGCAACCATGCGCAATATTGGCGAACGGGCCGCCGTGCACGAATGCGGGTGTGCCGGCAATGGTCTGCACCAGATTGGGTTTGATCGCGTCTTTCAGCAAAGCCGCCATCGCCCCGTGGGCGTTCAGATCCCTGGCGTAAATCGGGCGGCCGTCTTTGGTGTAAGCGATCAGAATATTGCCCAGGCGGGTTTTCAGGTCGGTCAGGTCATTCGCCAGACAGAACACCGCCATGACTTCGGAAGCTACGGTGATATCGAAACCGTCGGGGCGCAGCACACCGTCGGTCGGCTTGCCCATGCCGCTGACGATATTGCGCAGCTGGCGGTCGTTCATGTCTATTGCGCGCCGCCACAAGATGCGCTTGGGGTCGATGCCCAGCGCATTGCCTTGATAGATGTGGTTGTCGAGCATCGCTGCCAGGAGATTGTTGGCCGCGCCGATGGCGTGGAAGTCGCCGGTGAAGTGCAGATTGATGTCTTCCATCGGCAAAACCTGCGCATAGCCGCCGCCTGCCGCACCGCCTTTGATGCCGAACACAGGGCCAAGCGAAGGCTCGCGCAGGGCGACAACCGCCTGTTTGCCGATGTGGTTCAGCGCGTCGGCCAGACCGATGGTTACGGTGGTCTTGCCTTCGCCTGCCGGCGTCGGGTTGATGGCGGTGACCAGAATCAGATGTCCTGCCTTTTGGGGCAGCCTGAAGGCATCGGCGGGATTGATTTTGGCTTTGTAATGGCCGTATGGCTCAAGCTGCTCGTGTTTCAGTCCCAGCTTGCCGGCAATGTTGGCAATCGGCTGCATGACGGATTCCTGGGCGATTTGGGCGTCTGTCTTATGGTTCACGGTCATTTCCTTTACAAAAAAGCGGGCGATTTACCTGCTGGTTTGGGGATAGTGGGGCAGAAGATGCAGCCGGTGTGGCGGCGAAGACGCGCTGCGGATCAAGCTGGTTCAGGCAGTCCAGATGTCCCAGCGGGCATTCGCGCTGAAAACAGGGGCTGCATGCGAGATTGAGGCTGAGCACCCGCGCATGCGGCGAGAGCGGCGGCGTGAAAGCGGGAGATGACGATCCGTATAGCGCAATCAGCGGCCGATCCAGGGCGGCCGCGACGTGCATCAGTCCGGAGTCGTTGCAGACGACGAAATCGGCGCAGGCAATCAGATCGATGGCCTCGGTCAGCGAAGTCTGCCCGCAGAGATTGCGCAGCGCAGTATTTTCGTGGCTATCGGCAGCAATGGCATTCGCGGTATGCGCGACATTTGCGGTATCTGCGGTATCTGGGCCGGCCGATGCGCTGCGGGCAAGAATTTCGTCACCAATTGCGCGATCTTTGGCCGAACCGAGCAGCCAGACCTGGTAGCCGCGTACCATCAGTTCATCCGCCAGCGCCGCAAAATGGCGCGCTGGCCAGCGCTTGGCCGGGCCATATTCGGCGCCGGGGCAGAAGACAGCGATTTTTTCCGGATAGCGTGGGAGATTCAGCGCCGCCCACGTCGTTTTTTGCTGCGCATGTTCCGAGACGAGACGCGGATTTGGCAAGGGACGGTGCAGGGGCGCACCCGGTGCTTCGGCAAGCTGCGCAAAGCGCTCGACCATTTTGGGGAGGGCTGCCGGGTCGAGCGTGTGGCGTTGGTTGATGAGGCCATAGCGTGATTCGCCGGTAAAGCCGACACGTTGCGGAATGCCAGCCAGCCAGGGGATCAGCGCCGACTTGAGCGAGTTGGGCAGCACATAGGCGCGTCGGTAGCCACGTGCCGATAGTTGGCGCGCCAGCCGGTAGCGAGCGGAGAGGGCGAGTTCGCCGTGGGTGAACGGGTTGTCGATGATTTCGCTGATTTCCGGCATGCGGCGCAGAACAGGCGCGACCCAGGCGGGGGCAAGCGCATCGAGCGTGAGACCCGGGGATCGCTCTTTCAGGCGTATGAACAGCGGCTGCGCCATGACCGCATCACCAATCCAGGCGGGAGCGACGATCAGCACGCGTTCATGAATCGACGTCGGCATGGCGTAAAGGCGAAGGGAATAAAGCGTCGGCTAGGAAAAATTAATCAGAATTAATCCGGAAAGTGGCCAAGAAAGCGGATTGACCGGGAACATTCTCCGCTGTGCCATGAGGCGAAGGCCTGGCGTGATGGCGTTATCTTGCGCTCAGGCGTACTTCTCACATGGTACAGGATGGATGGCTCTGGGCTGCCGGGCGTTTTTGCCCCTGATTGATGGACACTTCATGCCTGCACTTGCCGGGCGCTTATGAAAGCGCCCGCCATAAGCCGTGTAGCCGTGTAAAGAACCAGGCCGGAAGTGGATAGCATCCGGGAATCTTGTGGCTAGACGTAGCTGAGCCAGTCGGCATACTGCGGCAGACGGCCGTTGACGCAGTCGAAATACCGTTGTTGCAGCTGTGCTGTGATCGGTCCGCGCACCCCTTCGCCGATCTGGCGCTTATCAAGTTCGCGAATCGGCGTAACCTCGGCGGCCGTGCCGGAGAAAAAGGCTTCATCGGCGATGTAAATATCGTCGCGCGTTAGGCGGCGGGTGCGGACCTCCAGGCCAAGATCCTTGGCCAGCGTAATGATGGTGTCGCGCGTAATGCCGACCAGCGCGGAGCTGAGCTCCGGTTCGTAGAGCACGCCCCCCTTAACGATAAACAGGTTCTCGCCCGAGCCTTCGGCAACAAAGCCGTCAACGTCGAGCAGCAGCGCTTCGTCATAACCATCGTCGGTGGCTTCCATATTAGCCAGGATGGAATTGGCGTAAGTTGCGGCGAACTTGGCGCGCGCCATCGTCACGTTGATGTGGTGGCGGGCAAAGGAAGCCGTTTTGACGCGAATGCCTTTTTCCATGCCATCGGCGCCCAGGTAAGCGCCCCACGGCCAGGCGGCGATGGCGACGTGTACCGTGACTCCCTTGGGGGAAACGCCCATCTTTTCCGAACCATAGAAGGCGATGGGGCGAATGTAGCCGGATTCGAGCTGGTTGGCACGCACGACTTCCTTCTGTGCTTCGATCAGTGCAGATCTATCGAAGGGGATTTTCATCATGTAAATGTGCGCTGAATTGAACAGGCGTTCGGTGTGCTCCTTGAGCCGGAAAATGGCGGTGCCGGATTCGGTTTTATAAGCACGTAGCCCTTCGAAGACAGACAGGCCGTAATGCAGGGAATGCGTGAGAACGTGCGTATTCGCTTCGCGCCAGGGGATGAGTTTTCCGTCTTTCCAGATAAAACCGTCGCGGTCGGCCATTGACATGATGTTTTCTCCCTTTGCTACTACAGATATGGCTGGAATGTCTGGCTATGAATGCAGAAGCCTTGAGTATGTTCAGATACTACAAACTTCTGTCAATGCCAGAAAGCGGCCATTTTAGCCGATTTCATGGTGGCTTGGCGGTAAAATGGCGCTTTCGGACCGATCACTGACCCATGACCCGGAATCTGCATGTGACCGTTGCCGCCATCGCTGAACGCGATGGCCGCTTTTTGCTTGTCGAGGAAGAAACCGACGCGGGAATCCGCTACAACCAGCCCGCCGGACATCTGGAACACGGCGAATCGCTCACGGACGCCGTCGCTCGAGAGACACTGGAAGAAACCGGCTACACCTTTGTTCCGGACGCATTGGTCGGCGTTCACCACTGGCATAAACCGGCCAGCGAAATGACATATGTACGCTTTGTCTTTGCCGGTGTGGTAAACGGGCACGATGCGGCGCGACCGCTCGACCAGGGCATTATTGCCGCGCACTGGCTGGATTTTCAGGAAATCCGCGCACTCGAACGGGATGGACGCCTGCGTAGCCCGCTGGTTATGGGCGCTCTGGACGACTGGCGCGCAGGCCGACGCTACCCACTGGTAGCAGTGAAATTTTACGGATGATGCGACGGATCAGCGGATCATCTTATCGGGGCCCATGCCGTGCCCAATACCGTGGTGGAGATGACGGCGGGCGCAACGAAGATAGCAACGAATGGCAACAAATGACGGCGAATAAAGCGGCAGACAGGATGATGAGTGAAAAACATCATGGGTGAGAAAACGTATACGCAACTGCTGGCAGAGGCTCGTCAATGCGCGCCGGCAGAACTGCGGGAAGGCGATGGGCGCACGGTCGTCGTTGGTCTATCCGGCGGCGTCGACTCCTCGGTCGCCGCACTTTTACTCAAACAGTGGGGCTGGCACGTTATCGGGATATTCATGAAAAACTGGGAAGACGATGACGACGATGAATACTGCTCGTCGCGCCAGGATTTGATCGATGTCATGAGCGTGGCCGATACGATCGGCATTGATGTTGAAGTCGTCAATTTCGCCAGTGAATACCGCGAGCGCGTATTCTCGATTTTTCTCGATGAATATCAGGCCGGGCGCACGCCCAATCCCGACGTGCTGTGCAATTCAGAAATCAAGTTCAAGGCCTTTCTCGATCATGCGATGGGGCTGGGCGCCGAAAAGATCGCTACCGGCCATTACGCGGGCGTCCGTCAGGTGGATGCCGTGCATGGCGCGGACAGTAAATTCCAGCTGCTCAAGGCGGCGGATGCGACGAAGGATCAAAGCTATTTTCTGCATCGCCTCAATCAGGCGCAGCTCGCGCGCACCCTGTTTCCGCTGGCCGGGATGCTCAAACGGGATGTGCGCGCCCTGGCTTCGGCGGCAACGCTGCACGTTGCACTCAAGAAGGATTCGACCGGCATCTGTTTTATCGGCGAGCGTCCTTTCAAGGAATTTTTGATGCGTTACCTGCCGCCGTGCAAGGGTGAGATTCGCAGCCTTGACGACGGCCGATTGCTGGGCGAACACGACGGGCTGACCTTTTACACGCTCGGCCAGCGTAAAGGATTGCACGTCGGTGGCGTCAAAGGAGGCAAGGGCAGCGATACCGGTGATCATGCCGCCTGGTTCGTGGCCAAAAAGGAGATGGCGCGCAATATCCTGTATGTCGTTCAGGGGCACGATCATCCCGCGCTGCGGGCAACAGCGCTGCATGCCGGTCAGCTTTCCTGGATCGCCGGCGATCGCCCGGCGGACCGGCCGCAGACGGCGCATCCCTATACGGCCAAAACGCGCTATCGGCAGGCCGATGCCCCGTGCGTCATCGAGCAGATCGACGCAGCGGGCTGCCGCCTCAGTTTTGCCGAGCCGCAATGGGCTGTGACACCGGGGCAGTCCGTCGTGATTTACGAAGACCGTATCTGTCTGGGCGGGGGCATCATTACCTGAGAGGATCCGATCCGACCAGTGCCACAGCCAGGTTCCCGGTAGATTGGCGTTGCCGCCGTTGCGCCTTGTGTTCATCAGCATTGCGCTGGTAGAAGTCGGTTATTCTGGCCTGTCGCTCTGGGCAGGATGGCGTGAGACTGCAGTGGCGGTAGCTGGCGCCGGTTTTTTCGTGATTCTCGGTGTGCTTGCACTGTCGCTGGTCAATTATCTGTTTCGATTTCTGCGCTGGGCGCGCTATCTGCATCTGGCCGATGCGTGCCTGCCGTGACGCATTAATCTTGCCGCCTGTTTTTCCGGTTTTGCGCTGACGACCAGCCCTGGGAAGCTGGGCGAAAGCCTGCGTTCGGTGCTGCTCAAGCCGCGAGGCGTGCCGGTGCCAGCCAGCCCCCCGGCCTTTCTCGCCGAGCGTGTCAGCGATGGGTTGGCGGTGTTGTTGCTGGCCGGCATCGGTCTGTGAGAGTATGCACCGGCGCGGAGCCGGTTGTCGGCGGAGTGTTGCGAGTATTGCTCCTCGTTTTTACGGCATTGCTGCCTGGCTGAAGGCATCGGCTTCTGGTGGCTGCTTGCCGCACTGGGGCATTCGCTGGCGGTGGTGACTGCGCTGTTCGTTTACGCGTTTGCCCTGCTGGTCGGCGGACTGTCGTTTCTGCCGAGCGGCCTGGGTAACCGTGAAGCGACGATGATCGGGCTATTCTCGTTGTACTAGGGGCTGTTTTTCTGGCGAGACAAAAAACGATGGGACCGGAATCATGAGTTTGCGTGCATGGGGACGTTTGCCGGTTATGCCGGCGGCGGAAGAAATCTGGTGGAATGACCGTACTGCGGCGCTGCCACCGTTATCTTCCCTGATTTCTGCTGCTGGCGGGATGCTGGCGTATGGCAATGGCCGCAGTTATGGCGATGTTTGCCTGAACAGCGGCGGGGCACTGCTGCATACGCGCGGTCTTGACCGGCTGATGGCATTCGATGCAGTCACCGGTGTGATGACCTGCGAGGCGGGGGTGCTGCTTTCCGAAATCCTTGATGTCTTCGTTCCACGCGGCTGGTTTCTGCCGGTGACGCCGAGCACCCGTTTCGTCACCGTCGGTGGGGCGATCGCCAACGATGTGCACGGCAGGAATCATCACGGATCGGGGACGTTCGGCTGCCATGTCCGCCGCTTCGAGCTGTTGCGCTCGGACGGTTCGCGCCACATTTGCTCACCGCAGGAAAATGCGGAACTCTTTTCCGCGACGATCGGCGGCATGGGGCTGACGGGGCTGATTACCTGGGTCGAGCTGGCGCTCAGGCCCATCCCGAGTGCGTATGTCGAGTTTGAAAACACACGTTTTTCCGGCCTGGACGAATTTTTTGCCCTCAATGCCGAGGTCGAGGCCAAGCACGAATACGTCGTCGCCTGGGTCGATTGCCTGGCGCCTTCGCTGCGCGGTATTTTCATGGCGGGTGATCATGCGCCGGAGGGCGGTTTTGTAATGCGGAATCAAACGCGGTTAGGCATACCGTTTACGCCGCCGTTCTCGCTGGTTAACCGCCTCTCGTTGCGCGCTTTCAATGCTGCGTATTACAACCGGCCGCTGGCCTTGCATCAGATCGTTCACTACGCGCCGTATTTCTACCCGCTCGACGCTGTTCAAAACTGGAACCGTATTTATGGGCCGCATGGCTTTTTTCAGTATCAGTGTGTTCTCCCGATGGCGGCGCGCGAAGCGGTCGGCGAGGTATTCAACGCGATTTCCGCCGACGGCCGCGGCTCTTTCCTGGCTGTGCTCAAGACTTTTGGCGAGCGGACCAGCCCCGGCCTGATGTCGTTCCCCATGCACGGCATGACGCTGTCACTCGATTTTCCCAATGATGGCGCCCTGACGCTGGCGTTGTTCCGGCGGCTCGACGCGATCGTCGAGGCAGCCGGTGGGCGCCTGTACGCAGCCAAGGATGCGCGCATGAGCGGCGTTTTCTATCGCCGCAGCTATCCGCGCTTTGAGGAATTCATGCACCATGTCGATCCGGCCTTTTTGTCGGATTTCGCGCGGCGCGTGCTGTCATGATGGTTACAAGGACGGTGGGAAGGTAAGCATGCAAGAAAAAATCCTGATCATCGGCGCAACATCGGCGATTGCCGAGGCCGTTGCGCGCCTCTGGGCGGCGCGCCGTTGCGCGTTATTTCTCGTCGGCCGCCGGGAGGAACGCCTGGAAGCGATTGCCGCCGATCTGTGCGTCCGTGGCGCGGCTTCGGTTGAGTGCTTTACGATGGATGCGTGCGATAGGGAACGCCACGCCGCCATGCTCGACGCGGCGCTGGCCTCGCTCGGCGGGCTGGATACTGTTTTGATCGCGCATGGTTCCTTGCCCGACCAGAGAGCCTGCGAGGCTTCCGTTGAGCAGACGCTGCATGAGATCGACAACAACGGCGTTTCGGTCGTTGCGCTGTCGACGCGACTGGCACAGCATCTGGCCAAGCAGGGGCACGGCTGCCTCGCCGTCATCGGCTCGGTCGCCGGTGATCGCGGCCGACAGAGCAACTACGTTTATGGCGCGGCCAAGGGCATGGTCGATATTTTTCTGCAGGGCCTGCGCAACCGGTTGGCAGGAAGCGGCGTTCAGATCCTGACGATTAAACCCGGTTTCATCGATACGCCGATGACGGCGGCCTTTGCCAAGGGAGCGCTGTGGCGCACACCGCAGGCGATTGCCGGCGATATCGTCGAGGCCGTCGAACGCCGGCGTGATGTCGTTTATCTGCCGGGATTCTGGCGCGTGATCATGTTCGCCATTCGCCATATTCCCGAATGTATTTTCAAGAAGCTGTCATTGTGAGCCGCAGGGGTAACGCGCAGACATGGGCGCCAATATGGCCGGCGCGGCAGCAGCGGCGGTCCGGTGAGCGGCTGGAAATGCGCTTTGCCGTGAGGCTGCGCGCATGCCGTATTTTTGTGAGCGCGTTGGTCTGATGCGGCGGAAAATCGCGCTGATCGTTGCCGTGGCGCTGGTCGGCGTTGCCGCCGGCCTCGGCGCAGCGGCGCTTTCGGCGTTAATTCACGGTGTTGAAATTCTAGCCTTCGGACAGGGAGAATCGGCAGCGCTGCGCATCGTGACCGACGGTACGACGCCTTTGCGGCGTTTGCTGGCGCTGATGGGCGGCGGGGCGCTGGTCACGCTCGGCTGGTGGTGGCTGCAAACGCGCGGCCGGCCTGTGGTGAGCGTCGAAGCTGCTGTGGTGGCGGAGACATCGGCGGCGGCGCGGCCGCCATTCCCCGAAGGCGTCATCCATGCATTACTCCAGATTGTGGCCGTCGGTGTAGGAGCGCCCGTCGGGCGGGAGGTGGCGCCGCGCGAATTGGGTGCGCTGTTCGCCGGACGCATCGCCGATGCGCTGAAAATCGATGATGAAATGCGGCGCGTGCTGGTGGCCTGCGGCGCGGCCGCCGGGCTGGCCGGTGTGTATCATGTGCCGTTCGCCGGTGCGATCTTTGCCCTGGAAATATTGCTCGGCGCGTTTACCGTGCGCAATGCGAGTATCGCTTTGGCCGTTTCGGTTATTGCCACGGTGGTGGCGCGGATCGAGGTTTCGCCCGAAGCGTTTTATGCCGTCGGCCAGGTCAGCGTTTCGATTTCTTCCGTGCTGTGGGCGGCTGTTGTGGGGGCGCTGGTGGGGCTGCCGGCTGAAGGCTTTGGCCGTGCGGTCAAAGAAGCTGAAAGGCGCCGCTGTCGGAAATTTCAGGTGCTCTGGGCAATGCCTTTGGCGTTTTTATTGAGCGGCATCGTGGCGATCTGGTTGCCGCAAGTACTGGGCAATGGTCGCTCGGTGGCGCAGACTGCGTACTGGGGGGCGTCGCTCGGGCTATGCGCGGCGTTGCTCATCGCCAAGGCGGCCGTGGTTTTGCTGACACTGCGTAGCGGGGTGTTCGGCGGTACGCTGACGCCGGCGCTGGCGCTCGGCGCAGTCGCGGGGCTGTTGGCAGGCTTGCTGGTGCAGCCGTTCTGGCCGTCCGTCGATTTGCTGACGGCATCCCTGGCGGGGTCGGCGGCTTTTCTGGCAGTGTCGATGCGTGCGCCTTTGACCGCGCTGGCGCTGGTGATCGGATTTACGGCGCAGTCCGCGCCGGGGTATCTGACCCTGGCGGCGGCTGTGGCTGCGGGCATGTTCGTCGCGGCGCTGTGGCCTGCGGCGCGCCGGCATAATTGATGCGTTTGCCTGATGGCGAAAGGGCAGGCGAAGGCGTGGGATAATGGACGCCCATCCAATGCCAGATTTACGAAGGAGCGCGATCTCATGAGCAATGCAGGCACTTTTCCCAAGGATATTTACACGGAACCGCAGGCCGATGTGCATACGCTGAAATGCCTGGGGCCGCTGACACGCATGGCTGGACTTTGGCAAGGCGAGCGCGGCATGGACGTTAAGCCCAAGGCCGAGGGGCCAAAGCAGCAGACTTATGTGGAACGCATCGAACTACAGCCGATCGATCCGCAGACCAATGGCCCGCAGCTGTTCTATGGCCTGCGCTATCACACGCACATCACCAAACCGGATCAGGTCAAGACTTACCATGACCAAGTCGGTTACTGGTTGTGGGAACCGGCGAACGGCACGGTCATCCACACCTTGACCATCCCGCGCGGGCAGGTGGTGATGGCCGGCGGCACGGTTGCGCCGGATGCCAATGAGTTTGAACTCACTGCCCGCCTGGGCGATCCGGTTTATGGCATTTGCTCGAATCCCTTTCTCGACCATGCATTTAAGACCGTTGAGTTTCGCATCCGGGTCCGGTTTAACGACGATGGCACCTGGTTCTACGATGAAGATACGGTCATGAAGATTCAGGGACAGGCGGAATTGTTTCACCATACCGACCATGATGTGCTGACCCGGATCGCTGAGGCGACGCCCAATCCGTTGGCGCGCGTCTGAGCGGTGATGGCAGGCAGGGAAGCCCGTCTGGTACTGCAACAGTCGAAACGAAAAAGCCTGTGGCAGGTGACTGCATAATCGGAGAAAAATGCGGAGGATGCCGTGCTCGTTAATTGTGTTGCCTATCTGAATGGGGCGCGTCTGGCGGACATTGCCGTTGAGGATATTGGCCGTTACCTCGGTCAGCCGGGATGCTTTGTTTGGGTGGCCTTGTGCGATGCGACGCCGGAAGAACTGGAGTTCATGCGCAAAGCGTTCGGACTGCATGAACTGGCGGTGGAAGACGCCAGGCACGGCGAACAACGGCCAAAAATCGAGGAATACGGCGATTCGCTGTTTTCCGTCATGCGGCTGCTGGATTTTAAGGAAGGCGAATTCAGTGTTGGTGAGCTGGACGTGTTTGCCGGACACAACTATGTTCTCTCGATCCGGAATAACAGCACTCGGGATTTCCAGGTCGTGCGCGAGCGTTGTGAACGCCAGGCGGGGTTGCTCAGGCAGGGCGCCGGATTTGTGCTTTATGCCCTCATGGACGCGGTTGTTGATCGCTATTTTCCGATCATCGACGCACTGGAAATGACGCTGGAGGAAATCGAAGAGCGGATTTTCGAAAAGGGCGCAGCCAATGCCAATGTCAGGCGGCTGTATGACCTCAAGCATCAAGCCATGCAATTGCGGCATGCCGTTGCCCCGCTGCGGGAGGCCGTCGGAAAACTCTCCGGCGAGCTGGTGCCTGAGTTATGCGCCAATTCCCGCGAATATTACCGCGATGTTTACGACCATCTGACGCGCATCAACGCTTCCATTGACGCCATCCGTGAAACGATCGGCACGGCCATTCAGGTAAATCTTTCGATGGTGACCATCGAAGACAACGAAGTCACCAAGCGCCTTGCCGCCTGGGCCGGGATCTTTGCCATGGCAACCGCTTTTGCTGGTATTTGGGGGATGAATTTCAAGGAAATGCCGGAACTGGGCTGGGCATACGGTTATCCGATGGCGCTGGGCGTCATCGTTTCCGCCAGCGTCATTCTCTACATCCGCTTCAAACGCGCGGGCTGGCTGTAGCGGAAGTATCTATCCGGGAGCGGTTGGGCGGCGGATTATGCGCCGCCGTGTCTTTGGGCAAAGTCGAGCCGCTATTGGCGCTTTTGGAGCGCCCCCGAAATCCAAAAAACAGGGTAGAAAACATAAATTGCTCTGAGGTCCTTTAAATACAAGGGGCTCAGGGCATCAAAAAACATAAACTGGAACACCGTGCCCGACCAACCCTCTGCAACCCTTATAAACAGCGCATCTCCAGGCAGGCGCCCGGAAACGCCCTATCCACACGGGTTTCGGGGCATGTGCTCTGAGATGCCCTGTTTACACGGGCTCCAGCGGCGCCTAAAAAACCTCTCACTGTAGGCGAGCGGTTTGGGGAAAAGGGCAAAGGGATAGAAAGAGCAACAGTGGGCAGAATCAGATTTTGTCTGAAATGAACAGCGCTCAGCCCGCTGCCACTTCGGGGCATCTCCTCCACAGGGAGAGAATTAAAAAAACATCGACTGCCGACGCGACGGCTCCGTTATGCTTTCCCAAAAAGAGCTGCCCGCAAGCCCGCGTATTTAGGGCATTTCCGCAGGGTATGCCGTGAAACCCTTATAAACAGGGCATCTCCGGACAGGCGCCCGGAAACGCACTATCCACGCGGGTTTCGGAGCATGTGCTCTGAGATGCCCTGTTTACGAGGGCTCCAGCGGCGCCTGTCGGTGAATGTGCTGCGTGTGGCCCCGGCCGGCGCCGATCAGGCTTGCGGCACGGTGTCGATGAAGGCCGGGCGCTGCATCAGCTTGTCGTAAAGCCGGGCGAGGTTGGCGTACCGTTCACGCCAGTTAACTTCGGGCAGGCGGAATTCGAGATAGCCTAGCGCACAGCCGACGCTGACATCCCCCAGCGTGTACTGTTTGCCGATGCAATAGGCGCCGTTCCCCAGGTCGTTCGACATGTATTCGCAGCCGCGGGCGATCTTGCCGTACTGGCGGTCGATCCATTCCTGGCTGCGCTGGAGAGACGGGCGCTTGCGTTCAAGAAAAATCTGTGCCGCCGCATCGCAGATGCCGTCAGCCAGAGCGGCCCAGCGCTTGACTTCGGCGCGCTCGCGATTGGATTCGGGCATCAGCTTGTTGTTCGGGGCAACGCTGTCGATGTATTCGACGATCACGCCCGAATCGAACAGCACGGTCGAATCGTCGAGAATCAGGACAGGAACCTTGCCGAGCGGATTGATGTCCGGAACGCCGGACGTTGCGTCCCACGGCGAATCGATGACAAATTCGTAATCGATCTTCTTCTCGGCGAGAACGACTCGTACCTTGCGAACAAAGGGGCTGGTAAGCGTGCCAACAAGCTTCATCTTTTAGCGTGAGGGGCAAAAATGACGCGGTCGATTATAGCATCGGCCGCAAGGATGCTGCTCAATAGTGTGAAATAGTGCACAAATTTCACGCCAATACAGGTCGCTGATGCTACACAATTTTGCCGGACGCACGTGCGCGGCCGCCACCGTTTCCGCTCAGGTACTCAGGTAGAATGGCGTCGGAACCGCACCGTTCGATCGGCGGCAGATGCGCTTCGCACCGGGCCGCTGCCTTGTGTTTTGACAAAAATGACAGGAATACAGGAATACGAGATGTCCAAAATGTCTTTTGAACCCATTGTTGCGCTGTCGCCGCTGGATGGCCGTTATGCTGGCCGGGTTGACGCGCTGCGTGCGCAGTTTTCCGAATATGGCCTGATTCGCCGTCGGCTGGAAGTGGAAATCGGCTGGCTCAAGGCGTTGGCGGCCGAGCCGCATTTTGCTGAGATTCCACCGTTTTCGGCACAAGCCAGCGCAGCGCTTGATGCCCTGGTTGCCGGGTTTTCTCCTGCCCAGGCCGTCGAGGTCAAGGCGATCGAGGCAGAGACCAATCACGACGTCAAGGCGCTGGAATACTGGATCAAAAAAGCCTTGGCCGACACTCCTGAAGTGATGCGCGTTGGCGAATTTATTCACTTCGCCTGTACTTCGGAAGACATCAACAATCTCTCGCACGCGCTGATGCTCAAGTCGGCGCGCGACGAAGTGTTGTTGCCGGCGCTCGACCGCGTTATTGAACGCATGCGCGACCTGGCGCATATGCATGCCACCCTGCCGATGATGTCGCGTACCCATGGGCAACCGGCCACGCCGACGACGCTCGGCAAGGAAATCGCCAACGTCGTCGCCCGGCTCGATCGCGCGCGCGGCCGCATTGCGGGCGTCAGCCTGCTGGGCAAAATCAACGGCGCGGTCGGCAACTACAATGCGCATCTGGCGGCGTATCCGGATTTTGACTGGGAAAGCTTTGCGCGCCGTTTCGTCGAGGGGCTGGGCCTGGAATTCAATCCTTACACCATCCAGATCGAACCGCACGATGCTCTGGCCGAGCTGTTCGACGCCTTTGTCCGTGTCAATACGATTCTGATCGACTTTGACCGCGACGTCTGGGGCTATATCTCGCTCGGTCTGTTCCGGCAGAAGCTGAAAGCCGGCGAGATCGGTTCCTCTACGATGCCACACAAAGTCAACCCGATTGATTTTGAAAATTCGGAAGGCAATCTCGGCCTGTCCAACGCACTGTTGCGGCATTTATCCGAAAAACTGCCGATCTCGCGCTGGCAGCGCGATCTGACCGACTCGACGGTGCTGCGCAACATGGGTGTGGCGTTTGGCTACGCGCTATTGGCCTACGATTCGCTGCTGCGCGGCCTGGGCAAGCTGGAGGCGGACGCCGAGCGCCTGAATGCCGACCTCGACGCCAACTGGGAACTGCTGGCCGAACCCATCCAGACGGTGATGCGGCGTTACGGCGTGGCCAACCCCTACGAAAAACTCAAGGCGCTGACGCGCGGCCAGCGCGTTTCGCGCGAAGATATGCAGGCATTCGTCCGCACGCTGGAAATTCCCGATGCGGCCAAGGCGGAACTCCTGGCGCTGACGCCGCAGACCTATGTTGGTAAGGCGGTCGAACTGGCGCAGCGTATTTGACGGAGGAAGCGCGCATGTCTGAAATACCAAAGTCGTCAGAAACGCCGATATCGCCGGAATCGCCCGATTTGCCTGCGTCGGCGGTCGGCGAAAAGATGGACGACGAAGCGGCGGCCGCATCGGCTGCCAGTTTTGCAGCCAATCTCAAAAAACTGCCGGGCATTTCGCATTTGGCAGCCATTGATCTGTTCGACGCCGAAGGCGATGCCGTGGCGCGTGTCGAAAATAAACCCGGCAGCCAAGGGGCGCTGGCAATCTACAACCACCTGGCGCAGACATATGGCGCGATTACGCCGGAAGCCGCGCGCAAAGGGCTGGATTTGTTTGCAGAACATGCTGCGGACGCCCGCGCGCATCCCGGCAAGCATCCCAACATCGACCGGCTGCTTACCCTGATCAAAGATAAAAAAACGCTGCGCATCAAGCATGTATTTGCATTCTGAAGGCATGCCTTGCTGAAGAACGGGAAAGGAGGAAATCCGATGAATGTGACCCGACGACGTGCGCTCGGCCTCATTGCCGCTTCCACATTACTGGCCGCGTGTGGAAAATCCGTCAAACTGGCCGCGATCGCCCCCGGCAAAACGGTGCTTGCCTTTGGCGATAGCGTCACGTTTGGCACCGGCGCCGCGCCTGGCGAAGACTGGCCGTCGCTGATCGCCGCACGAACCGGTTGGCGCGTGATCAACGCCGGCGTTCCGGGCGATACGGCAGAAGCCGGTAAAAACCGCCTGCCGGCGTTGCTGGCCGAACATCGCCCCGATCTGGTGATCGTGGAAATCGGCGGTAATGACTTTTTGCGTCGCCGGCCAGATGAATCGGTCAAGAAAGACATTCGGCAGATGCTGCGCGAAATTCGCCAGCAGGGCGCTACGGTTGTTCTGGTTGCCGTACCGGCATTTTCCCTGATGAGCGCCGTAGGAAAACCGGCGGATTCGCCGATTTATCAGGCATTGAGCAAAGAGGAAGAAATTCCCGTCATTGCCGATGTTTTTTCCGGCGTGCTTGGCCGGGCGGAGTTGCGTGCCGACCCGATTCACCCCAATGCCCAGGGTTACGCGCGTATGGCGGCAGAAATGACCGATCGCTTGCGGGAGTTGGGGCTGTTTTCCGGCAGCCGTTAGCAGATACCAATCCGCGGCCGCCTATTGATGGGTTTGACACTACGCTGGAAAGTAAAGCGCTTTCTGGCAAAGCGTGAGCATGTGAAAACATGAACACACAGGAGGAGGCAACTATGGAATTTGCATCGAAAACGGTTCTGGTTACGGGCGGCGGATCGGGTATTGGCAAGGCGGCAGCGCTGGCCTATGCAAAAGAAGGGGCGGCGGTGGCGCTGACATACATTACCAGCGCGGAGGAGGCTGCCAGCGTGGTGCGCGACATTCAGGCCGCAGGCGGCCGGGCGCTGGCTATTCAGGCCGATCTAACACGGGAAAGTGAGGTGGAAAAAGTGTTCGAGCAGGCCGAAGGCGAACTGGGTGCGCTCGATGCGGTATTTGCCAACGCAGGCGGCATCATCGGACGTTGCCCGACGACAGAGATGACTCTTGATTTCTGGCGCGAAGTCATTGATGTCAATCTGACGAGTACTTTTCTGACGGCGCGAGCGGCATTTCAGCGCATGGCGCGGCGTCGCCAAGGCGCTATCGTGACGATGGCGTCACTGGCTGCTTTCAACGGTGCGGGGCCGGGTGCGGCCGCCTATGCGGCGGCAAAAGGCGCCATCGTGGCTTATACCCGTGCATTGGCGAAAGAGGGTGGGCCGCTCGGTATCCGCGTCAACGGCGTCGCCCCCGGGCTGATTGCCACGCGTTTTCACGAGCGCTTCAATACCCCGCAAGGGCGTCAGGCAGTTGTCGAGGCTACGCCGTTGGGCTGTGAAGGCGCGCCTGACGATGTGGCGCAAAGCGTGCTGTTTCTCAGCTCGGCGCGCTCGGCCTTCGTCACCGGCGAGATTGTGCAGATTAACGGTGGGGTGGGGTTCTTCTGAACTTTGTGGGGCTGATTGGGCATCACGCCAGGCCATGTCGTCTTGCGCCGGTTTTATTGCGGATGCAGAACCAGCGTTAGTGGAAGGCGAATGAAGGCAGCGTCATTGCCGGACGTGGCCACGACCACGGCAAAAGCACAAATCGTATGGGCGTGACGATGACGGGAATGACCGCCATCGGTTTAATCATGGCATCACCAAAGGTGAGTATCGGCCGCGGAGGATTTATGTTGCCGAACATGATCGACGGGGGATGAGCCGAGTACCGAAGCCGGACAGGTGCAGAACCAGGTGATGAAACACGGCCCAGCAGTGATGGGCAGCACACTGACAAAATGCCGAGGGGCATTTCTTAAAGCGCAGGACGTGCCAGCCAGCGTGCGATAAAGATCAGCCTGGCCAAGGCACGCAGGCATATTTATCCGTTGCTTGGCGGTAGTGATTTCCGCGTGTTACCAGGGTTACCCATGGCCGGGAATGAGGCCGGTGTGGAAGATGAAAAAGAAGAGGGATCAAGAGGCTTCCCGATCTTGGCGATGTCGGACATCAGGGCTTAATCATCGTGTGGTGCAGACAGGCACTGGCTTCGTAGGTCGAGACGGATGCCACTGGGGGTCAATGTATCGTGCGTTCAATTTATTCCGAAGTGTCGGGGGCTAGAGCCGGTGGGGCGGGGAGTTGAGGCAGAACAATTGACGGTTCGGGAATCTCGGAATCTACGGGATTTTCAGGAGATGCAGCGGAGGATTCCGGCAAAACAGTGGTAGTGGGCGGCATGGAGGCTGTATCGCTTTGCTGCATGTCGGTTTTTTCGGCCCTCTCTTTTTCGGTCTTTCTTTTTACGGCCTTTTTTGTGTCTCCGGAAATCGCCTGACGAATGACGGCAGCCGTCTGGGGATGACTGTTCTGGACAGCGTAAAACAGTGGGTTTTTGCCCTTGCCATCTTCGCTGTTGGGGTCAGCGCCCCTATCGAGTAAAAGCCGGGTAAGCTTGGGTTGTCCTGTCGCGGCGGATAAATGCAGGACAGTTTGATTTGCCGCCGTCCTGAGGTTGATGTCGGCCTTTTCTTCGAGCAGCGCTTCCACTTCACGTATTCCGCCAGAAATGACGGCAACGTGCAGCGGTGTCATGCCAATTCGATCCTGGGCGTTAACATCGGCGCCCTTGGAAATCAGGAAAGCGCTGGTGCGGCTGTTACCGTAAAAGGCGGCGATATGCAGTGGGGTTCTGCCGAGCGTATCCTTGGTGTCGACTTCAGCACCATCGTCAATCAGCTTGCCGATTGCCTTAATATCACCGTGGGCAGCCGCTTTGGCAAGCGGTGTCTCGCCTGCTAGCACCATTTCCGTTGCGTCGATATCCTCCGTTTTTCTGCAAAAACCGAGACCGGCAATCAATACGGCGATCAGCAGCACGACGGCAAAGCGGCGGCCAAAGGCGAAAGCGGGACGGTCGGTTTTCATGGGGGATTGGCGTATCTGCGTGAAGATTGATCAATCATACAGTGAAACTGCCGAAAAAGCGCTGTGCCCGGGTTGTCTCATTGCCAGTGGTTTGGGTGAGTGCGAGGCGCCAGTCGTGTTGATTCGCGTTGATTTTCCCGCAATGATGTTGCGCTTTGTCGCCACTGATCAAACGCTGAAGCGCTTTTGCATTTTTCATTGTGCTCAGGTTGACGTTACAATCACACTTTCTCCCTTGTGTTGCCGGGCTTCGTGGTCGTGGCGGCACCTCGGCTGCACCGGAATCCTCCCCGGTGCGGCTGGCGGCTGCAGGAGAATTTGCCTGTACTGTTTTGTATTTACCTTTTTAATTTGACAAGGAAATTCAGACTATGTCCCGTTACACCGGACCACGCCTCAAAGTTATGCGCGCCCTAGGCGTCGAATTGCCTGGCCTATCGCGCAAATCGATTGAAAAACGTCCGCATCCGCCTGGTCAGCATGGTGGCAAGATGCGCAAAAAATCAGAATTCGGCGCGCAACTCCAGGAAAAGCAGAAGATTCGCTATAACTATGGCCTGGGTGAAAAACAGTTGCGCCGTCTGATTGTTGAAGCAGAACGCTCGAAAGATCCGACCGGCGAAAAACTGATTGAGCTGGCCGAACGTCGTCTCGACAATGTCGTATTCCGCGCCGGTTTTGCGCCGACCGGTATTGCGGCGCGTCAACTCGTTCGTCATGGACATATTCGGCTCAATGGCCGCCGGGTCGATATTCCCTCTGCGCGTGTCAAACCGGGTGATGTTATTTCACTGAGCGAACGCGGTCAGCGCATTCCCATGGTGACGGAAACACTGGCCGAGCCGGCGCTGCGCCGTCCCGAGTGGATCAGCTTCGACGAGCAGGCGCACACGGCAACCATTGCCCGGACGCCATCCGCCGACGAAGCGCCGTTTCCGATTGACCTCAAGCAGGTGGTCGAGTATTACGCCAATCGCCTGTAGTCTGGCAGACCGCTTACGCGGCGTGTTGTTTTTTCCGGCCTTGCTTTGGCAAGGCCGGTTTCGTTAACAGCCGCTTTTTTGGCATAGATGGGTATCTCGGATAATCAATCTACGCAGAATGCGTATCATCCGTAGTCGCATATCCCGTAGGATTAATTTTTCTGATTGATTTCTGGGTAGCAGGCGTTTCGGCTACAATCGGGCTTTCCCGCTGCTGAGCATTTCCATGACCAAATACGTTTTTGTGACCGGTGGCGTCGTGTCCTCGCTGGGCAAGGGCATCGCCGCGGCGTCCCTGGGTGCGATTCTCGAATCACGCGGCATCAAAATCACGCATCTCAAGCTCGATCCTTATATTAACGTTGATCCCGGCACCATGAGTCCCTTCCAGCACGGGGAAGTGTTCGTGACGGAGGATGGCGCCGAAACCGATCTGGATCTCGGGCACTATGAGCGCTTTACCAGCGTCAAAATGAGTAAGCGCAACAACTTCACGACTGGTCAGATTTACGAATCAGTCATCAAGAAGGAGCGGCGCGGCGAATATCTTGGCAAGACAGTGCAGGTGATTCCGCACGTCACCGACGAAATCAAGGCGCATATCCGCTTGGGTGCAGAAGGCGCTGAAGTGGCGATCATTGAGGTGGGTGGCACAGTCGGTGATATCGAATCCCTGCCTTTCCTGGAAGCGATTCGTCAGATGGGGCTGGAAGAAGGGCGCGACAACGCCTGTTATATCCATTTGACCCTGCTACCGTATATTCCAACGGCCGGGGAACTCAAGACCAAGCCAACACAGCACTCGGTCAAGGAACTGCGCGAGATCGGCATACAGCCGGATGTGTTGCTGTGTCGTACCGAGCGTCCGGTACCCGCAAGCGAGAAAGAAAAAATTGCGCTGTTCTGTAACGTGCAGCCTGAGGCGGTGATCGAGTGTCTGGATGCCGATTCAATCTACAAAATTCCGGCGATGCTGCACAATCAGATGCTTGATGAAATCGTCTGCCACAAGCTGCATATTCTCGCCAAAGCCGCCGATCTCTCGGTATGGAAGCGGCTGGTTGAGGCGCTGGAAAATCCGGAGCGTACGCTCAATATCGCCTTCGTCGGCAAATACGTCGATCTGACCGAATCCTATAAGTCGCTGATCGAAGCCTTGTCGCATGCCGGAATGAATACGCGCAGCAAGGTTAAGATTCACTACATTGATTCTGAAGAAATCGAACGCGCGGGATGTCGTCTGCTAGATGGTATGGACGCTATCCTCGTTCCCGGCGGATTCGGCCGGCGCGGCACGGAAGGGAAGATTCTTGCAATCCGCCATGCGCGCGAAAACAAGATTCCGTATCTGGGCATCTGTCTGGGCATGCAACTGGCCGTCGTTGAGTACGCTCGCCATGTTGCCGACATGGAGGGGGCGCACAGCACCGAATTTTCCCAGGCGACACCTTACCCGGTGATCGGTCTGATTACCGAATGGCAGGATGCTTCCGGCAAAGTTGAAAAGCGCGACGAGCGCTCTGACCTGGGCGGGACGATGCGTCTGGGCGGCCAAATCTGCCAGTTGCGTGAAGGGACGCTGGCGCGCGAAATTTACGGGCAACCAACGATTGTCGAACGCCATCGGCATCGCTATGAAGTCAATAATGCCTTGCTTGGCGAACTCGAGGCCAAGGGGCTGGTCGTCTCCGGCCGCGCACCGGGCACCGAGCTGTGCGAAATGATCGAATTGCCGCGTGACCAACATCCCTGGTTTGTCGGTTGCCAGTTCCACCCGGAATTTACATCGTCACCGCGTCTCGGGCACCCGCTGTTTACAGCGTTCGTCCGTGCAGCCATCGACTACCAGAATCGTGGAGAGCGCGCATGAAACTCTGTGGTTTTGACGTTGGCCTTGACAGGCCGCTGTTCCTTATCGCGGGTCCATGCACGGCTGAATCGCTCGAGCTTTGTGTCGACGTTGCCGGAACCCTGAAGGAAATCTGTGCCGAGCTTGCCTTGCCCTATATTTTCAAAGCCTCTTACGACAAGGCAAATCGTAGTTCCGGGCAGTCACCGCGTGGCCCCGGACTTGAGGTGGGGCTACGCATGCTCGAGGAGGTTCGCCGCCAGACAGGCGTTCCCGTCCTGACCGATGTCCATGAAATCGCCGATATTACGGCAGTTGCTTCCGTGGTCGATGTGCTGCAGACACCGGCCTTTCTGTGCCGTCAGACGGATTTCATCCACGCCGTCGCAGCGACGGGTAAGCCGGTCAATATCAAGAAAGGGCAGTTCCTGGCACCGGGTGATATGAAACACGTCGTCGCCAAGGCCAGGGAGGCCAACGGCAGCGCAGAGACTCTGATGGTCTGCGAACGCGGCGCTTCATTCGGCTACAACAATCTTGTTTCTGACATGCGTTCGCTGGCAATTATGCGTGAAGCCGGCTGTCCGGTTGTGTTCGACGCTACGCACTCGGTGCAATTGCCTGGCGGACAGGGAAGCTCTTCCGGCGGGCAGCGCGAGTTTGTGCCGGTGCTGGCGCGTGCCGCCGTTGCGACGGGCATTGCCGGCCTGTTCATGGAAACGCATCCGTGTCCGGAAAAAGCCTTTTCCGACGGACCCAACAGCTGGCCGCTTGATCGCATGGCCTCGCTGTTGCGCGTAGTGACGGCGCTTGATGGCCTCGTCAAGGCGCATGGTTTTGAGGAAATGCACTGAGCATTGATAAAGACTGGAATTTTTGCCCGTTCTGGGCAGATCGGGAGTGTGCAGTTCTGGTAAAAACTCCGGCAGAGAAAATGAAAATTCTGACCAATGAAGGAAAGCCATGAGTTCAGTCGTTGATATCGTCGCCCGTGAAGTTCTTGATTCACGCGGCAATCCTACCGTCGAATGCGATGTCCTGCTCGAATCGGGCGTTCTTGGCCGCGCGGCAGTGCCTTCGGGCGCTTCGACAGGCACGCGCGAGGCCGTCGAACTGCGTGATGGCGACGCGGCGCGTTATACCGGCAAAGGCGTGACGCAGGCCGTCGAAAACGTTAATACCGAGATCGTTGAGGCGGTTATTGGCCTGGATGCGCAGGAACAGGCTTTCATTGACCAGACGCTGGTTCAGCTCGATGGCACGGAAAATAAATCGCGCCTGGGCGCCAATGCCATTCTGGCCGTTTCGATTGCTGTCGCCAAAGCTGCTGCAGAAGAGTCGGGCCTGCCGCTGTACCGCTATTTCGGCGGTTCCGGGCCGATGCAGATGCCGGTGCCGATGATGAATATCGTCAACGGCGGCGAGCATGCCAATAACAATCTTGATTTCCAGGAGTTCATGATTCTGCCCATTGGTCAGAACTCCTTCCGTGAAGCACTGCGTTGCGGCGCCGAGGTATTTCACACGCTGAAAAAACTGATCGATAAGCGGGGGATGTCGACGGCCGTCGGCGATGAGGGTGGTTTTGCGCCCAATCTGTCCAGCCATGCCGAAGCCCTGAAGCTAATTGTCGAGGCGATCGAAGCGGCCGGCTATTTCCCGGGAGAAGACGTGCTGCTTGGGCTTGACTGTGCGGCCTCGGAATTTTTCAAGGAAGGTAAATATCATCTGACCGGCGAAGGGTTGCAGCTGACTTCTACGCAGCTTGTCGATTACCTTGCCAATCTGGCCGACACTTTTCCCATCATTAGCATTGAGGATGGCATGGCTGAGGATGACTGGAGCGGCTGGAAGCTGCTGACCGAGCGCTTGGGCAAACGCATCCAGCTGGTCGGCGACGATGTGTTTGTCACCAATACCCGGATTTTCAAGGATGGTATCCAGCAGGGCATTGCCAATTCGATTCTCGTCAAGATCAACCAGATCGGTACGCTTTCGGAAACCTTTGCCGCTATCGAAATGGCTAAACGCGCAGGATACACGGCCGTTGTTTCGCACCGTTCAGGCGAAACCGAGGATACGACAATCGCTGATATCGCAGTCGGCATGAATGCGCTGCAAATCAAAACGGGTTCGCTGTCGCGTTCTGATCGTATCGCCAAATATAACCAGTTGTTGCGCATCGAGGAGGATCTTGGCGATACGGCAACCTATCCGGGGAGTGATGCGTTTTATAGCCTCAGATAACATGCGGCAATTTTCCATCACTCAAATCGATAGCCGGGCGCGCGGCTGATCGGGGGTATCGTGCGCTGGCTTTCTCTGGCATTGATGGTACTGGTTGCGCTTTTGCAATATCCCTTATGGTTCGGTAAGGGGAGCTGGTTGCGCGTCTGGGATGTCGATCAGCAATTGCGAGCGCAGCAGGAGATTAATCGTAAGCTGCAACTGCGCAATGCGGGCCTCGATGCGGAAGTACGCGACCTCAAGCAAGGTTACGATGCCATTGAAGAGCGCGCCCGCTTTGAACTTGGAATGGTCAAGGATGACGAGGTTTTCGTGCAGATTCCAGACAAGCGGCCGGCAGCATCCGCCGTATCGAAAGCGCGTCAAAAAGAAAATCAAGTCAAACGCAGCACAAGTCAGCTGCCTGCTGAGGTAAAGCCCTAGCATTGCGCGTATGCCGGCTTTGGTTGTTTATGCCGTCTGTCCAGAAAGCCTTATTTCAACGGATTTTTCTGTAGCACGTAGCTTCGCGCATATCTTTTTCTGGTAATGTGCGCCTGCCCGCGCCAGCAAACGTCGGAGCCTTTGATGCATGCGACGTAAAGTGGCGCATGAAATAAACAGCACACAGGAAATAAAATGTCCGTCGGCGATCAACTTTTACTGAAGGAAAGCGCATGCTGAAACCCGGAAACACCGCACCGTTATTCACACTGCCGGATGCGGACATGGCGCCGGTCGGGCTTGCTGACTTTCGCGGCAAACATAATGTCGTACTTTTTTTCTATTCTAAGGATGGCACGCCGAGCTGTATTCTGGAAGCCACGGATTTTTCAGATCATGAGGAGGCTTTCCAGAAACATGACTGTATCGCGCTGGGCATCAGCCGCGACGATTGCCTGAAGCATGCCGAATTCCGCGACCAGCATGGCATATCAGTCCCGTTGCTTTCTGACGCTGATGGCCGTGTGTGCCGGCAATACGGTGTCTGGCAGGAAAAAGAAGCGAATGAAACAGAGAAGGCAGCGGGTGGCACCAAGCGTTTTGGGATTGTCCGCTCGACATTCATCATCGATAAGCGGGGCACATTGCTTGACGCTCTATATGGCGTCAATCCGAAAGGGCATGTTGCGGATATTCTGCATCGCCTCAAGGAGCTGAAACTATGAATGAAGAGGTCATCAAAAATACCGTAGTGACGCTCGATTACAGCGTCACCGATCCCGAAGGCACGCTGGTCGATGCCGGAAAAGATCCTATCGTTTATCTGCATGGCGGCTATGACGATATTTTTCCCATGATCGAAGAAGCGTTGCAAGGCAAAAAAATTGGCGAGTCGGTGACCGTCAAAATGCAGCCGAATGATGCATTCGGTGAATACGACGCCGATCTGATCGAGATCGAGCCGCGTAGCAGTTTTCCCAAGGAATTGCAGGTCGGCATGCAGTTTGAAGGTATTCCCGAACGCGGGAATGAAGACGATATGCTGATTTACCGCGTGACCGAAATTGCCGATGACAGGGTCGTTCTCGACGGCAACCACCCGTTGGCGGGCACGGCACTAATTTTTACCTGTACAGTCAGGGCGGTGCGTCCGGCCAGTGATGAGGAAATTTCTCATGGTCACGTCCATGAGCACGGGGGGCAATGTGACTGAATATCAGACGGCGCGGCGGGAATAAAGGAAATGCTGCAAGTATGCTGATAATGGACAGATTGCCGGCGTAAACCGCGTCATTATTGTATAATCCGCCACTATTACAAGCCCGGTAGCTTCGCCGGGTTTTTTATTTCATATCGTTGCATCAGGCATGAAAGCGGCACGTATCGTGCAAAAGCGTTGCACGTCGAACCTATCCATGATGATGTCAACGAACGATGTATAAACCAATTCAATTCGATTGCGAACAGGGAGCGCGTATGGATGCGAACATTCTGAAGTACCTGAGAAGTAACGGTGAGCAACTCGATGCCGATATTTCCAAGGCGCTGAATGTACCGATGGCGCGCCTGCAACCGGCGTTTGCGCAGCTTGCCGAATCGGGCGAGCTGATCTGCTGCAAAGTGACGCGCTTTATCAATGGCAAAAAAATAGAAGGTACAAGTTACCGTTTATCCTGCGATCTGCCCGCACCTGCGCGCGGCCGCAAGCCTGGCAGTACAAAAAATAAAACGGTGTAAGTTGCTGCTCGGCCTTGCAGAAGCAGCGTAACGCTCAAACAGAATGTGTGGCGGTGACTGGGCGCTGTTGCACGAAAAGACTTCTCCTTACGTATTTCCCACATTGAACTGATGTAGAAATATCGTCAGAATCAAAGTGGGAACCCGATCATTTTTGTTGATCGGGTCAGTTATTCCAATCCATGAAATCAGGTTGGCAAAGCGGCGCGATATCTACGGATGCCCGCATACCATAAGCCAAGCGGCATGCCGCGACGTATGCGGCAGGGCGAACCGATGTGGCCGGATGATTTTTATGGATGAATATAATTTGGAGAAATTATGGTTACTGCTCCATCACTGTTCGACATTTTTGCCGCGGTAATTTTCTGCATTGCGCTGTTGCATACGTTTTCCGCCAGCTTTTTTACCCGTCTGGCCCACCGATATCACACACATTCCGGCCTGTTCCATCTGCTTGGAGAAGTGGAAGTGGTTTTCGGCTTCTGGGCGTTTGTTCTGATCTCCTCGATGGCCGTATATAGCGGGACAGAATCCGCCATCAAGTACATGGAAAGCCGCAGCTTCACCGAGCCGTTATTTGTGCTTGCCATCATGGTCGTTGCTGCCAGTCGGCCGATTTTGCACGCGGTAATGTCTTGGCTGAACGGCATTGCCAAGATATTGCCCCTGCCGAGCAATCTGGCGGTCTATTTTCTCTGCCTCTCCTTCCTGCCGATGACAGGCTCGTTTATCACCGAGCCGGGCGCCATGACATTGGCGGCGCTGATGCTCAGCGATACCTGTTTTTCCGAGAAATTGAGCCTACGCCTGCGCTATGCAACGATTGGCGTCCTCTTCGTCAATGTCTCGATCGGCGGCACGCTGACACACTTTGCCGCACCTCCCGTACTGATGGTTGCTGCGCCCTGGGGCTGGGATACGCCGTTCATGCTCACCCATTTTGGCTGGAAAGCCGCCATTGCCGTCATAATTAACGCATCGATCGTGACCTGGATTTTCCGCCATGAACTGATGGAAAAAGCCAAAAGCATGAAAGCGGATGATGCCCAGAAACCCAATATTCCCCTCCCCATCATTATTGTGCACCTGGCGTTTCTCGCGGGTGTCGTGATCTTTGCCCACCATCCGGTCATTTTCCTCGGCTTGTTCCTTTTCTTTCTCGGCTTTGCCGAGGCTTACCGAGCCTATCAGGGGCGTCTTTACATCCGGGAAGGGCTACTTGTCGCTTTTTTCCTTGCCGGGCTGATTACCTTGGGTGGTTTTCAGCAATGGTGGCTGGAACTCGTTCTGAGCGACCTCAACCCAACCTTGCTGTACTACATTGCCACGGCACTGACGGCCATCACCGACAATGCGGCGCTGACATACCTTGGCTCGCTGGTACCCGGCGTCAGTGAGCAATTCAAGTATGCGCTCGTTGCCGGTGCGGTGACGGGCGGCGGCTTGACCGTTATCGCCAACGCCCCGAACCCGGCGGGATTTTCGATTCTCAAACGCTTTTTCCCTAACCAGACGGTCCGCCCCTTGCCGCTGTTTCTGGCAGCGAGCTTGCCGACTGGCGTCGCGATTCTAGCGTTTCAGTGCCTGTAGCGAAGCGGGGCGACACTCCGAAATAGCGGCTTCCTTTGCCAAAAAACGGCGTTGCTGTACTGGCCTTGCCTTGCCGTACTGAGCATACTGCCTGCGGCTTACCGCCTTGTCTTTTAGTAAAGTTGAGCCGCTATTGAGCTTTCGAGGCACCCCCTCGGAACCCCGCGTGAATAGGGCGTTTGCGGGAATGCACCTCTAACCCACATTTCTCACACTCTCACGGTTCGGCCCCCGTTGGCGCGGCTTTTTCCTTC
>CALAIL010000036.1 GCA_937923255.1 uncultured Propionivibrio sp. | reverse complement strand
CAAGCCCTTGTTTCCGCCAAGCTGCCCCGCGCCTGCGGCTGCGCCTAAGGGGTTTCTGGCTGCTTCGTAGTGATCGAATATGCGAAAGGATATGCCCGGAAACCCGCGTGGATTGGGCGTTTCCGGGTAGGGTGCTCTGGGATGCCCTGTTTACAAGGGCTTCAGAGCGTCCCTCTCGGAGATACCCTAAATACGCGGGGTTCAGGGCATCGATATTTAAGACGCCCAATATATAGCGGCTTAACTTTGCCAAAAGACAAGGCGGCGAGCCGCTGACAGTACAAGCAGTACGGCAAGGCGAGCCAACGAAGTATTTTGGCGAAGGAAGCCGCTATAGCTCGACTTTGCCAAAGACAAAGCGGTAAGCCGCAGACAGTACGTTTAGTACGGCAAGGCAAAGCCAACGCAGCATTTTGATAAAGTCGAGTCGTTGTGTAAGGTGATCAGGGCACCCCCTCTGAAGCCCGCGTGGATTGGGCGTTTCCGAGCATGCACCTCTGAAACCCTTATAAATAAAGGGCTTCAGGGCATGGGCGCCGGAGATGCCCGAAATACGCGGGCTGGCGGGCAGCCGTTTAACGCCGTTCGCAGGCGCGCCGGATGCGGGTGAGCGCGGTTTCCAGCGTCTCCGCCGTACAGGCGAAGTTGAGCCGCACCCAGCCGGGGGCGCCGAAATCGACGCCGTTCGACAAACCGACGCCTGCCTGTTCAAAAAACTCTGCGGGATCCGCGACCTTCAGGCCGCGTGCGTCGATCCAGGCCAGGTAGGTCGCCTCAACGTGCGTGGTTGATAGTCCGGGCATGTCGGCAACCGCCTGTTCGACACGGTCACGCCGGGCGCGCAAGACGTCGAGCGCCGCCCGGCGCCACGGCTCGCCTTCGCGGTAAGCCGCTTCGGCGGCAACCATGCCGAGCACATTCACGTCCGGCACGATGCCGCACATGGCCTCGGCAAAACGCGCGCGCAGCGCCGGATCCTGAATGATGGCGAACGAGCAGCCCAGCCCCGGAATGTTGTACGTCTTGGAAGGGGCCATCAGCGTCATGCAGCGGGAAGCCAGTTCCGGATGCGCCAGCGCCAGCGGCGTGTGTCGTTTATCCGCGTCAAGAATCAGATCGCAGTGGATTTCGTCGGAACAAACGTAAAGATCGTGGCGCTGGCAAAAATCCGCCAGCTTTGCCAATTCATCGGCGCGCCAGGCCCGCCCGACCGGATTATGCGGGTGGCAGAGGAGCAGCAAACGGGTTGTGGGCGTCACGGCCGCTTCCAGCGCCGCCCAGTCCCAACGCCATTGTCGATGACCCGCTTCGTCATCCAGATGCAAAGCTGCCGTAGTCAAGACACGCCCGGAGCTTTCCGGCACGGCAAGAAACGGGGGATAAATCGGCGTCGCGGTCACGACATCGCCGGTAATCGCCCGGCAGGCAAGGCTCAATCCCGGTACAACGCCGGGCAGCCAGACCAGCCAGTCGGGGTCGACCGACCAGCCATACTGCTGGTTCAGGTGCGCCAGCGCCGCTTCGATCAGCGACGGCCACGGCTTGGCATAGCCGAGCACGCCATGGCCGATACGCTGGCGCAGTGCGTCAAGCACGGCGGGCGGGGCGGCAAAGTCCATATCCGCCACCCAGAGCGGCACAACATCGCGCCCGGCATAACGGTTCCATTTAAGCGAATCACCGCCGCTGCGATCAATGTGGCGTTCAAAATCGAAAACGGATGCAGTGGCCAGCGGCCCGGATATGGTAATCATCGTAATTTCAAGCGTCCAGATTGGCAAATAACGGCGTGGAGAGATAACGCTCGCCGAACGACGGAATGATCACGACGCTCAGTTTGTCCTCGTTCTGCGGCCTTGCCGCCACTTGCAGAGCCGCCCAGACGGCCGCCCCCGACGAGATGCCGACCAAAATGCCTTCTTCGCTCGCCATACGACGCGCCGTGGTCAGTGCATCATCCGCCTTGACCCGAACCACTTCATCGTAAATCTTGACATTGAGCACGGCGGGGATGAAACCCGTGCCAATGCCCTGAATCGGATGCGGCCCCTTCTGCCCGCCAGAGAGCACGGGCGAAGCATCCGGCTCGACGGCAATGACCTGCACTGACGGTTTGCGCGCCTTGAGCACTTCGCCGACGCCTGTAATCGTCCCGCCGGTACCGACACCGGCAACGAAAATATCGACCTTGCCATCGGTATCACGCCAAATCTCTTCGGCGGTGCTTGCCCGGTGAATCGCCGGGTTAGCAGGGTTCTCGAACTGCTGTGGAATGAAGTAACGCGGATCGGCGGCCGCCATTTCCCGCGCGCGGCTGATCGCTCCCCCTATGCCCTCGGCACCGGGCGTCAGAACGAGTTCGGCGCCATACGCCTTGAGCAGCAGGCGGCGCTCGCGGCTCATCGTTTCCGGCATGACGAAACAACTTTTGATCCCGCGCGCCGCGCAGATCATCGCCAGGCCGATGCCGGTATTGCCCGAAGTCGGTTCGAGTATGACGGTATCGGGGCCGATTTTGCCCTCCGCAAGCGCCGCATCAATCATTGCCGCAGCAATGCGATCCTTGACACTGTGCGCGGGATTGAAAAATTCGAGCTTGACGGCAACCGTACCTCGGATTCCGGCCGTCAGACGATTCAACCTGACCAGCGGCGTATGACCGATCAGTTCGGTCACGTTGTTGGCAATTTTTAGGGACATGCAGGTTTCTCCTTTACGCTTCAATCATCCAGAAGGATTCAAGTTCCGCAGAATTTTGCGGCGCCAGATGAAATGTAGCCGACCTGCTGCCCTGAACAAAGACGCTTTGGTTTATTGCTTATAACCGGATAGCCTATATTGGGTCATTTACCAAGGAAAAGACGATAAGCGGGGTTGTCCGTTTCGTTCCAATGTACGTAGCCAAGCTGCTTGAGGAAGTCGCGGAATATTTTCATTTCACCCGGTGGCACCTGCATACCGACGAGAACACGCCCGGTGTCAGCGCCGTGATTGCGGTAATGGAAAAGACTGATATTCCACCCCGCGCTCATGCGGGAGAGGAAATTCATCAGCGCGCCTGGCCGTTCGGGAAATTCAAAACGGTAGAGAATTTCGTTGTCGACCTGCGGCGAATGCCCACCCACCAGATGGCGGATATGCAGCTTGGCCATTTCATCATCGGTCAAATCAAGCGCGGCATAGCCATTGCGGCGCAGCTGTTCGATCAGCTTGAGCGACTCGGCGCGCGAGGCGACCTGGATGCCGACATACACCTGCGCATCGCGGGCATCGTTATAGCGATAGTTGAATTCGGTAATGTTGCGGGCGCCGATCAGATTCATGAATTTCTTGTAGCTGCCAGGCTGCTCGGGGAGGGTGACGGCGAATACGGCTTCGCGCTGTTCGCCGATTTCGGCGCGCTCGGCAACAAAGCGCAGACGGTCAAAATTCATGTTGGCGCCGGATGCCACGGCAACCAGCGTTTTGTCTTTCAGGCGATTGCGCGCAGCATAGGCCTTGGCGCCGGCGATCGCCAGCGCGCCGGAAGGCTCAAGAATCGAACGGGTGTCCTCAAAGACATCCTTGATCGCCGCGCAGATGGCATCGGTATCGACCAGAATCACCTCGTCGACATGCTGCTGACAAAGGCGGAAAGTCTCTTCACCGACATACCTGACTGCCGTACCGTCGGCAAACAGGCCGACATGCTCCAGACGCACGCGCTTGCCCGCTTCGAGCGAGCGCCTCATCGCGTCGGCATCGCGCGTTTCAACGCCGATCACCCGGATATCCGGGCGTAAGCGTTTGATGTAGGCCGCCACGCCGGCAATCAGCCCACCGCCGCCAATGGCGCAAAAAACAGCATAAATCGGCTGGGAATGCTGGCGCAGGATTTCCATGCCGATGGTGCCCTGCCCGGCGATCACCTCCGGATCGTCGAAAGGATGCACAAAGGTGAGTTTTTCCTGCTTCTCCAGCGTGCGGGCATGGGCGTAAGCGGCATCATACGTATCGCCTGCCAGCACAACCTCACCGCCCCGGTTTTTGACCGCATCGACCTTGATGGCGGGCGTCGTCGTCGGCATAACGATCACCGCACGACAGCCGATTCTCGCCGCCGAGAGCGCCACCCCCTGCGCATGGTTTCCGGCCGAAGCGCAGATGACGCCGCGTTTGCGCTTTTCCGGCGACAGTTTGGCCAGCTTGTTGTATGCGCCGCGCAGCTTGAACGAGAACACCGGCTGCATGTCTTCGCGTTTGATGAGCACGGTATTGCCGATGCGCGCCGAGAGGTTGGGGGCAGGATCGAGCGGTGTTTCTATCGCGACATCGTAGATCTGTGCATTGAGAATTTTTTCGAGATAATCGGTAGCCATGACAAGGACTTCTTCACTACGGGAAACCGGGCGATTTTAACAGCCTGCCTATGGACTGGTTGAACTTTCCTGCCGATGCGGGACTGAAGCATTCTGCTTCGGTTTTCTGACCGTAACGCGCAACCGGCCTGCCGCACTAAGAAACACCGGCTGAAACGATCCGCCCGGCGCGGCTCCACACGCAAGTCGGCCATAGCGCCTACCGATCCTGATTTGCCTGGGAACCGATGATGGATAACGCACGCTGCTCCGCCACCAATCGCTGTGCCGCCCACCCAGAAATTTTTTGGCTCTGCTTTTATCCCTTTTTGCAGAATCCCACCAGATGGCTCATAAAATGCAAAGGAACAATGAAGCTGCTCACCTGAGCACGATGGCACGACAGCACGATATGCCGATGAATCGAACATCGCGGCGCGGCCTAACGTGCATCTAATTCTTTGCCGATACAATGCGCCGCACTGGAACACACGCCAGTCATTACTAATTTTTTAACCACGCATACACATAAGGAGTTCATGTTATGAAAATCACCAAAACCCTGCTTGCCGCACTCGGCGCCGGTTCGCTCCTGGTACTTTCCGCGCCCGCTTTTGCTAAAGACGATCAGTGGTACTACGAAAAAAACCGCAGCCAATACATTAGTTTTGACAAGGCAGCGGAAATTGCCGCGCAGGCCGTAAAGAATGGGCGCGTAACCGAAGTCGAGTTCGACAGAAGCTGGAAGGGTGACCATTTCGATGTCGAAGTTTTCGATGAAAACGGCCTTGAATACGATGTCGTTATCGATGCCAAAACCGGCAAGGTGCTCTCCTCCCGGCGAGATGACTGACGGCGGATGTAGCGGGTTTCTTTGCCGCCCCCACTTCCTTTTTAAAGAGAAGTGGGGGCGGTATTTCTTCGTTCCCCTAAAAAAGGGAAGCTGCCCGCAGGGCTGAGGGACCATAAAAAGAGCGCTCCGAACCTCTACAAACAAAACATAAAACATAAAATGCCCTGAAGCGCACGTGAATAAAGGGGCTCCGGGCATCACAAAACATAAACCAGAATATTGCGCCTGACTGGAGCGTTCTCCATTTTATGTACTATTAAAAAATGCTGACCATTGACACAGACGACTTTCGGCTTCAAATGGCGCCCGTTTCTGCGCGCCGCGAGAAACCGGGCGGGCCGTATCTTGAATGGATCGATGTCCGCATCCGCCTGACAGAGCCGGGCCTTCAGGCGGAAGGGCAATGGCGCGTCATGCCCGCTGAGTTACGCAATTTTCAGCAGCAGCTTCAATCCATGCAAGCGCAGCTTCGACCGGCGCAGCGCGCGGAGTTAAAAGGCGTTGAGCCTGGGTTTGCGCTGATCTTGCGCATGCTTGAACAAGGCGCAATCCTGGGCGAGTGGCGTTTCCAGCCATTGCCGCCTGACGGCGCATCCATCACGGGGTTTTGCGGGCTGGATCAGTCCTTCTTGCCCGAACTGCTCCAGGGAATTGAATCCCTTCTCGCGTTCCCCGGAACGGGTAATCCGGCGTAGTCAAGACCGATCCGCACGGAAGCAAGCGCCTCGCCGCCTTGTCTTTTGGCAAAGTCGAACCGCTATTTTGGCATCTCAGAAGCGCCGCCCGGAAACCCGCGTGGATAGGGCATCTCAGAGCGCCTACCCGGAGATGCCCTGTTTACAAGGGGTTCCGGGCGCCCACTCGAAAATGCCCATGGATAAGGGAGCTCCGGGCAGGAGTTTGATACCGGAAAGCAAAAACAAACGCAGGCGGATTTTCCATCCGGCCTGCGTTTTCTATGGCGCCCGGGCGCTTGATGTGTTTCGCGCGGCGGCGTAGGCCGCGCGCGCCATCCGGGCAATCGACGCAACCCGCTCAGCGCGGCGGTTGCGCATAGCCGCTATCGCGATCGGCGGGGAAGGCCTGCGGCGCGTTGGGGTTCGGGGCAACGCGAAGCGGCATCTGCGTTGTCCGCGCACTTGGGTCGTACAGCTCATACACCACCGTGCCGATCACGCCGATGTTGCGCGCGTCGCCCGCAAGCGTGTTGGCGGCATAGGCGTCACCGGGCTTGCTGAAGATGAAGGACGCAACGGCGCTATCGCTCTTGCGGAAGCCTTCAATGATCAGCGTGTCGTGCGGATAAAGCACATAACCGCTGCTGTTGCGGCTGGCGGCGCGGCCGTTGATGACATCCAGACCGTCCACGCTGGCGACGATTTCATAGGTATCGCTGCTGCGGTTGCGGTAGACGAGCTGGTAGGCGGCGCCGGCCGCGCCTTGCAGGTAGTAGTGGCTGCCGTCGCGCACCAGCGGCAGCGCGCGGCGGTCGCTCTGCACGCTGAAATCGATCTTGCCGGCGGCCAGCGCAATGGCGGTCACGCGACGCCCCTGATACGACTTGCCGGCGTAGTGGACGACGGTTTCGGCGATCGGCATTGCCGTGGTGCGGCGCAGATCGACGTTGCTGACGTTGGAGCGGACTTCGTCGCCCCATTGCGTACCGAGGCGTTCTGCGGCGGCGGCTTTCTGCACGCTGGCCGTCTCTTGTACCTGTTGTTTTTCCTGAATGTGCTGCGGGGCGCTACTGCATGCGGCGAGCAGGGCGGCAAGGCAGAAGCTTGCGAGAAGCGATCCCAACTGTTTTTTCATGGTTTTCCCCCGGATGCGATAGAAAAATGACGGGAAAATTCTATCATTAACGCCATGCCGGCCGCCGAGCGCCCGATATGACAAGGCGCCCGCCGAACCGCGTCAGCGGGCGCCCGTTTATAGCAGCCGCGGATCGGCTCTCCTGGATCGCTCCTTACTTGAAGTCGTAGCGGAGATTGGCCGTAATGCTGCGTTCCGCGCCGGGAATGTTGAAGGTATTCACGCTGCCGACGCGCGTGTAGTAATGGCGGTCGAACAGGTTATCCACATTGAGCTGGAATTGCAGCTTGGGCGTAATCCGGTAGGCGGCCATGAGGTCGAACGTGGCATAGCCGGCGCCGCGTACGCCTGCCGAGGACTGGATATGGCTCATGGCATTGACGCCGCCGCCCAGCGTAAGCTGATCGGTCAGATCATAGGTCGTCCATAGATTGAAGCTATGGCGCGGCATGAGCAGAAAAATGCCATCGTCGCGCGTCGTTGAGGCGGTTTTGATGTCGGTATCAAGGTAGCTGTAACCGGCATGGACACGCCAGAAGGGCGTCATTTCACCGCTGACCTCCAGCTCGACGCCACGCATGATGCGCTCGCCGAGCGATGCATAGTGGATACTGTCGCCGACAATGCTGGCGGCGGCATTTTTGTCCTTAAGGCGGTAGAAGGAAAGGCGCGTATTAAGCTTCTCGTTCAGATAACTGCCTTTGTAGCCCGCTTCCACCTGGCTGCCCTGGCGTGGCTTGAGCAGTTTTTTATCCTTGCCAATCGCCGTCTGCGGGCGATAAAGCGACGAATAGCTGGCATACAGGCTGCTGTTGTCCGTCACGTCCCAGACGATGCCGGTATAGCCGGTAAATTTTGTATTGTCATCGCTATTGGTGCTTTTCCCTTCGCCGGCGTCGATTTCATAATGCCCGACGCGGCCGCCGACAATCAGCGATAACCGGTCAACCGGGCGGATGACGAGCTTGCCGTAAAGACCGGATTCATCCAGCGTCTCTTCGCTCACTGTGCGCGTGTAACCACGCACGCCGGCGCGCGCGCTCCCCAGGATGTCCGCATGGCCAAGCGTGGAGAAGCGGCGGTAATCAAGATTGGTCGCCAGGCGGGCCCGCCCTTGTTCATTGGTGGTCTTGAAATGGTTGTAATCGGCGCCGACGACAAACTCATTGGCCATATTTCCCCAGCGGAAGGGCTGGCTGTAACTGGCGTCAACGGCGAAAGCATTTTGTTTGATGTACGTCCCCAACCCCGTAGCGGCCACCATGTTGCGGGCATTCAAGGCGCTACCCGCGAAGGCGTAATTGGAATCCGCTTCGCGGTCGGAATAGCGAAGGCCGATTTTGCCGTAGGCGCCATTGTCGAAATAATGTTTTATATCGGCAAAAACATCGTGGCTTTCCATATTGAACTGGTTCCAGTTCGCGCCCACGAAAACATCTTGCGGCAAAGGCAATAAAGCGGCATTTGCGTAAGCCGGCAGGCCATTGTCCGGCGTAATGTCGCGCTGCTGATACAGGTAGCCAAGTCCGACGGTCGTTCTCGGCGCCACATCCCAGTCGATAGCGGCATAAACGGTTTCGTGATGATTGTTCTGCTTGGCCGGCTCCGGCGATTTTCCGGAAGTTTCCGCCAGCAAACGCCCGCGCAGTGCGCCGTCCGAATTCAGGCTGCCGGAAATATCCGCGCCCAGTCTGTATTGCCTGCGCGTGCCCAAGCCAAGATTGGCAGACGCCTTAAATTCCTTGGTCGGGCGCTTGCGCACCAAATTGACAATGCCGCCCATTTCGCCGCTGCTGTCGAACAGGCCGCTCGGCCCGCGCATGATTTCCACACGGTCGAAGGCGACCAGATTGGGCAGCGTTCCATTGATACTTTGCATTTGCGCCGGCAAGCCATCGACGTTGTATTCATCGTATTCATAGCCGCGCGCATAAATCGACGAGCGCCCGTCATCATTGGACAGAACGCGCAAGCCAGGCGTTTTGCGCGCTAGCTGGTCGAGCGTATCGACGTTGCGATCTTTGACCTGCTGGTTGGTGATGATGCTGATCGATTGGGGAATTTCACGCATGGGAGCGGGAATTTTCGTACCCACCGTAGCAGCCGGCGAAGTATATTCATTCGAATTTTCCGTTGCCAGGGCATCGTAAGAACGCTGACTGTCGACAAAAACCGTGTCCAGCACAACGGCTTCGGAATTCTGAGCGCTGACGCTCGTGGATATAACTCCAAGCACGGCAACATAAATGGAGCGGCGGGGAAACAACATATCAAACCCTCACAAATGATAGTCGTTATATTTTATGAATGCCGTAATGGGATGTACACGACAAACACGCCTGTAATTCCACGCCAGGCAAAGGGTTTCGCAGTATTTGACACAGTTTCCACCGACAAGCGCCCGGCAGATATTTTTAGGATAATAGCGGCCTTTCGGGGCAAGCGACGGGGGTAATACCCGCATGGTCTACGGCGAGCTTATTTCCCACTTTCAATCACAGCCCCGTTCAAAGAAAAAGGTTTTGCATGAAACTCATCCGGCACATTATTGGAATTTTGTTTTCACCCAGACAAACCTGGCAGACGATTGCGGCCGAGCAGACCGACGCCCGGGGGTTGTATACCGGCTATATCATGCCCGTTGCGCTGATTCCCGTCTGCGCCAGCCTGGTGGGAACAGTCCTCGCCGCCCGCGCCTCCGGACAGACAGCGCCTGCGTCGTGGCTGTCGATAGGCATTGGTACGGTCGTCGGATATGGGCTGCTGCTCAGCATCATCGGCGCCCTGGCCTGTCTGGCCAATAAACTGTCGCCACGCTTCGGCGGACTCAGTGATCCATCAAAAGCCCTGCAACTGGTCGCCTACAGCGCAACCGCCGGCATGGTAGGCAGCGTTTTTTCCGTTTTTCCGGATTTCATCATTGCCGGCATGTTGGCGCTGCTGTATTCGTTCTACCTGATGTTTCTTGGCGCGCCTGCGATGCTGAAAACGCCGCAAGAAAAAGCTTTTTCTTTTGCTTTCATGATGCTGATCTGCTCCCTGCCGATCGGCGCGGTATTTGCGGGCATATTTAGCCTGGCCTTCTCACTCTTCCGGTAAACAGCGGACTTGCCAACCCGCCGACAGTATTGCCCTTCCCCTTATCGTAGCGCCCGTAGCGGCCTGTCGCGCCAGATCGATTACGCCGCCCTACTCATGGATATTCCACCAGCACACTTTCGGGCCTGAGCCATTCACCCAGCGCATCCAGCAGCGCATCCTCCAGCCGAACGCGGCAGGCATCGCCCAGTTTCAGTTCGCACAAGGCCTCGGCATTGCGGTAATTCAGGCACACGGGGCAAGTGCCATCCTGCGTAAAGGGCGCCAGCAATCCTTGCAGGCGCAGCGCGGCAGCGCGCGCATTGCCGCCGCTAGCCTGCCCGTTGAGGGTAATCCGCAACTGGCGGGCAAAGCGCGTGCGCGCTTCGGCCAATGAAAACAGCCGATCCGCGACGATGCGTACTTTACCCTCGCCGGCAAAATCATCGTTCTGCACCTTGCCTTCGACGACCAGCACTTCATCGACACCAATGCGGTCCCTGTACGTCTCAAACGTTTCATTGAACACGGAGACTTCCAACGATGCCGAAGCATCATCGAGCTGGATGAAAGCCATTTTGCCGCGCGCAGTGAGTTTGGTGCGCACACTGGCGACCAGCCCAGCAAGAATTTGCGGTTCCTTTCTGGCCTCAAGCCGCGCGAGCGGCCGATGCGCAAAACGCGAAACCTCTTGTTTGACGGCATGGAAAGGATGACCGGAAAAAAAGAAGCCCAGCGCCGTTTTTTCCTCACGCAGGCGATCGCGCTCCGCCCAAGGCGCTGCCTCGACATAGTGCGGCTGCTGCTCCGCCTGCGCCGCATCGTCGAGCAGGTCAAACAGACTGACCTGCAGAGCGTCGCGCTCGGCCTGCTCTGCAGCTTCGATGGCAATACCCACCGACGCCATCAGGCGGGCGCGATGGCTGTCGATCGAATCGAAAGCGCCAGCGCGAATCAGCGCTTCGATCGTGCGGCGGTTGACCAGCCGCTTATCGACGCGGCGGCAGAAATCGAACAGATCCTTGAACGCGCCACCCGCGTTACGCGCCGCAACGATGCATTCGACCGCCTGCTGACCCGTGCCCTTGATGGCGCCCAGGCCATACCGGAGGGTTGCGCGGTCGACCGGCGTGAAACGGTAGCCGGAGGCGTTGATGTCCGGCCCGAGGATATTCAACCCGTTGGCGAGCGCATCGTCGTAAAAGATCTTGACCGTATCGGTGTTGTCCATGTCCGACGACAGCGTCGCCGCCATGAAAGCCGCGCAGTGATGAGCTTTCAGCCAGGCTGTCTGGTAGGTAATGACCGCATAAGCCGCCGTATGCGATTTATTAAAACCGTATTCGGCAAACTTGGTCATCAGGTCGAAGAGTTCCTCAGCCAGCGCCGGATCGTAGCCCTTCTTCTTTGCGCCGGCGGCGATCGTCTCGCGGTGCTTGGCCATTTCCTCCGGTTTTTTCTTGCCCATCGCCCGACGCAGCATGTCCGCGCCACCGAGCGTATAACCGCCGATGATCTGGGAAATCTGCATGACCTGCTCCTGATAGACGATGACGCCGTAAGTCGGCTCCAGCGCGTCTTTCAGGTCAGGGTGGAAATAGTCGATCTTCTGCTGCCCTTTCTTGCGCAGAATAAAGTCATCGACCATGCCTGAGCCGAGCGGCCCCGGCCGATACAGCGCCAGCACGGCGATGATGTCCTCGAAGCGGTCAGGCTGGAGCTTTTTGAGCAGCTTCTTCATCCCTTCCGATTCCACCTGGAAGATCGCCGTCGTATTGGCGTCCTTGAGAATTTGGTAGGTCTTGGGATCGTCGAAGGTCAGCGCATCCAGATCGGGGCGCGAACCGCTCAAATACTCGACGTAATCGACGGCTTGCTTGATGGTCGTCAAATTGCGCAGTCCGAGAAAGTCGAACTTGACGAGGCCGACTTTTTCAACATCGTCCTTGTCGTACTGGGAGACGACGGAAGCGCCGCTATCGGCCGAATAGAGCGGGCAAAAATCAGTGAGCCGGCCGGGCGCAATCAGCACGCCGCCGGCGTGCATGCCAATATTGCGCGTCAGGTCTTCCAGTCGGCCGGCCAGATCGAACAGCTCGCGCACCTCTTCTTCATTCTCGATGCGTTCCTTCAGCTGGGGTTCCGCCTCGATCGCCTTGGCCAGCGACAACGGTTTATTCTGTTCAAGCGGGATCAGTTTGGAAAGCTGGTCGCAGAAGGAATAGGGCAGATCGAGCACGCGCCCGACGTCGCGGATGACCGCTTTGGACGACATCGTCCCGAAGGTGGCAATTTGCGACACGGCGTCTTTGCCGTATTTCTCGCGCACGTATTCGATGACGCGTCCGCGTTTATCCTGACAAAAATCGATGTCGAAGTCCGGCATCGACACGCGCTCCGGGTTGAGGAAGCGCTCAAACAGCAGGGCGTAGCGCAAAGGATCCAGATCGGTGATGCCGATGGAGAAGGCCACGAGCGAACCTGCGCCCGAGCCGCGCCCCGGCCCGACGGGGACGTCATTTTTTTTACCCCAGTTGATGAAGTCGGCCACGATCAGGAAGTAGCCGGAGAAGCCCATTTTGATGATGGTCTCGATCTCGGTGCGCAGGCGGGCGTCATAGGTGGGGCGCTGCTGTGCGCGCTGCGCCGGATCAGGGTATAGCTGCACAAGGCGCCGCTCCAGGCCGCGCTCGGCTTCCGCCACCAAGAAATCATCGAGAGAAATACCCTCCGGCGTCGGGAAGACGGGCAGATAATGCTTACCCAGCGTCACCGTCAGATTGCAGCGGCGGCCAATCTCAACCGTATTCTCGATCGCCGCCGGCAGATCGGCGAAAAGTTCGAGCATCTCGCCCGTTGATTTAAAGTATTGCTCCTCGGTATAGAGGCGGGGACGCCGCATGTCACCGAGCATCTGGCCTTCCGCGATGCAGACGCGCGCCTCGTGCGCCATGAAGTCGCCGCGCTCAAGAAACTGGATCGGGTGCGTTGCCACAAGCGGTAAATCGAGTTCTGTCGCCAAAGCCGCCGTGGCTGTAACCAAACTTTCCTGTAGCCGATAATGCGCCGAATCACGCGGCTGGAAACGCTGGATTTCCAGATAAAACGCTTCCGGAAAACGCTTCATCCAGTAACGGGCGCGGGTAGCCGCCAGATCGGCATGCCCCTGCTGCAAGGCTTCGCCGACATCGCCCAATGAGGCGCCCGACAGGGCGATCAAGCCATCAAGAGGAACTTCGTCCAGCATCTGGCGGGTCACTTCCGCCCGGCCGCGCACACGCGGTGCAAGCTGTGCCCGCGAGAGAAGCTCGCAGAGCTGTAGATAACCGCGATGCGTCCGGCACAGAAGCAGCAGGCGATACGGACGGTCGGAATCGGCCTCATTGGCCAGATAGATATCGCAACCGAGAATCGGCTTGATGCCCCGTGCCCTGGCCGCACTGTAGAACTTGACAAAGCCAAAACAGTTCGCCAGATCGGTCAGGGCAAGCGCCGGCATCCCGTCGGCGGCGGCGCGCATCACAGGCGGACATTCGTGATTTTTGCCGGCATCCAGACGCACCGTACTGTCGGTGATCGAGTATTCGCTATGCAGGCGCAGATGGACAAAACGCGGTTCGGGCATCCGGATATTTTACTGCCCTTCTCCGTACCCTTCATTTTCCCGCCAGCCAGCGCAGAACGTTTCTTCTTTGGATGACAGTGTGTATGCCGAATTCTGCCGGATGCGTTACCGGATTTGGCATCTTAATTTGCGGTTTTCCGCCTTGCAGATTCCGGCATCGGTGGGAAACAACTGCTTACAGTTTGTTGAGGACAAAGGGAATGCGCTTCGATAGTCTGCAACGCTTGATGATACGCAATGAAGTGGGCGTGGATTGGAAATTAACCAAAGGAGAACAAAACGATGAAACCCAATAGAGTGCTCGGCGCCGTAATCGTGTTTTCACTCGGTGTGGCAACTTCAGCCACTGCACTGGCCAATGATACCGTCGTTGGCGCTTTGATCGGCGGTGCAGCGGGCGCCTTGGTCGGCCATTCCGTAGGCGGACGTGATGCGATGGTTACCGGTGGGGTTCTTGGCGCAGCAGCAGGCGCTGCCATTGGCAGCCAGTCACGCCGTCGCCATAAGTCTGAACATTCAGCGCATTATTATCCGTATCCTCCGAATTACCGTTATTCGGAGAGAAGTTATTCTTATCCGGCGCAGCCCACCTATTATTACGAATCGCCCGCATACTATGAGGCACCGCCCGAAGTCTATTACGAGCCTCGGCGGCGGGGTCATCGCCATGATTACCGCTATCACCCGATGCCTGTCTCCATGGAGATTTACGACGACTGAACATTGACAGCCATTGATTACCGTGACCGCCCGCATTACATACGCACCATGCTGGCGGTGCAGTGTCTTGAGGCTGCCCCCGCACCGTCATAGCGGCCTCTCCACAGGATACGGATACGCCAGATGAGTCCTCCGTTTCCGATTGACTTTGGCATGACCCTGCCTTAGCATCGGTCGGCGCCGGAGGCTGTAATCCGGTTTTCGATAATTGACTATTCGAATGGGAGAGATGGCTATCATGACGATTCGTTTTCGTTCTCTTGCGCTGCCGTTGATGCTCGGTGCGTTGACGTTTGCTCCAATCGCTCAGGCAGTTGATGCTTCGCTGACCACTCAGCCGACCTATCGCTATCAGTTGATCGATACGTTTGAGGTCAAGGGGCGTCAGGGCGTTGCCAGCGACGGCAATTACTACTACGTCAGCGGCAGCAAAGCGCTCTACAAGTACGACAAGAACGGCAAGCTGCTGCTTGCAAATGAGACGCCGTTCGACGGCTACCCGATTCCGGCCAATCACATTGGCGGCATCGACGTTTTCAACGGCGAAATTTTTGTCAGTGCCGAGAATTTCATGGACGGCGTCGGCAAGGATATCCAGATTGCCATTCACGACGCTGAAACGCTCAAGCTCAAGCGCTCGTTCAGCTTCGAGCCGTCCAGCGGCCAGCAGGAAGTGTCCGGCATTTGCGTCGATACCGACAAGCGCACGGTGTGGATGGTGTCCTGGGTAGGCGAGGAAAGCGGGCGTTATATTTATGAATACAGCCTGGACACCGGCAAATACCTGCGCAAGGTGCACTTGCAGGCCGTACCGCAATGGATTCAAGGCATCCATTACTGGAAGGGCAAGCTGTTCGTCACTGCGGACGACGGCAATGCCGACTTCGACGAGCCGGACAATCTGTACCGCATCGATGTCACGGACAAGACCTACGCGCATGTCGTGCGCGAGAAGATTTTTTCCGAGGTCAAACGCCAAGGCGAAATCGAAGCGGGTGGCGTCGATCCGAAGACGGGTGAATTACTGATCCTGTTCAACCGCGGCTCACGCATCGTGCTTGGCATGGTCAAAGGTTTTTACCCTGGCTACGATAGAGAGATTTCGGAAGTTTACCGCTTCCGAATGACGCCTTATGCCGACAAACCGACGAAGGCAAAGGCGAAAAAGTAGCCCGCCGCAACCCGCGTAAACAGGGCGTCTTTGAGCAGGCGCCCGGAGGTCCTTTATTTACGTGCAT